>JAWLDI010000170.1:0-5076 GCA_041686715.1 Pelovirga sp.
ACAGCAGCCAGGAAGAATTACAACGCATGGCCCTGACTGATCCCCTGACCCGTATCGGCAACCGCGCCACGTTCGATCTGAGCATGCAACAGGCCGCGGCCAGATGTCGCCGACACCAGACCCCTTATGCTCTGCTGCTGATGGATCTTGATCACTTTAAACAGTTCAATGATCTCCACGGTCACCAGGCCGGCGATCATGTTCTGCAGTTGGTTGCCGCTGCCATGAAAAAATCCGCCCGTGATACCGATATCTGTTGCCGTTACGGGGGCGAAGAGTTTGCCGTTATCCTCCCCGATACGACAGCCAAGGACGCCGCCATTCTGGCCCGGCGCATCCACCGCAATATCGCCGCTATGTCAGCGAAACTCCCGCAGGATCATCAACCGGTTACCGTCAGCATCGGCATCAGCAGCTCAACAAATATCGAAAATGGAGATGTTGCGCAGCTGCTGGAGCTGGCCGATCAGGCCCTCTACCGGGCTAAAAGCAACGGTCGCAACCGCACCGAAGTCTGGCACTCCATTCAATCTGTTTATGTCGATGTGCGCGACGGCTTCCACCTGCCTTTCGGCAAGGGGAGTTGGGCGCTGGAAGGGCAGGCTTAGAAAGGGGGGCGGCTAGAGAGCGTCCAACACCTGTACCTTGACACGCAACTGGCGGCGCTGCTCGGCCAGACAAAAGGCGATAATGGCATCCCGATCAACATTATCGATTTTGACAAACTTCAGTGCCAGGGAATGCTGACGGCCGAGCAGATAGGTTCCCACCACCTCTCCGACACACTCAATCATCTCCCGCTCCGGATCAAGCAGAATCTTCAACCCGAGGTTCGCCCCTCTGGCAACCTTTTCAGCAACCGGGAAACGCAGACCGCCACCGCTGATATTGACCATCCCCTGGGTCGTTATTGCCGGTGCGTCATCCTCATCAAATATCCACCAGCTGACAACCAGCTCGGCGTCAACCCGAAAATATTCACGCTGCTGTAAATAAGAAAAGGACTCCACCAGCTCCATTATCAGCTTGGAAGACGCGGGCTGATGAACGATACGAGCCTGAATAGATTTGATTGATCCGGCAACATCAAAAGACAAGCGACACAACACAGTGGGATCAAGAGCATACTGCTCCAACTGCCCCTGTAAAAAAATCACTTCAAATTGCGGCGGTTTGGTGACCTTGGCGACAGCATCCAAGGGTGCAACGACACCCCCCTCTACCGGCAGGGTGACCTTAACAACACGGTAATCATTCAGATGATCCAGAACAGACATGCAATCCAGCTATTCCTGTGAAGGTGGACCCAGCACTTTGACTTTCAACCGCAACTGCTTGCGTTGTTCGGCCAGGCAGAAGGAGATAATAGCGTCCTGATCCTCCGCTTCCATGCCGACAAACCTGAAGGCGGCAAATATTCCATTGCTGTCCTCGTAACAGCTGACCACTTCTCCGACACATTCAATCACTGCGCGGGGGTCATCGATCAGGATTTCGAACCCTACCTGAGCACCCTCCGGTAACTGTTGCGACACCGGCAGGCGAATGCCGCCACCGCTGATATTAACCGGTGACTTCACTGAACTGGCGACCGGATGTTCATCGTCAATCACCCAGTAACTCACCGACAGATCGGCATCAACCCGGAAATATTCGCGTTTTTGCTTGTAGGTAAAACTTTCAACCTGTTCAAGCTCCAACCGCTCCGCTGTTGGCTGCTCTACAATGCGGGCACTGATGGCTTTATGTTCACCGGCAACGTCCAGCATCACCCGACAGGTGGTTTCCATATCCAGTTGTAATGTTTCCAGCTGATCGGGAAGAAAGGTGATTTCAAACCGGGGAGGAGCTGTCGCCCTGGCAACACCATCAAGATGGCTCTGTTTTCCCCCTGCGAGGGGCAGGGTAACCTTGACGACGCGGTATTCCTGCAAATAGTCAAGTACGGACATAGATTTCACTTTACATTGGAAAGCAGTACAAGCTCAAAGAAAAAATCCAGTTAGCCCGGCTCCCTGATCAAGAGTAACTACTGGATTTTCTAACAACCTGCAATTGTGGAAAATTATCCCGTCCGCCGTTAACCAACTCCTCGCGCTGCCAGAGGGGTGCCGGTTGCGGGACGATGATAGCCGGCAACAGCGGTCCGACCGCTTTTAATTTGAGCCAGCTCACTGGCAACAACAGCCATGATGCCACGAATTCTTGGCAATAGCAAATGGTTCAGCTCAACAATCTGCTCAAGCAGCTGCGCCCGCTCGATAAACAGCGGGTGCTGCTTCCAGTAGTCGGCATCACTGGAGTACAGGTCAAAAACCAGCTCATCGTTCACACTGGCTTCATCCTGCAGTTGCTGCAACGTCTCGGTATAGCCCTGCAGCTCGGCCGGATCGGCATCCTGCAACAGCCCTTCAAGATGCCGCGCGTGATCAATGATCCCGCGATACTGCTCAATCGATTTTTTCAGGCAGTGTTCCATATTTTATCCTGTTCCCAGCCTCTATCAAAGTGGCCGGAAATTGTCTTTTTTTGCAGCCGCCAATCTTAAAAAGAAACAGCAACTCGCCTCGTCTCACCAGTATCAGCTGCAACCGGTGACTGCGCTGCAGTCTCTCGATTGGCTTCAATGGCACCGACAAAACCTTCGCGCAAATCAAGCAATACCCGCTCCACCGCCTCAAGGCGCTTGACATCGCCACGAGCATTGACGGCAGAGAGTTCGCGTATGACAAAGTCGTAGAGACGGTACAGGTTGTCAGCAATCGCTCCGCCCACTTCAAAATCGAGGGTATTGGAAAACTCCGTCACAATCGCCATGGCCTTGCCTATGGCCTCTGACTTTTCTGTTGGACGCCCACCTTCAATAGCCTGGCCGGCCTGACGCACAAAGCGGATGGCACCATCATAAAGCATGATCAGAATCTGCTCGGAAGAAGCGGTCATCACCTGATTGTTGTGATACTGGTTGGAATAAGCGTTCATTAGTTAACTCCTGATTCCGGGGTTATTGCGGTCCTGCTCCGATTGTCCTCATGTCTTATCCACCAACCGTCGGAACGGCCGACAATTGCTGCATCAGATACCCCCCTTGCGCGTTAAGACCGCTGACCAGCTGCTCCATCGCACCAAACTGGGCCATCAGGGTCTGCTCTCTCTGATCGATGCGTGCTTCAAGGCTGGTGATACGTTGATCAATCTGGCGGATACTGCTGTCAGTGCTTGTTTTGCGACCGGCATAAATACCATCTGTCCTGTCGGTAACACCCTGCAGATACGCTGCAAACTGCTCACTGACCCCTGAGACCTCACCAGAGCCGGCGAAAAGACCAACAACGGCTTCGTAATCCTCGGACATTGCCTGGCTGAGCATGGTCTCGTTGAGGGTAATCTTGCCATCACGCTGTGTTTCAAAACCAATTTGGGAAAGGCTGTTGAAACGCCCCTCCCCATGAATAGAGGTCAAAAAGTTCTGCAACTGGCCCTTGACCGCCCGAAAGGAAGAATCATTGCCCCACCCGGAATCACTTTGATCGGCAATAAAAGAGACAACACCATTGTACGCTGTAACAAACTCTTTAATTTTTTCGGTAGCGGCATCCTTATCGGTAGAAACATTGACCGTTGTACTCACATCAGGATCAGCCCGTAACAGGTCTAATGACAAGCCGGGAATGGCCTGCTCAACACTGTTGCTATCCGCATAGACATCAATACCATCAATGACCAGGTGCGCCTGCTGGGAGCCTTGGGTAGTACTCATGGCAGGAACCGGGTCGGTTCCGCCACTTAAGCCTGAAGCATCCAGAGAAAAAGCCTGTGACACATCATCTCCGGTCAGAACCAATCGATAGGGAGATTCGGTACCATCGTTGATAATTGTTGCTCCAACACCCAGACCGGCATCATTGATTGCCCCGGCAATACCCTCCAGAGAGTTGTTTTCCGTATCAATAGCGATGGAGTGAGCCTCGCCTCCCACGGTTAAACTGATTGTCCCGGTGCCGAAGACCGCATCAGATTTGCTCACATAGCCCTGACTGACGTCTTTTTGTTGCTGCGCCAGCGCCATAACTGTCATCTGGTAGGAACCCACGCCGGCAGTACTACTGGCTGAGGCCACCAGATATTCATCGTTGCTGGCCTTTACTGCAGGTGAATTCAGTTCCCTTGTACTGTCAACAGCTTCTGCCTTGCCGAGAAAAGCCTTCAGCTTTTCATCGAGTTTGGAAAAAGCGCTCAACCGATTTTTAAAATAAGCCTGTTCCTGCTCCAGTCGCTCAATCGGTCGCCGTTCAATCTCCATCAACGAGGATATGATCGCTTCCGTATCTATTCCTGTTGCCAGGCCACCAAATGTAATCGACATCACGAACCTCCGTTACCGGCAATTTCAGCCTTCGGCCTGCACCAGGTTACCGCGCAGATCGTTCATCCGCTGGGTCAGATTCAACAGTTCTTCCGGCGGGATCTGCCGTATCACCTCGTCCGTATCTCGATCGACAATCTTCACCACCATTTCACCGGCCTGTTTATCGTTCTCGAAACGCACACTGTACATGCCATCTTCTGTCAAGGCATTAATCTGCTGCAGCAATTCCTCCGGCTGAATCTGCTCCCGGGCGTTGTCGCTGACATCAGCATCGGCCTTCTGTTTACGTGCCTCGGTCACCTGGTCAGCCCCCTTGCTTAACTGGGACTGCCCGGCACCCTGGGTCGGTATCAAGCTCTCAACGTTCATATGCTCCTCCGTGAGCGTATCCGCCATCAGCGGGAAAAGCCGGGAACCGGTTTTTTAAAGCCGATTCCCGGTTTTTGTTTTGCCTGAATTCTAACCCCCCTCTAATCCCCCCTTGTCAGGGGAGAAGTAGGGGCGGTTCGCGAACCGCCCCTACGGGTTGGGGTTACGTTATTAACCCAACAGACTCAACGCCAACTGGGGCTGCTGGTTAGCCTGTGCCAGGATCGACACACCAGCCTGCTGCAGAATGTTGAACTTGGTCAGGTTAGAGGTTTCCTGAGCGATATCGGCGTCCATGATCCGGCTGCGGGCAGCAGAAACATTTTCGGAAATATTAC
>JAWLDI010000171.1:0-5074 GCA_041686715.1 Pelovirga sp.
CGGTAGCATAAACAGCAATGAAATTTTCATGACAGTCTGGAGCACCCTTTTACCAGTAAAAAGCAGTAACGACAAGAGCCTGGTGAATTCAACAAACAGGATGATGTTGCAGCAACGGAGAATGGCATTATGGATCCTCTTTATTCCCTGGCGCTCATGACCGGGTTGTTCGGTTCCGCTCACTGTATCGGTATGTGTGGTGGTATTGTTACGGCCCTGTCTCTGACAGCTGATGGCCGCAACAGCGGCCCCTTGTTTCATCTTCTCTATAATGTCGGCAGGACCATCACTTACGGTGCTATCGGACTGGTGGTCGGTTGGCTTGGTTCGGCTCTGGCGCTGAGCGGTTCGTACCAGCAGGTAACCCTGGGCCTGTTGGTATTCAGTGATATTCTGGTCATTGTGATCGGCCTCGGCAGTGCCGGACTGTTCAAACGGGTCAATATCATGGCCCTTGAATTTGCCGGCCCGATTCATTACCTGACCCGCGCGGTCAACGGATTACGCCGATTGCCGGCGGCGTTGTCGGCCTTGCCGCTGGGGCTGCTGTTCGGCTTTTTACCTTGTGGCCTGCTGTACGCCATGGCGATAACCGCCGCAGGTAGCGCTGATCCCATGCGCGGTGCCGTGACCATGATTGCTTTTGGTGTTGGTACCATTCCGTCCCTGTTTCTGGTTGGTAGTGCCGCCCAGTGGTTCAGCCGCAAGCGCAACTGGATGCTGAAAGGGGCCGGCGTGCTGGTTGCCCTGATGGGTTGTTACAATCTGTTCCGTCACCTGACGATGGATGTTGTTTGTCATTAGCAGGCTGTTGGAAAACGATCTGGAGAAGTCGATGGAAGAAACACTCAATAAAATCATTGTTCAGTTTTTAGATACGTTTAATCTTAGCGGAAATTATGCCTGGGTCATCCAGGCTTTTATCATTGTTCTGATGACCTCTTTTGTCAGTTATGGGGTCAAAAGAGTTTTTGATCGCCTTGAAAAAACGGCCCTGACCACCAAAACCTTCTGGGACGATTTACTGATCAGCTCAGCACGCAAACCGGTAAGGGTTTTTATCTGGCTTAATGGCCTGTTATGGGCGGCCGAAGTTGTTCGTCAGGTTTCGAATGAGCCGATTTTTAATTTTATCGATCCGAGCCGTGAAGTGTCTTTTATTGTCATCTTTGCCTGGTTTATGACCGGTTTGATCAACAAGGGTGAAGTGACAATTCAAAGTCCCAAAAGGGTGGAGAAACCCCTTGATGCGACAACCGCTTCGGCGCTGGGCAAGTTACTGCGGTTGTCGGTACTGATTACAACCGCACTGGTGGTTTTGCAGACACTGGGTTTCAGCATCTCCGGGGTGCTGGCTTTTGGTGGTATTGGTGGTATCGCCGTCGGTTTTGCCGCAAAAGATCTGCTTGCCAATTTTTTTGGTGGTCTGATGATCTATCTGGATCAGCCCTTCAAGGTCGGCGACTGGATCCGCTCGCCTGATAAGGAAATTGAAGGTACGGTTGAAAACATCGGCTGGCGACTCACCTGTATTCGTACCTTTGACAAGCGGCCGTTGTATGTTCCCAATGCAACGTTTGCCACGATCTCCGTGGAAAATCCGTCACGGATGAGCAATCGGCGTATTTACGAAAATATTGGTGTCCGATATGCTGATGGCGACAAAGTTACTGTCATCGTCACACAGGTCAAGGAGATGCTGTGTTCGCATCCGGCTATCGCTGCTGATCTGACAATGATCGTCAATGTAAATCGCTTCGCCGCCTCATCCATCGAATTGATGGTCTACACCTTTACCAAAACCACCAACTGGGTGGAATTTCACGGCATCAAAGAGGACGTGATGCTCAAGATCATGGGGATTATTGAAGATAACGGGGCTGAGATTGCTTACCCGACCCAGACGATTCATCTCGAATCACCCGAACCCGATCCGCAGGAACAGTAATTCTGAACTGCAGGTCATATTGATACTCAATACCTAAGGAGACAGGAACATGGCAAAAGCAAGCGCGCGGCATATTCTGGTGCCATCAGAGGCAGACTGTAATACCTTGAAAACAATGATCGAAGGCGGTGAGGATTTCGCCGCTGTGGCAAAACAGCATTCAAAATGCCCGTCCGGCAAGCAGGGAGGGGCACTGGGAGAATTTTATCCCGGGCAGATGGTCAAGGAGTTTGATGAGGTGGTTTTTTCCGGGGACATCGGCAAGGTCCTGGGTCCGGTCAAAACCCAATTCGGTTATCACCTGATTGAGATTACCAGCCGCACCGACTCATAAGATTCTGGATATCAACTAATTGATGCTTTTGCAAAAAAGCATCAGGTGGGTTGGCTAAGCAAAAAGCGCCAAATGCAAGGCGCGCTATTGTTGAACAATGAGACGTACTTATGTACGTCGAAGCAGTGAAATGATGGCAGCAACGCCGCAGTAGGTGAGTTTTTGCGACGCCATCACCTATTTGCGTAGTGCCAGGGAGGCGTTGGCGGAAAAAATCAGAAAGGCACCGATCCAGCCGGTTGCTGTCAGTACCGGATCTGCTACCAGCAGCGGGCCGAGCAGCGCCGCCATGAGGATACGGCTGGAGGAAAGGATGGAGCCTTCGACCGCGGTAACAAACACGAAGCCGTAGGTCAGCAGGTATTGGCCCAACACACCGGCGGCGGAGCAGCTTAACAGGAAGAAGAGTTCGGTGCGGTCTGGCAGGAACATCGTCTCATGAAACAGTATCAGGATAAAAACCATTCCCAGACCAAACATGTAAAGCAGAATGGTCTGGGAATCATGGTACTGGCGACTGATGTTCAGGTAGATAATCGCGGCCGCCGCAGTAATTCCGGAAGCCATTCCCCATAAACTGCCGGAACCCAGATTCATGTCGCCTGGTGCCAGGACCAGCCAGATACCGGTGAACGCCACCAGGACAATGACAAATGACACGAGATCGCGTTGACCGCGCAGAAAAAACCAGGAAAACAGGGCAACAAACAAGGGGTAGGTCATGTTGAGAATATTGGCCTGGGCAACCGATCCGACCTCCACCGCTTTGTAAAAACAGAAGACCGCCGCCGTATTAGTCACGGCACGACCGATCAGATAATGGTAGTTGCGAGCTTTTGGCACTTGCCGTTGCAGCAGCATGGTGGCGGCCACTACGATCAAGCCAACCAGGAAACGGGCAAAAACGTAATAGGCTGACGCAATATCAACATGGGCGGCACCCCAGCGGATGATCAGGGTCGCGAGGTAGAAGAAAAAGGCTGAGCCCAGTACCGCACACCAGCCGATGGCCTGTCGCGATGTTTTGGGAGTGAGCCCTGGCAGGGTAACGTTCATTGTTGTCACTTTGTAGCCAGTGAAATGTTCAACAGGGTGGCGTATCAGTGCTTGCGTCGGAAAAGCCCGGTTTTCAGGCTCGAGACCCGGTCAAGAAAGAGCAACCCATCGAGGTGGTCGATTTCATGCTGGATGGCAATCGCCTCAAACCCTTCGGACCGAATAACGTGGTTCACATTGTTCTCATCCTGATACTGGACAAGGATGGATTCAGCACGGGTGACGTTGCCTGTGTATTCGGGCACCGACATACAGCCTTCGCGCGCTTCACAAGATCCTTCACGCTCGATAATTTCGGGATTGACCATCTGAATTAAACCATGATTTTCCTGCTTTTTCCCCAGTTTGCTCCGGGATACGTCAACGACGACGGCGCGGCGCAGGTCTCCAATTTGCGGCGCAGCAATACCGACCGAATGTCCGGCGTCAACCATGGTGTCGACCAGGTCAAGCAACAGCTGAGGTACAGAATCATCAAATGTTTCTATTGGCGCTGATACTTCCTTGAGCAGCGGATCGGGATAGACCAATACAGTTCGGACGGCCATCTGTTATAGCTCCATCGCGATCAAAGAACGCACGGAAATATCAACATCCAGCTCCTGCTTTAAGTCCCTCATCCAGTTTTCCACATGATCGATCTCAATGTTTGGCGGCAGTACCGCTTCAATCATCATCACATAGACCGGTTTTTCTGCAGTACCAATGAGCTTGGTATTAAGGTCGGTAATATTGATCTGGTGGTCTCCCAGAACATTGGCGACCTGGTAGACAATGCCCGGTTTGTCGGCGCCATAGACGGAAATCATGCACTGCTCGCCATGCAGGTCGGGACGAATTTCTCCTCCGGGTTTCATGGTGCGGATGAAAACCGACAGATTGTTCTCTTCTAGGTGACGGAAGTCTTCCTCGAACTGGTCCTGGGAGGTGATGTTCGGATTGGAGATGATCAGAATCATGGAAAACTGGCCACCCAGAATTGAGCAACTCGAGTCAGCGATATTAAACCCGAGTCGGTACAGAATTTCTGTTACCTGGGCAACGATCCCGGGACGATCGCGGCCGATGATGGTCAGGGCGAAATATTGCATGGTGCCTCCTTGGCGATATAGTGTAATTACCGATAATGCCTTATTTACTTGAGGCAGGCAAGAGTGACGACATGAGGGTCTGTAAAACAAAGCAATTTGCCATATTGACGCGCTTTTACAACTATTTTCACTGTCACGGGATCTCTGATCCGGTGCTGCACAGAGCCGTTTTTAAATTCGTAAAAAAAGTTATTGACAATGAAAATAATAAGACTATATTGTGCATATACACAAAACACTATGGAGGTTCCTATGAAAATCTGTTTTCCAGTTCAAAAAAATGAAGGTCTTGACAGCAAAGTCTTTGGACATTTCGGTTCTGCTCCACAATTCGTCGTGGTGGACAGCGAAACGCGCGAAGTCGGTCAGGTGATTAACCGCGATCTTAACCATCAACATGGCTCCTGCAGTCCACTCAAGGCCCTGGGGGGGCATGCCGTTGATGCCATTGTTGTTGGCGGTATTGGCGGTGGTGCCCTGATGGGGTTGCGTCGTGCCGGCCTGACGGTCTATCAGGCCTCTGCTGCCCGGGTTGCCGATAACCTGAGCCTGCTGGCGAATAATCAGTTGTCGGAAATTGGTGACGACATGGTGTGTGGTGCTCACGGCCACGGCCACGGCCACGGACACGGACACAGCCACAGC
>JAWLDI010000172.1:0-4990 GCA_041686715.1 Pelovirga sp.
CGGCCATGACAACCAGGCGCTCACATATATTCATCAACTCGCGCACATTGCCCGGAAAAGAATACGCACACAGCGCATCCAGAGCGGTACGGGCGAGGCGCTTCTTAACGGCACTGCGGCTGCTGAACTCCTCGATATAGTGATGGATCAGGGGCGGAATGCATTCAGGACGTTCACGTACGGCCGGAATCTGGATCGGAATGACATTAAGCCGGTAATAGAGATCGAGCCGGAAGCGCCCCTGCTCCACCATTTCTTCCATATTCTGGTGGGTAGCCGCCAGCACCCGGACATCCAGGGTTCGCCCTTTGGTATCACCAAGCCGGGTTATTTTTCCATCTTCAAGAAAACGCAACAGTTTCACCTGGGAGCTCAAGGGCAGTTCGGCAATCTCATCGAGAAACAGGGTGCCACCATCGGCCAGCTCGAACTGGCCCGGTTTACCACTGGCCAGGGCCCCGGTAAAGGCTCCTTTTTCATAACCGAACAGCTCTGCCTCAATGAGCGATTCCGGTATTGCCCCACAATTGATCTTGATCAGCGGTTGCCGGGCTCGCGCTGAATGCGTATGAATCAACTGGGCAATCAACCCCTTACCTACCCCTGACTCACCAAGGATAAAAACAGAAGAATCGGCCTTGGCAACACGCATCGCCTGCTGTACGGCACGGATCATCAGCGGGCTGCGAGCAATGATCTGATGTGAATCCAGTTCCGCCTGCTGCATGGCTAACATCTGATCCCGCAACCCGTTCTTGATCGCCTCCTGTTTTTCAAGTTCACGCTGCAACTCATCAATCTCAGTAATGTCACGCTCGCTGACCACCACCCTGATCAACTCCCCGTTTTCATCAAACACCGGCGTAGCGATTGAGATCAACTTATGCCCCCCCTTGTTCTGTAACAGAGTGACACGCTGCCGGTTCCGGCTGGCTTCAAGAGCCGCTGAACGGTCAATAAAGCCTTCGGCAATCAGGGCACGCATATTGCGACCGACAATGGTATTGGCTGATGTTTTATGGATTTTCTCCGAGGCCGGATTCATGCGGATAACGTTGGCTTCGGTGTCACAGACAAAGAGACCATCGGAGGAAGAGTCGATAATGGTGTCCAGTTCACGTGACAGGGTGTTAAAGGAAGAATGCCGGCGCGTCATGATATCAAGCTGGCTGCTGTCCACCAGCACACAGACAGCCCCGGTAATACGCTGCTGCTGATACAGCGGGTTGACCGCTACCAGATACTCATAGCCACCGATCCGGATCGGAATTTCACAACCGCCAAGACTGCCATCGAGGATTTTTTCAACATGCCCCCAGAAGCCGGGATACGACTTCTCCAGGCGTGTACCGATAGCAATATCGAGATGGCGCTGAGCACGGATACTGAGCAGAACAACCTGCCCTTCGATATCTGTCACCAGAATATTGCGGTCAGTGGCATCAATAACGGACTGTATATCAAGAGAAGTAGAGACGTTTGCCATATGGCCATTATGCATATATGCATTAGAGATGCAATATGGAATATTGCGGAGGTGCAGACATATACACCGCACAAATAAGACCCCAGATTGACGCCGCCACGGCGGAAAACAACCGTTTCCGGACGGAAACCAGCACCCTGTAACTCTTAACATGTCGCAAAGATTGCACTGGACTTTGGGGGGGCAACAAGGCATGGCCGACGCTGCCTGGCCATAGCTAATCAGCGTTGGTCATAACGCAGTTGCCGCGCCAAAAGACAAGCAAGAGTGCGATAGACTTTGGGTTACAGGGTACTAGATAGATTCCCAGAATTCTGCCGCCTCCTTCCACCGCAACGCTTCGTCAATATCCTGCGGCACTCCATGACCGGTGGAATACATGATTCCAAGACAGTACTGGGCCCGTGTATGTCCCTGGTCAGCCGCCTCAGTGAGCCACTTTTTCCCTTCGACAGGGTCCTTCTCCACCCCCTTGCCATTAAGGTACATCACTCCAAGATTGTACTGTGCGTCGGCATTGCCGGCCCGTGCCGCTTCACACCACCAGTGAAAAGCCAGCGACAGATCAGGAGGAACCCCAACCCCTTTGGCCAGATGTTGCCCCAGCAAAACCTGCGAGCGCCGATGGCCCCTGGTCGCAGCCTGCTTGAGCAGAGTCACAGCGGTCAGGGGATCGCGCACTTCTTCGCTACCGCTACTCAACATTTTGCCCAGATGATAAAGCGCATCCAGATAGTTTTGCTCGGCCGCTCGTTGCAGCCATTTACGCGCCTCGGTATAACTCTGCAGTACACCCGTGCCCCGGGCGTACATCATTCCCAGGTGAAACTGGGCTGTCGGCAGCCCCTGTTCGGCCGCCTGACGCAGCCATTGGCGTGCCTTGGAGTAGTTTTTTTTGACTCCCTTGCCGACCAGGTACATATGCCCCAGGGTAAACTGTACCTTGGGGTTGCCCTGCTCCGCCGCCAGCGCCCACCAGCGCCGGGCCTCGAGGAAATCCTTGGGAACCCCGTGCCCTTTGGCATGCATCAGGCCAAGATTGTATTGCGCATCGGAAAATCCCTGGTCCGCAGCTTTGCGAAACCAGATCAGGGCCTGGTCATAATCCTGGGGCACGCCCCTGCCCCTGACATAGGCCTGGCCAAGGGCATTCTGGGCCCGGGCATAGCCAAGATCCGCCGCCTGCCTGAAATAGCGCGCCGCCTCGGTAGCATTCTCTGTTGTCCCTTTACCCAGATCGTACATGCGCCCCATCATGAATATCGCCCGAGGATATTCATGTTGAGCCGCCAGCTGAAACCACTTCATCGCCTCACCATAAGACCTGGCCACGCCCTTGCCATACAGGTAATTCATTCCCAGCCGATAGTGCGATTGTGCCAATCCAGTCATATCTCCCCCTTTGTGCAAACCGCTTTCGTGCCAACAGACCCGGGACAAGATAACGGGAACGGCGTCATTGCGGTTCGTAAAATGTCGATAAATCTAAATAAAAATCCCTGACTGTGATCACAGCCCCGGAAAATGAATAACTTGCGTACAGCTGAACAGTCACAGAACAGTGCCCACTATACACGATAACAGGCAAATGACTGAACCGACAAAAGACCTACAGATTAATTATTGACAACCTATGATTAATATGATCAAATCTTGAGAATGTCATCACTCCTGTCAAGAGGTCAGCCATGAACAATCAACAACAAAAAAAGGAAATCCTCCTTGAAACCGGCACCAATGAGATGGAAATCATCGAATTCTATCTTGGCACCCAGCCGTTCGGCATCAACGTGCAAAAGCTCAAAGAAATCATCCCTTTTGATCAGGGCGCTGTCACGTCAATTCCCGGCTGCAGCGAAGGGATGCTCGGCACCCTGCTCCTGCGCGGCAGCACCATTCCGCTGATCGATCTGAAAAAGCATCTGACTCACAAGGACAGCGGTGAAGAAAAAAGTCAGCGCAGCGTTGTACTGGTCTGCGAATTCAACAACAGAACCAACGGCTTCAAGGTTGATGGCGTCAATCAGATTCACCGCATCTCATGGAACGACGTGCAGCCGATGGCAAGCTTTATCGACCAGTTTCATCCCCGCTTTACCGGCAGCGTCAATATCGAGGGGCGTGAAATCCTCATTGTTGACCTGGAACATATTGTCACCGAGTTCGACTCGGAAGCGAACATGGACTATGAAGTTCGACTGCACCACGACAGCATGCAGGAAAAACTGCCACACACCCGGGAAAAGATGAAACTGATGATGGCTGAAGACTCTTCGCTGATTCGATCAGGCATTGAAAAGGTTCTGAAAGGGGCCGGCTATACATCCCTTGAGGTTTTTTCCGATGGTCAGGACTGCCACGACCGCCTGGTGGAAATTAAACAGCAGGTGACCAACGGAACAACACTGTCGGAGCATCTGCAATTATTGATCACCGATATCGAAATGCCGAAGATGGATGGCCTCACCCTGTGTAAACGAATCAAAAACGATTCTGTACTCAAAGATCTCAAGGTCATTCTTTTTTCTTCCCTGATCAATGAGCAGATGACCTACAAATGTGACCAGGTTGGGGCCGACGGCTATGCCACCAAACCACAAATACCCTACCTTGTTGGAATGATTGACAGAATGCTGGAAATCAGCGACTAACATCCAGCTGACCAGAAACCCAACAAGGGCGGCAGAATTTCATCTGCCGCCCTTGTTGGTTCTACTTTGTGCTCTCACATCTTCTCCGGCTTGTCCTGCCACCGGACCGTCATCCCGCTTGTTTGTACTTCCTGGGTCAGTCGGCGCCACGAACCGAGAGCGTCGCGTTCGGATTCGGGTGGAACACCCGCTGCACCAGCCAGATCACTACGGTTGCCCCGATCCCGATGAGGTCGGTCACCCAACCGCCCGAGATCATGAATAAGGCCGCCACGATGATGCCGATCCGGAGGAACCAGACCGCGCGCTGCCCAAGGAACCAGCCCTGCACCCCCGAGGACAAGAGGAACACGCCGAACAACGCGGTCAGACCCATGCGACCAATCTCGATCCATGTACCGTCCATCAGCAGCGCCGAGTTGTAAAAGAACATGAACGGGACGATAAATGCAGCGATACCGATCTTGAAGCTGGCAAGGCTCGTCTCCATCGGATTCGCACCCGAGATGCCCGCCGCGGAGTAACTGGCCAGGGCCACAGGGGGTGTGATGGCCGAAAGCACCGCGAAATAGAACACGAAGAAATGCGCGGTCAGTAGCGGGATGCCAAGTTGCACAAGGCCCGGTGCCACGACCGAGGCCGCGACCGCATAGGCCGCGGTGGTGGGCATCCCCATGCCCAGCAGGATCGAGATACACATGGCGAAGAACAGCGCCAGCAGCTGGCTTACCCCGGCCAGATCCAGCAGCACCGCAGAAAACCGGGCGCCGACACCGGTCAGCGAGATGACGCCCACGATGATGCCCGCACAAGCACAGACCGCAATGATCTGGATCGACATGACCCCGGCCAG
>JAWLDI010000173.1:0-4942 GCA_041686715.1 Pelovirga sp.
TCGGCAACTTGCTGCTCAACCGCCAGCGGTAATCTTACCAGAAACTCGGTCCCCTCTCCTTCACGGCTGTCGACAACAATCTCTCCGTCATGTGCTTCGACAATCTGCTGACACTGGTAAAGACCAATGCCGAAACCATGCTTTTTGGTTGTTTCAAACGGCTTGAAAAGTTTATCACGCACAAATTCAGG
The DNA here is from genome assembly GCA_041686715.1 of Pelovirga sp. Taxonomy (GTDB): domain Bacteria; phylum Desulfobacterota; class Desulfuromonadia; order Desulfuromonadales; family Geopsychrobacteraceae; genus Pelovirga. Next base: position 192 of record JAWLDI010000173.1, read on the forward strand.
GCTCATGCCACAACCCTCATCTGTTACTTTAACCCAACACCGTGATGCGTCGATACCGGATGAAACATGAACGACAGCACCTTCAGGAGATGCCTCCAGAGCATTAACAAGAAGATTGACAATCACCTTGTAAATTTCCTCCTCGTCGACCGCAGCTCTCGCCGCTGTTGTTCCGGTGACATCAATTTTACCACCAACAGTCCCGATCGCATCAGCTATGATCTTGTGCAGGCAAACCGACGAAATCGCCAGTTGGGGTTTATCCTTCAACCCCTTCAAGCGGGTAATCAGGGATTTCATATTACTGACTGTATTGCCGACAGTTTCCAGCATGTCCTGCTGAAATTCAGGATTGTCAATATGTTCGGCAGCATTATCCAGGAGCAGAGCCAACCCGGATACCTGATTTTTCAGATCGTGCAGAACAAAGGTTGACACTTTCCCCACGGCCGCCAGCTCGCGCGCAACAACAAGTTGATCGGACAAACGCAGCCCCTGGATTGTCGCGATCGACTGTCGAGCCAGCATACGCAACATATCGTAATCTTCAAAGGTTAAAGACTCATCAGGGTTGATCTGCTCACCCAGCAGAACAAATCCGGTCAACTCATCATCAAAAAACAGCGGGATAATAAGAAATACGGTCGGTTCGGTTATCGACTCAAGCAGGGAGCCCTGCAGATCAGGACGATCATCACGGAGATTAACAATCCAGTCTTTGTCACGAAATTGAGGGAGCAACGGGTCATCAGATCTGAAAGGTCGCCAGTCCCGCGGAAAATTGAAAACCGCCGCCGGGGCATAGAGTGTCTTCTCTTCATCATACAGGTAGAGAGCGGCCCCCTTACAGGCCAGTATGGAGCAGAAATGATCAAGAATGCTGTTTTGTATCTGCGCCAGGTTCGCTCCATCAGCGCCATGCCGGGCAAACCGTTCCCACTGTTCACGATAATCGTATTTGCTCTGATAAAAGTTTTTCTGTAACAAAACCTTGAGCTTGCGTCGCAAGCGTTCCGACAGAAACAATATGGCCAGGGCCGCACTTCCTGCCAGCAGCAGAATATTGATCAACACCCTGGCATCGCCGACATTAAGGTAACGCAACCCGCCGCCGATGGCGCCCAGCACAATAAGGTACCCGCCCACCAGCAGCAGCACAAACGAGCGATGGGCAATGCCGCGTGAGAGCGCCAGCTGGGCACCATCGCCGCGTACCAGACGGGAGTAACAGAACAGGATGACGGCGATAATGACCGCCACAGAACGGATGGAAATATAATCGACGTTGATGGAACGATAGAGCAGGCTATGGCTGAAATAAAGCGCAAAGGCCGCCATCAGCAGACCACTGGCAAGAACCTCGAGCTTGACCTTCCAGCGCTGAAGTTCATGCAACCCGGCCAGAGTGCGTTCAAGCTGAACCAGTCCGAATACCAGAAACAGCATCAGCAGCAGATAGACAAAAAACCCCGATGCCGTCAGAAACAGAACCCGTTCATCAGCAAAATCAGGGGAAAAAATCAACTCAATCGACGGTGTTATAACAACAAAAACAAAGAGCAGGACAAAAATCAACAGCGCTATCCAGAAACCGGGACCACGATAAATCCTGGCATTGTCGCGAAACGAGGTTTTTGTGTAAAAATAGCAGGCAAAAACAACGAAGACCTCCAGCGGCAGGCCGAGGCCTCTTAAACTGTAGATCTGTTCAGGAGCGCGCAGAGTTGCAAGGTCGACAAAGCTCAACCAGCAAAGGCCGATTAAGGCCCCCATAAAAAGAAAGGTCGCCACCGTAAAAGATCGGCGAACGATCAAGACAACTACCGCTATCGGACAGACAATGATGTTTAACCAGAGAAGAATTTCCGTGGCCATAGCAATGTTAACCAATCATCAGGATACCACATCCTGCCGCTGCAACTTTTTGTTCTCCGTCGGCACGTATTCAGGAACCAATTGTTTCAGGCCCTGTCCAACCGCAACATAGTCCAGGATCTTGGCACTTTCCACCAGTTGAGTCATCTGTTCCACCAGCTGTTTGTGAGGAGGTGTCGCCGCTGCCGCAATACATATTTTGTTATGCTGCGTCGGCATGACCCCTTCATCATCCAACAGTAGCTCTTCATAGAGCTTTTCTCCGGGACGCAGACCGATATAAACGATATCAATATCTTCGTCAGGAACAAGGCCGGACAGCCGAATCATCTCTTCTGCCAAGGTGGCAATTTTTACCGGGTCCCCCATGTCAAAAAGATAAATTTCTCCCCCCTGCCCCATACTGCCGGCCTGAAGCACCAGCTGGGTTGCTTCCGGTATCGTCATAAAAAAACGGGTGACTTCCGGATGCGTAACAGTGACCGGACCTCCCGCTGCAATCTGCTGCCTGAATGTTGGAATGACGCTGCCGTTACTACCCAGGACATTACCGAAGCGGGTGGTAACAAACCGGGTTTTCGATGTTTTATTCAAAGATTGGACATACATCTCGGCGATTCGTTTGGTCGCGCCCATGACATTGGTTGGTCGTACCGCTTTGTCCGTGGAGACCATGACGAATTTTTCCACCCCGTAAAAGTCCGCCGCATCGGCTAAGAGAAAAGTCCCCTGAACGTTGTTATTGACAGCTTCCGCCGGATTCATCTCCATCAGCGGTACATGCTTGTAGGCCGCCGCATGAAATACCACCTGCGGTTGCTGCTGGTCAAAAATAACGTTGACCCGGGAACGGTTACGCACATCACCAATAACGGGGACAACAGGGATATTACTGAATTCATTCACCAGTTCACGCTCAATCATAAACAGAGGGGTTTCAGCGTTTTCAAAAAGGATCAGCTTTGATGGATTGAAGCTCATCACCTGCCGGCAGATTTCACTGCCGATACTGCCTCCGGCTCCCGTTACCAGCACCCTTTTGCCTTCGATATAGTTTTTGATGTTTTCGCAATCAAGAAATATCGGTTCCCGACCCAGCAGGTCATTCAAATCGATCTGGCGAATCTGCTGAACAGTGGCACGCCCGTCAATAAGCTCTCCGACACCGGGCAACACCTTGAACTGACACTTGAATTTACGGCAACGATTGACAATCGAGCGAATCTGGCGACCAGTCGCTGACGGAATGGCAATAATAATTTCATCAATCTGCCGCTCGCCCAACAGGGTCTCAAGCTCCTCCTGATTACCGAGAACCCTGAGTCCCTGCAGCAGGGCGTGACGTTTGGCGCGATCATCATCAACAAAACCGACCAGATCAATATTCAACTCGGGGTTTTGACGAATCTCTCTGGCAATCATCTGGCCGGCGTCTCCGGCACCGACCACCAGAACCCGTTTAGATTGTTTTGTGGTTTTTACTTGACGCCAGGGGCGATAGGCCTCACGTATGGCACGGGTAGCAAAACGGATGCCCCCGACCAGAATAAAGCAAAAAATCCCGTCCAGAATCAACACCGAACGAGGAATGAGATCAAGACGATAAACCAGCACAGCATACACAACGAACAGCAGCGATCCCAGCAGGTTGGCCTTAACGATCTGAATCAGATCCGGCATGGAAACATAGCGCCACCAGCCCCTGAAGGCGCCAAAAAACCAGAAAGTTGTCAGTTTAATAACAATTACTGCCGGAAGAAGCTCTGCGATTCTGCCCCGATACACAACAGGTATGGTCAAATCAAAGCGCACCGCATAGGCAAGCAGTAACGATGCAACAATAATCAACGCCGTCAATATAAAAGTGATAACAAGCCGGTAACGCTGAATGCGTTCAAGATGGTGAACCATAGATATGTAACCCCCCTGAGAAAGATTCCAACGCGAACGTCATTGAGCGTATCCGTCATTTGCGGCTGGACTCTGACTGATGAAATTCTGTCATCGGCTGCGCGTGTCGATTAAAACATAAATTCCATAGAGATGGCAGCAGGATTTCGATGAAATGAGCAAAAGCTTATTGAACGCAGATAAAGACGGATAAAAAAACCTTAATTTATTGCGGTGAAAAACTTTAAAGCATACGCGGTAGCGTCAAATGCCTCAACTCCAAGTACTGAGGATTAGGGACTGGGGAGTGGGAAATCATTCTACCTATTCCCAGCTACCTATTCCCAACTACCAGCTTTTTCGCGGTTGACGTTGCCGTGTCAAAATGGTTCTGATTGTTTTTCTCCGTGTGCTCGGCGGTGCGATTGATAAACATAGGTGCAGCCCACCCTCGTATCTAGCTGATTGTCAATTCAATTCTCGGGATTGGAAAGTGCTGAGTGCTGAGTGCTGAGTTTTTTCAGTCTTCAGACCTCATTACTATTCTTTCTCAGTACTCGCTACTCAGTCCTCAGTACTATCTTTTCTCAGGCTAAGCACGATAAACTTCATCATGACTGCCGATATCAATCAGAACTATTTCCCTTTCTGAAACCAACAAGGTCAGCGTAATCCGATAACTGTATGTCAATCGCACGGCATGGAGTCCGGCGAGTGTCCCGGACAGGGGATGAAGAGCAAGATGCGGTTGAAAAGGGTCGCTCTGCAGAGCTTCGACGACCCCGGCAAATCGAGATTGCAATTCGGGATGCTTCCTGAAAAATTTGCGTGCCTGACGAAGGAATTGCTCCGGTGTCACAATCGCGTACACACTCACTCCTCCACTTCGAGGGTACGTAGCAGATCACCGACCGTGGCAAACTTCTCAACTCTGCCTTCTTTGACATCCTCCAGGGATGCCCGCACCCGCGCTAGATAAGCGTCAT
>JAWLDI010000174.1:0-4926 GCA_041686715.1 Pelovirga sp.
TTTCAATATGACCTGGTGGCGTGCTGTCAACTTATTGAGTTCGGAGCGGATCACAACTGTCGGCACGGGGCTGATTATCAATGCGACCGGTATTAACAGGGACCGGCTGGTGGCAGAAGATCGGGCAACAACAAGCCTGCTCGACCATCGTCATTATGAAATAACGCGTACCAACAGCGGGTGTTTATGATGAAGACCGTCCAGCCTTGCGCTGATCGTCCAGGCGCATTGACTGTGCTGCAGCAGGTATTCGGATATAGGAGTTTTCGCCCCCACCAGGAAGATGTCATCGTCAGTCTGCTTGAAGGGCGTGACGCCTTTATCCTGATGCCGACCGGCGGGGGGAAATCGATCTGCTTCCAGATTCCGGCACTGCTGAAAGCCGGGGTAACGATTGTTGTTTCACCGCTGATCGCTTTGATGAAAGACCAGGTCGACAGTCTGGTGGCGTTGGGGGTGAAGGCTGCCTGTTATAATTCAAGTTTGAGCGCCGGCGCTGCTCGTGACGTGCTTGATCAATTACACCAGAGGCGTCTTGATCTGCTCTATGTCGCCCCTGAGCGCTTAATGAGTGCCGATTTTCTTAACCTGCTGCGGGAGGCCGCACCAGCCCTGTTTGCTATCGACGAAGCTCACTGCATTTCCCAATGGGGTCATGATTTCCGTCCGGAATATATTCGGCTGGGGCAGTTGCGCAAGTTCTTTCCGAATGTCCCGATTGCCGCCCTGACAGCAACAGCAGAAAAACAGACACGGGCAGATATTATGACATGTCTGCAGTTGAGTAACCCTCATCAGGTGATCTGCGGGTTTGATCGGCCGAATATCCGCTACAGTCTTGTGGATAAGGTGAAACCTTATCAGCAACTTTGTGAGTTTTTGCTGCGGTATAGCGGCCAGGCAGGGATTATCTACTGCCTGAGCCGAAAACGGGTGGAACAGGTCGCTGCCAAATTAAACCGGGACGGGTATCAGGCTGCAGCCTATCACGCCGGTTTGGGAGCGGAGGTGCGGCGCTCGGTGCAGGATGATTTTCTGCGTGATGATGTACAGATCATAGTTGCTACGGTAGCATTTGGAATGGGTATCGATAAGCCCAACGTACGTTTTGTTGTACATTACGATTTGCCGAAAAATATCGAAGGTTACTATCAGGAAACCGGGCGCGCCGGTCGAGACGGTTTGCCGGCAGAAGCGCTCTTGTTGTTCGGTTATGGCGACATTGCTCTGCTGCGTGGATTCATAGAAAAAAGTGATGATCCGGAGCAGCAACGTGCAGAATGGCATAAACTCAACGCCATAGTGGCTTTTGCTGAAACAGGGATCTGTCGGCGGCGGGTACTGCTCGGCTATTTTGGTGAAAGACTCGACGAAGATTGCGGTAACTGTGACATATGTCTGAATCCGCCGGAGCAGTATGACGCCACCGAACATGCCCGCAAAGCTTTGTCCTGTGTCTACCGGGTCGGTCAGAGTTTTGGTATTGGGCATGTGGTCGATGTTTTACGCGGCGCAGAAAATCAGAGAATGAAAACCCTGCAGCATGATCGGCTGTCAACCTACGGAATAGGGCAGGACGTCAGTCGTGATCACTGGAGCTATTTGCTGCGCCAGTTGATTCAGCTGGGTTACCTGGAGCAGGATATCGCCCGTTACTCGATACTGAGGTTGACGGAACAGGCGCGGCCGTTGCTGCGCGGCGAAAAAAAACTCACGTTGTGCAGGCCACGCACCAGAGTGCAGCGGGGCAGGAAAAAAGAACATCAAATTAAAGGACAGGATTACGATCCGGCACTGTTTGAAGAGCTGCGCAAGGTGCGCAAGCAGATTGCCGATCGTGACGGCGTGCCACCTTACGTCGTGTTTGGTGATGCGAGCCTGGCCGAAATGGCGGCCCTGTTGCCGACCAACGAGAGTGAGCTGATGGCTGTCAGCGGTGTCGGACAGGTGAAGCTGCAACGCTACGGGTCTGCGTTTATTGCCGCCATCAACGGGTTTCTCTGTCGCTAGCCGCCCGGAATCAGGAGGTATGATGAAAATTGTGTCATTCAATATCAATGGGTTACGCGCGCGTTACCACCAGCTTGAGGCGCTGGTCGAAAAGCATAATCCGGATATCATCGGTTTGCAGGAGACCAAGGTACACGACAGTGAGTTTCCACACGGGCAGTTAGCAGCGCTGGGCTACCATATTATTCATCACGGGCAGAAGGCGCATTACGGTGTCGCAACCCTGTCACGCCGGGAGCCGCAGTCCGTAATTAAAGGGTACCCCAATGAAGAGCCGGAACACCAGCGGCGGACCCTGATCAGTGCATATGAACTGGCAAACGGGTCGGTACTGCGTATTATCAATGGTTATTTTCCGCAGGGAGAAAATCGCGCTCATCCGGTAAAGTTTCCCCATAAGCGAGATTACTATGAGAATCTGTATCAGTGGCTGACCAGTGAAGCTGACCCGGAAGACCAGCTGATTGTTCTCGGGGATCTGAACGTGGCACCGACAGATGCGGATATCGGTATTGGTGACGATAACCTCAGACGCTGGTTGCGTACCGGGAAATGCAGTTTTCTGCCGGAAGAACGCAACTGGTATCAAAAATTGTACAGCTGGGGATTGCTGGATAGCTGGCGCGAGTTGAATCCGACAGCAACTGAACAGTTCAGCTGGTTCGATTACCGTTCACGTGGTTTTGAAGCCGAACCCAAACGTGGTTTAAGGATTGACATGATCCTGGCTACCAAAGGGTTACAGCAGCGTTGTACCGATGCCGGGATCGACTATGAACTGCGCAGTATGGAAAAACCATCAGACCACTGCCCGATCTGGGCCGAATTTACCCTTTGACGCCGACGCCGGCGCGTTGACATCAACATCAAGAAAGTTCAGAATCAAAGATAGTCGGTAACAGAAAAGTAGCAGAAACACAGCTGTATAGACGATGAAGGAGGCCTCTATGAGCAACCTGAAAGTGACAAAAGGATTATTTGTGGCCGTGCTGTTTGTTGTCGGTTTACTGATGCTGAGCACATCAGTAGCAGCACAAGAGCGGTATCTCAAATACAACATCCATACCCAGGTCGACCGTGCCAACGTGCTGAAAGGCAGCTACGCAAATTACACCAACCCCGGCGATGGGCACCTTATTCTCCCAGCTGGAACGAAAATCAATGTGACCAAAAAGTCACGACGCGGATTTTATTTTACTCACGATGTTTCGTCGCAAGAGGCCTATGTCGAATTTCATGAGCCTCGAATGGAAATGAGTGTGGACGATTATATTGACCTGATCACCTCGTCGTCGCCGGTCGATCTGTCAAAATTTTCCGCCACTGATCAAAAAGGGATCAAGGAAGGTAAAGCAATCGTTGGCATGACCCGAGAAGGAGTGATGACCGCGCTTGGTTACCCCGCTGCTCATCGGACCCCGGACCTTGATGCCAGCCGCTGGATTTACTGGCAGAATCGCTTCCGTACTCTGGCGGTGGATTTTGGCGCTGATGACAAGGTGTCATCTATTACCAACTAACAACCGGTGAAACGCTATTTTTTTCGGGTCTTTCGCATTTAAGTTGAAAGCCTCGGACTCAACAGTCCGCAGTGCTGATGAATTTTGAGGAGGAAATAGACGACGTCCTTGTAGCCATAGGCCATCCTCTTCAATCTCTTGATTTTGTTGTTGATGCCTTCGGAGATGGCCGAAGTAATACGCATCTGGAAGTAGTTCAGGATGTAGTGCCGCTTGCGGAAAAATTTCAGCCCCAGTTCGATGAAGGCCGGTATTTGGGAAGCGAAGGCTTCTCGTATCCACTGCCTGAGACCAGCCTGGGCGGCTTTGCGGGAACAGGCGCGGTAGACTTCGAGGAACTGTTCTTTGAGCAACATGGAACGGTAGACGGTGTCGTTCAGTTCAGCGAGTTGATCAAGAACAGTTCGCTGTCGCTGTGAGGGCTTACCCTGCATCAGGATGAAGCGTTTGCGGCAATGCAGCAGGTCAGCCAGGTCACTGTTCTTGTCCTGCCTGGCCTTGCGGAGTTGTTCTTTGCGGACGGTATCAACGGCATCGTTGAGGTAACTCTTGACATGAAAGTGGTCGAGGACAATCAGGGCGTTCTTTGCATACTGCTTGATCGAGGACAGGTAACCTCTGGCCCCGTCACAGGCCGCCGCCTCGATTGCGGCTGACTTCTCCTCGCCGAGTGCAGCGAAAAAGGCGTCCATAGTCTGTTTGCCGCGGCCGTCATGGTTCCAGATCACCTTGCGCAGATCGATGTCGATAACGTTGGTGACGTACTTGTGCCATTTTTGCCAGGCGACCTCGTCGACGCTGATGTGGGTGGGAGCAGGCACCGGAGACAACTTCTCCCGTGCCAGTTCTTCCAGCATGCTGCGGTCGATGCGGTAGACAACTTCATCGTCGAGGTTCAAAAACCAGCCCGCTTCGGCGTTGGTGGTGATGGAGGTCAGGCGATAGACCTGCTCAGCAAAACGGCAGGTGAAACGACCGCGCAACTGCTCAAACTGCTCAACGCGGATTTTGCCATCAACAGGGCAGCGGACCTTGCGCTTGGGCACATAAAGAAACGTCCGCTTGCCGCACAGCGGTAGGTCTTCCACACGGATCCAGCCGACACTGTGGACGGGCGTGTGGTGCACGTCACCGCAGGCGGAACAGACCGGTCCGACAGGGTCGATTAAGTCGATGTAGAGATGAAGGCTGTCAGCGTAATGATCAAGCACTTTGACCACCTCAAAATTGGGCAAGTCGAGCAGTTTCGTGATAGTCTTTTTCTGCATCGGGTTTCTCCTTCCGGATTGGTTTTTGTCGGGAAACAAAACCTTACCAGAATGGTTAAGCCCGGTGCACTTATTTATCAGGCAGAATGCTGCCTATTATAGCGTTTCAACTTTTTTACGAATGAACC
>JAWLDI010000175.1:0-4902 GCA_041686715.1 Pelovirga sp.
TGGGAAATAATCTTGGTGATCCGATCGATTCGCCCGGACGTTGACAATAGATGATGGGATATCTCCAACATGATTTCGGCAATAATCTTCAAGTCGGAATTGATGAACATATCGAGGGTATGGTTCACGACCCCTTCGGTAGAATTTTCTACCGGTATGACCCCGTAGTGCGCTCGGCCACGCTCAACTTCTTCAAACACAGCGGGTATACTTTTAAGTGGAACCAGTGCTGCTGACAAACCAAATTGCTGCATCGCGGCCTGGTGGGTAAAGGTCGATTGTGGCCCCAGAAATGCTACCTGGAGTGGCAGTTCCATATTCAGGGATGCTGAAATGATCTCGCGAAACACCTTACGTACCGCCTCATTCGGGAAGGGGCCGGAATTATGGCCGGTCAAACGCTCGTAGATCCGTTTTTCACGACTGGGAACATAAAAAGAGCCATCATCCTTCTCCTTGATGCGTCCTACCTCAATAACAATCGTTGCTCGCTGGTTTAGCAGGTCGAGCAACTGATCATCTATGCGATCAATCTGCTCCCTGAGCATCTGCAGTTTGTCTGTTTTCGTCATCTTACACATCCATCCATCACCGGTAACAGTTCGTTCGGGAGAAGCAATGTATCCTAAAGATCGACAGAAATCAATTTGCCGTCAACCGAAATCATCCACCAATCCGACTTGACCACGGCAGGGGGTAAAGCTACACTCCGGCCATTATTGATCAGCCACCTGTTGCAATTAACAAAAGGATAGCTACCATGCCCGTTGCCGTTAAAGTCAAGAAATGTCTCGAAGGTTCATCATGGATTCGTAAAATGTTCGAAGAAGGAGATCAGCTGCGCAAAGAGCGTGGAGCAGAAAACATCTTCGACTTTACCCTGGGCAACCCGACGATGGAACCACCGGAAGAACTGCATCAGGAGTTGAAAAGAATTGCCGCTTCACCGGTTCCCGGAATGCATCGCTACATGAATAACGCCGGTTATGAAGAAACGCGTGCCGCTGTGGCTGCAGTCATTGCCGACAACTGTCACCTCCCCGTCAGTGCCGACCATATCGTCATGACCTGCGGCGCCGGGGCGGCTCTCAATGTTGTGTTGAAAACCCTCCTCAACCCTGCTGATGAGGTCGTTATCTTAAGCCCCTACTTTGTTGAATACAACTTTTACATCGATAATCACGGTGGTATACCGGTGGTCGTACCAACAACGGAGACTTTCCAGCCCGATCTGAACGCCATTGCTGACGCCATAACCTCCCGGACCAAAGCCCTTATCGTCAACTCACCCAACAACCCCACCGGGGTGATTTACCCGGCAGAAACCCTGAAAAAAATCGGCGAGATACTGACAGCTAAAGAACAGAAATTCGGCACCACCATTGTTGCCATCTCGGATGAGCCCTATGCACGTATCAGCTTTGGTGAAGAGGTTCCGTGCGTCTTCAACGCCATCGCCAACTCCATTATTGTCACGTCCCACTCCAAGGATCTTGCCCTGCCGGGAGATCGTATCGGCTACCTGGCGGCCTCACCATCATTGACAGATATCGAGCTGTTCATGCAGGGCGCCATCTTTGCCAACCGCGTGCTGGGCTTTGTCAACGCCCCGGCGCTGATGCAGCGGCTCATCACTCGTCTGCAGCGGGTCAGCGTTGATGTCGAGCAATACCGGATCAAGTGTGATCTGCTTTATAACAAGTTGATCGAACTGGGTTTCGAGGTCGTCAAGCCCGGTGGCGGCTTTTATCTCTTCCCACGCTCGCCCCTGGCTGATGAGATCGAATTCATCCGCCGTGCCCAGCAGCATGGCATTCTGCTGGTTCCCGGCAGCGGCTTCGGCGCCCCCGGATTTTTCCGCATTGCCTATTGTGTGGAAGACGACATGATCAAACGCAGCCTGTCGGCCTGGGAAAAGTTAGCGGCAGAATTGGGAATGGTTGCTGAATAAGGATTTTCCATCTGCAAGGGCCTGGTGGCGCACAGGGGTAGCGCCATCGGGGCAAAAAGCTGTGAACAGCCGCATAGGACCCAGCTCAGTAACCGATGGAGAGGGGAACAGGTTGCAAAATCATTGCGGAAGCAGCACAAGAGCAGTCTGCAGCACCTGTTCTCCCGGCGGAAGATGCCGCAAACATAGGCGATCCGGTCAGCCCTGACCTGTGCAACAGACGACCCCAATCAGCATCGTGCTGATTGATACGCCCAAAACAGATCACGAACGCAACACCCTCCCCACCAGCACCGGTCCGATCAGCTCAAAGATAAGGGTTGAAGCAACAACAACCGGCAGAATGGTGTCACTGAATTCCGGAAAACGCTCGGCTGCGAGCAGCGCCATGCCAATGGCTACACCTGCCTGCGGGGTCAATGCCAGGCCAATATCCCGGGGAAAATTATCTCGTTTCGGGCGGACAAAAACCACTGCGAGAAAACCACCCAGGGCCCTGCCTGCGAGCCGCAGCACAATATAGGCCAATGTCAACCCGATGGCAGCGCCGATGTTATACAAATCAAGGCTTGCGCCCGAGAGCACAAAAAAGAACACCAGAAAAGGCCATTCTATATGCTCAATCTCACGGAATGACTGGGTATGGTGAGATGCCAGGTTAGCAACCAGGGTGCCGGCCACCATTGACGCTAACAGGGCCGACACATTCAGTGCGGCGGAAAGCCCGGCGAGTAACAGTATCAGTGCGATGGCTTCAACCTGGGTAGGCTCTCCCGGACTGAGCCGACCGGTAAGCCAGGAGGCTGGCAACCCGATCATTACTCCTAACAGGATGGCGCCACCCAGTTCCCACAAGGCATGCAGCAACGCCAGTTGACCATCACTGCTCAGCACCCATCCGAGAACCGCCATACTGAGACCAAAAACAATAATACCCCAGACATCATCGATAGCGACAACACCCAGCAGAATCTTGGCACGCAATCGCGTATCGCCGCTTTCTCGAACAGATTCCCTGACAGCCGCGGGGTCTGTGGCGACGGAAATGGCCGCCAGCGAAACGGCAATCACCAGGGGAAATCCTAGCATCAGCAAACCGGCGCCGACCACGACTGCGCTACCCACAATGACGAACAGTGAAAAAGCCAGAATCAGCGAGCCGGTATCGCGCAGTCGATCCAACTCGAACTCACTACCCAGCAGGAAAGCGACCATGACCAGCGCCATCTGGATCAGCGGTTCACTCAGTCCACCCAACAAATCGGCAGGTGATGCGCCCAGCCAGAACTGTTGTACAACGGCAATAACGACGCCGACCATAATCAGTGTAGATATCCTCGGCACCTTGAAATGGTGCGCCAGGGTATCAGCAAAAATACTGACGGACAGGATAACGCCCAACAGGATAATATTCAGTGTGGCCTGTGACACCGCAGTTGGCAGCCAGCTCGAAAGATGTTCCAACATGGTCAGGACTCCATCTTAGCCCGTGGGGTAAACTCATTTGATTTGTTCGCAAATGGCCTTAACGGTTGTCATAATGTTTAAACCGCAGGGAACAACCGATCCGCCACCTGATCTGCCGGGCCGATCTCCCCGGTGGGGCTGACGTAGCGCACCTCACAACGCAGATCAAAATCTAGCATCTTCCGCACTACGGAACGGATCCGGGAAATCAGCTGCAGCACATCGGCAGCAGTCGCGCCGCCACGATTGACAATGAAGTTGGCATGCTGCTGTGATACCTCTGCCCCTCCGCAATACAATCCTTTCAGACCCGCCTCTTCAATAATCTTACCCGGTGGTCCGACGCTTGCGTGCATCTCACTGGAACTCAAGAACACCGACCCGCAATTCGGCTGCTTGCGCGGAAATTTGCGGCGGCGCTCACGCAGGTCCAGGAGCATATCCCGGCGGATAGCTGCAAGATTGCCCGTTGGACACTCCAGTTCAACCTCGACGACCACTGCACCTCGCTTTTGCAGGGCACTGAAACGATAGGCGAACTGGCACTCAGCGGCGCTTAATTGTTGTATGGTGGCATCCCTGTCAACGACAGTGACAAGGACGACATGTTCACCAATGCCGTGCCGGTGACTGCCGCCGTTCATCATGACCAATCCTCCCAGAGTACCGGGAATGCCGATACAGTGTTCCAGGCCGGTCAGCCCCGCCCTCATGGCCTCACGCGCAACCTGCGGGACCCAGGCCCCTCCTCCGGCGACAATCCGATTACCGGTAATAGCAATGTGCTCCATCTGCGAGCCGATCTTCATAACCACGCCACGGACACCGGCATCATCAAACAGCAGATTCGTTCCCTGACCAATAATGACCAACGGCAGCTGATACTTTTCCACCAGAGCCATGACCGCAGCCACCTGGTCCGGCTTTTGCGGTTCGATCAGCAGATCTGCCGGACCACCAATCTGCCAGCTGCTATGTCGACAAAGGGGTTCATCGGTAGCGACGTGCCCAACCATCGTTGTCAGAAGCTGCCGGTATCCGTTCATCCGTTGCGAAGACGTCATGATCTTTGTCCCGCCTGACAAAAATCAATAACCTGAATTTGTACCTGGGTGCTTCCCCGCCATTGGTTTATCAGTGGCCGATAGAGGATGTCCAACGTACCAGAGCATTCGGCTAATCGGTCGGCGCAACCAAAAGCAATGGCAGACAGCGTTACATCCTTCTGTACAACAGAAAACTTAAGATGCTTTTCTGCCACAATGGTGCAATAGTTAACCTGACAGCCACGGCTGACAAACTGGGGCTGTGGGTTTCCTGCACCAAAGGGACCTAAAACCGTCAATTCCTGCACCTGGTTAACCGACCAGAGATCCAGGCTGCACTCATCGTCATACTCTAGTGTCGGCAGATACATATCCGCTGTCAGTCGAGCCCTGACAACCGCTTCAAAGCGTTGTCTAAAGGCGGTCAGATTTGCCTCG
>JAWLDI010000176.1:0-4888 GCA_041686715.1 Pelovirga sp.
GAATACGAGATCACCACCCTGTTCAACTCTGACAGTGAACTCTGTCTGGTGGCCGAATTAGCGGACCAGATTGTCGGATTTGCCCTGGGTACCACCGTCGAAAAGCTGCATTCGTCATGGAAGTATGGGTATCTGGTCTGGATCGGCGTTCGCCCTGGTCTGCAAAAGGGAGGAACCGGCCAAAAGCTGTTCGATGAACTTAAGGTACGCATGAAGGAACAAGGGGTACGCATGATCATGATTGATACCGATGCCGACAACGATGCCGGTATTCGCTTTTTTGAAAAACTTGGCTTCGGTCAAATCCAGAAACACGTCTATATGACCTTGAACCTGTCTCGTTCACGCAAAAAAAAGAAGAAAAAGGAATAGCTGATGACATCGCGCCTGGAACAGGTTTGGCATGAGATTGATCCTGACCGCCTGAAAAAGAACCTCATCGACATGATTGATATTTATTCCCCTTCCGGCAAAGAGGAAGATATTCAGCTGTTTCTTGAAGAGCAGTTACGTGCCACCGGAACAAGCGTGCGACGGCAGGTAGTTGATGAAGAAGAACGCTTCAACCTGATCGCCACCATGGGCAGTGAAAACCCTGATCTTTATCTGGTCGGCCATGTTGATACGGTGCCGGCCTGGGATATCGATGAATATGCCGCAGTAGAAGAATGGGGTGTAATTCGTGGTCTCGGCAGTGCAGATATGAAAGGTGGCTGTGCCGCCATGGTTGAGGCCTGGGTCGCTCTGGCCACCCTGCCGGAAGCGCAGCGTCCGTCCCTCGGGCTGCTGTTGGTCGTCGGCGAGGAGGAAAATGGTGACGGCAGCGCCCGCTTCCTTGAAGAGTGCTGCCCACGCTCGGTGATTATTGGCGAACCGACCGCCCTGCTCCCTGCATTCGATCATTACGGTTATATGGAGGTCACCCTGATCACCCAGGGGCGGCGCATCCACTCCTCCCTGCCGGAGCTTGGACACAACGCCATCGAGTCGATGCTGCGGGTACTGTTGCAGATCGAACGATCAACAGCGTTTCGTCAGCAGGCAACCAAACTGGTTTATTCGATTCGTGAGATGAGTTCATCGCGGGCGGGATTTGTCGTACCCGACCGCTGCGAAGCGATGATCGACCTGCACCTCTCTCCCGATTTAAGCCCGGTGACGGTGCGCACCATCATCGAAGCAACCCTGGAGCAGGCCCGCAGTTCAATCAAAGGGCTTGATCTTGAGGTAGTTTTTGACTTTGAAGCCGGTGGCTACCAGCTTGCCCCGGAGGAAGATACCATCAGCATCCTTGAAGAAGTTTATCCGCGCCTCAACCTGCCGTTAAACCTGGTACCCTTTCGTTCCCATTCAGACGGCAACCTGTTTTTTCAGGCCGGCAGCAAACCCTTGATCCTCGGTCCCGGCTCTCTTGAAACCGCCCACACCGCCGATGAACAAACCAGCTTTGCCGAGGTTGAAGATGCAGCACGGATCTATGTGGCACTGGCACTGGGGTAAACACAACGACCGGCTTTAGACCAGCGGAATAAACTCACGCCGATTAACCTCATCCACCTGTTCGTTGAGCGTCCAGAAATCGTAGAGATAGCCGATAAGAAACAGGCCTCCGGTAAAAAACCAGATCAGCCCTGTGATCCATTTGCCGAGATAAAAACGGTGGGCCCCGAAGATGCCGAGAAAAGTCATGAGGATCCAGGTGACGTTATAATCCTTGGGACCATGGCTGTAGCGCAGATCAGCGATCCGATCCATTCCCGGGATCAGGAACAGATCAACAATCCAACCGATAAACAGCAACCCCAGGGTAAAAAAATAGATGGTACCGCTGATGGAACGCCCGTAGTAAAAACGGTGCGCCCCCATGAACCCAAAGATCCACAGGATATAACCGATCAGCAGTGAGTGGGTTTTTTCGCCGTACATGGATTCTCCTATTGTAACTATTTACAACCCATCCTTGTTGCCGGGTCGGGAGTCCTGTGACAAGGGTGTCTGTCGCCATGGAGGGCGACAGTCAAGCGGTCATGGACGACGAAAAGCGTCCCTTGGCATAGGATCCCCGATCCGGCACCGAACCGATAACCACTATTTTTTCTTGCTGACCCGAAAGCCCGACTTTTCCAGCGCTGCGGCCAGGTTGGTCGGCCCTGATTGCGCAGCAGACTTCTGCTTATTTTCCGTTTTCCGGCGCCCCGCATCCTTGCCCGGGCGAATAGCAACAGCCTTTTCCCCTTTCACCTCGCCACTGCGCATCGTCAGTGAAATTCGCTTGCGCTGGATATCTACCTCCAGTACCCGTACCTGCAGCTGCTGGCCAACCTTGACCACGTCAGCCGGATTTTTGATAAAGCGGTCGGCGAGCTGGCTGACATGAACCAGTCCATCCTGATGAACACCGATATCAACAAAAGCGCCGAAAGCTGCGACATTGGTAACAATACCGCCCAGGGTCATTCCCTCCCTTAGATCATCCATCCCGGTCACATCCTCACGAAAACTACTGGCAACAAAGGATTCGCGTGGATCACGCCCGGGTTTTTTAAGCTCGGCAACAATATCGCGCAGGGTCGGCAAACCGACATCGTCTCGCACATAGGCTTTCAGATCAATCTGATCGAGCAACTCCGGGCGACTGATCAGGGTCGCCACATCAATTCCTGCGTCCCTTGCCATGGTCGCCACCAGCGGGTAGCGCTCGGGATGGACCGCGGTATTGTCCAAGGGTTCACTGCCCTGACGAATGCGCAGGAAACCGGCAGCCTGTTCAAAGGCCTTCTGACCAAAGCGCGGTACCTTGAGCAACTGCTTACGGGCAGCAAAAACCCCCTGTTCATCACGATAGCGTACAATCCCTTTCGCCAGATTTTCACCAATTCCCGAAACAAAGGCGAGCAGCGCCCAACTGGCGGTATTAAGATCGACACCAACATAGTTAACACAGGATTCCACTACCTGATCGAGGGATTTTTTCAGCGCGCTCTGACTGACATCATGCTGGTACTGACCGACACCGATACTCTTGGGATCCACCTTGACCAGTTCAGCCAGTGGGTCCTGCAAACGCCGGGCGATGGAGATGGCGCCACGCACGGTCAGGTCGAGATCAGAAAACTCCTCGCGCGCGATATCGGAAGCGGAATAAACGCTGGCACCGGCTTCACTGACCATGACCACCGGCACTTTTTTACCGGCCTCTTTGAGCTGCGCGCGGACAAACTGCTCCATTTCGCGGCCGGCCGTGCCGTTACCAATCGCCACCATCTCGATGTTTAGCTTATTGATCAGCTGCAACAGATCCTTTCCCGCACTGTCTGCCCGACCACCACCGGTATGAGGATAAATGGTGGTATGATCGAGAAAGCGTCCGGTTTCATCGACCGCCGCCAATTTGGACCCGGTCCGTAAACCAGGATCAACCCCGAGCACCCGATGGCTCCCGGCCGGAGCAGCCAGAAGCAGGTTGCGCAGGTTCTCGGCAAACACCCGGATCGCCTCTTCGTCTGCGTTCTGTTTGGCCAGCAGGCGTAATTCAACCTCGATGGACGGCGCAATGAGCCGCGCATAGGCATCACCGATCACCGAAACCAGCCACTCGCGACACGAAGAATCCCCGGGCACCAGCAATTGCGCCAGGCGACCAAGAATCTCATCCTCGGGAGCTTCGATCTGCAAACGCAGAAATTCTTCCTTTTCGCCCCGGCGCATGGCGAGCATGCGATGGGACGGGATCTGTTTTAACGGCTCGCTGAAGTCGTAGTACATCTCGTATTTGCTTACCGCCCCCTCCTTGCCACGAGCCGGCCCTGAACGGAAGGTCCCCTGCTCCCAGGTCAGCTCCCGGACCAACGCTCTGGCTGCTGCTGTGTCGGCAAACTGCTCGGCAATAATATGACCGGCCCCCTGCAAGGCTGCAGCTTCATCTGCAACCCCCAGTTCGGCACTGACAAAAGGGGCAGCCAACTGGTGCAAATCGATGGCACCACCCGTAGCAGTAAGAAGCTGTTGTGCCAAAGGTTCCAACCCCTGTTCTTTGGCGATGGTCGCCTTGGTACGGCGCTTCGGCTTGTAGGGCAGATAGAGATCCTCCAGTTCCGTCTTCTGGCGGCAGGAAACGATCCGCGCCTGCAATTCCGGCGTCAGCTTGCCCTGTTCATCAATGGTTTTAAGAATCGTCCGGCGCCGTTCGTCAAGTTCCTTATGGTAAGCCAACCGTTCTTCGATCAGGCGAATTTGCACCTCATCCAATTCACCGGTTGCCTCTTTACGGTAACGGGCAATAAAGGGAACCGTCGCCCCCTCTTCAAGTAAAGCAACAGTCTGCTTGATTGATCCCGGCGCCAGGCCGGTATCCTCGCGCAGCAGGGGAATCACATCCAAAGGTGGTAATTGTGTCATGGTCATCCTGTAAAAAAGGTTGATGCAGAAGTGGTCAATCAAAGGTCGCGAAGCATTGTACGCTGAAAGTCATTATCCGGCCAGACCAACAGGGAGCCGGATCCAAACAAACACTCTCAACGTTCAGGTCCTTCAGCTAGTGGCGAGTACGGGGATAAAACCAGTTGGTCGTAGAGGCTCCCTCATCATCAATAAGGGTAATCTGATAACCGAAGGTATAGGCGACAGCCTGATCAACCAGAGGCAGGGTCACAGTAAAGGGAATCCGATCCTCAGGGTTTAAGCCTTTAAAATGAGTCGCCTTGCGATAATCAACCACCAGATTGTCAGCATCCAGCAGGAACAATGTCAATTCAACATCAGCAACCCGGGTATACATCATCCGTGAATGCTGAGAAAAAGAGAGCCATCCTGTCATCCGGTAGTGGTCTTCCAGGCGCATCAGGCGACTATCAACTGTCACATAGAATTCTTCCCAGTGCTGCTGGGC
>JAWLDI010000177.1:0-4852 GCA_041686715.1 Pelovirga sp.
GATTGAAACTAAGTCTTCAGGCGGTCGGGCGCTGATAATATGTCGCCCCCTTCGCGGGGGCGTGGATTGAAACAGACTTTGTGAGAGTCGTTTTCTTCGGCACAGGCCGCTTAGAAATTTCATGTCCCCTGGCTCCTCTCTTGTCAGGATGGAGCTTTCTTGGTTTATGAGTGCAATTCGGGGGTAGTCCCGGGTTGTTGTGCTTGCAATAGTTCTTTTGCTTGATAGAATGTCAGGGCTGTTTTCTGGTTCCCCGGATGTGAGTGCGATGTTGCAATCTGTTCTACTGATCACCCTGCTGACAATGCTGCTGAGTTTTTCGGTTCGGCCGGGCAGTTGTGCAGCCGCTGAAAATCCGTCAGATCCTCCGCCACCACGCCGCAGTACCTTGAGTTTTGTGTACGAGAATGATGTTTTCAACAACAGTGATATCCACTATACCAACGGTGTGCGGTTAGGCTGGGTGCCGGCTTCCAGCCAAACACCGAATTGGGCGCTGACCATTGCTCGCTTTATCCCTTTGTTTCCCGAAAACGGCGAGGTGCTGCATGGCTACTCCATTGGCCAGAGCATGTTTACTTCCAGTGATATTTCACAAAAAGATCCACCGGAGGACACCCGTCCCTATGCCGGCTGGTTGTACGGCAACATCAGTCTCGGGGTGGAGACCGGTTTGCGGCTGGATCAGCTGGTTTTGACCATCGGCATCGTCGGTCCGGCATCGCAGGCTGAACAAACCCAGAAGCTGATCCATGAGCTGATAAGTGTGCAGCAACCTGAAGGATGGGATCATCAGCTGCACAACGAGCTTGGATTGATGGTCAGTTGGCAACGCAGTTGGCGTGCTCTGATCGCGCGGCCACTGGTGGGCAGGCAGTTCGACCTGACGCCTCACGTCGGGATGACGCTGGGCAATGTGCTGACCTACGTGGATGGTGGCTTAACCCTGCGTTACGGCGGCAACCTGCCTGATGATTTTGGTCCCCCCCGGATTACCCCGGGATTGTCAGGAACCAGCAGTTTTGTGCCGGCCGACGGCATCGGCTGGTATCTTTTTGCAGGGATTGAGGGGCGTGCGGTGGCCCGTAATATTTTTCTGGACGGTAACAGTTTTCGTGACAGCCGCAGTGTCGACAAAAAGCCGTTTGTGGGTGATGTGCAGCTTGGTGGGGTTCTGGTATGGAACCGTATCAGGGTAAGTTATACCCATGTCCTGCGGACGCGCGAATTCGATACCCAGAAGAATAAAGATAATTTTGGTTCGGTGGCCGCTTCGATTCAGTTTTGACCGTTGACCATCAAAAAATAGTAATAGATAACAGTGGTTTCCGTGATCATGATCACAGAAATCGCTGTTGTTTTTCGCGTGCAGGTGGTTGCGACTGAAAAATCAGTCATGAGCTCCATAAGGGAGGATAAGGTTGAGCAGAACGCCGACAACCCTCGGCCCGCAATGCCGTGTTGATCTTTCTGCTGGCCCTGGCTTCTATCGTTGTTGTTGCCATGTTTCCCGAACTGCGAACCATTACTGCCGGTGAAAAGCCGATCGGTATGGCCGTTATTATCCAGATGATGATGCTCCCGGTCGATATGTCCCTGGGGCTGCCGCCGGCCTTGCTGCTTGCCATCATGCCGTCGTCCTACGGGCATTTCTTTATCCTCAACTACCCGTCGGATATCGCCACCGTCAATTTCGACAGCAGCGGTACCACCAAAATCGGCAAGTGGTACTTCAATCACAGCTTCATGGTCCCCGGTCTGATTGCCGTACCCACCGCCTGTATTGTCGACTACTTTATCGCCATGGTTGTTATTGGCTGAAAGTGAACCGGCAAAAACAGACACAATCCCTCCCGCATCAGGTTGATCCGGGAGGGGTTGTTTTTTTATCTAGGTCAGAATACCTGGCCTGTCCTCCCTCGAAAAATCGCGACTGATCCTGTCCATTTGACGACTTATCAACAGCGTGGTATATATTTTTGCTAAATCTGATTTCAAATCTCATTCTTTGCCAGTACTTCCGGCAATAGACCCGCAATGAGGTGGACCGTTCATGCTCTTGGTGTGTTCGGGACGAACCCTCTCTCAACAGGACAGCACTGAGTTGTAATGTTTCGTTGCAACATCGGGTGCGGGCGGTCCTGCCCCACTAAAAAATTGATTTGTCGACCTCGGGTGACCTCGGCTGTCTTTCTTTGTGTTTTCCCCTGAATCAACTTCCTCTTTTTTTACAGATTTTACCCGCATGAAGAAACTCGGCGTCCCTAAGGATTGGCAGTTTGTCCGCTTGTTCCAGGGAGTCCCCCCCCTAAAACCTTTATGGAGGATCGGTATGAAAACTACACTGAAATTTTTGGCCGTAATCTTGTTACTGTTGCTTCCCTTTGCCGCGATTGCTGACGATTTGCAGAAGGTTCAAAGCCGAGGCACGGTCAGTTTTGCCATGAGTGGTCAGTATCCGCCCTTTAATTTTGTTGATCAAAACAATCTGCTCAGCGGTTTTGATGTTGAAATCTGCAGTGCCATCGCCAGTCGTGTGGGTGTTAAAGCCAAACCACTGTCAACAGCATGGGACGGGATTATCGCGGGATTGCTGACCAACCGCTTTGATCTGATTTGCGGTAGCATGGCGATCACAGAAGAGCGTCTCAATTCAATTGATTTCAGTGATCCTTACTATCGTTCAGGGGCGCAACTGTTTGTCAAAAAGGGGTCTTCTCTGACGAGTACGGATGACCTGGATAATAAAAAAATCGGCGTGACCCTTGGAACCACCTATGAGGAATGGGTGCGTACCAACCTGTCGGGAGTTGATGTGCGCACATACAAGGGAGTGCCCGATATGCTGCTCGAAGTGATGAACAATCGTATCGATGGGTTTATCACCGACCGGATTGTCGGAGCAATGGCGATCGATGAGCGCAATGCTCCCATCCAGATGGCGGGTTCGCTACTTTACGAAGAGCGGATGGGTATCGCTTTGCGCCAGGGGAACCCGCAATTGAAAGAAGCAATCAACGCTGCGTTGGCACAAATGAAAGAAGACGGGACCTACCGAGATATCAGTATGAAGTGGCTAAAAATTGACGCACGCTAAATAAATTGACCGGCATTCTCACTTAAGGGAATGCCGGTCAACGGCGCAAGGATCCCTGATATGTTCGATCTGTCTGTGATTATTCATTATTTCCCTTTTTTTCTCAAGGCTGCCGGGCTGACATTGCAGATTTCGGTGATTTCGCTGGTTCTGGGCCTGATCTTCGGTCTGATAGCGGCACTCTGTGTTTTGTCGAAAAACCTACTGCTTCAGTGGTCGGCACGTTTTTATGTCTGGCTGATTCGATCAACGCCGTTGCTGGTGCAATTATTTATCATTTACTTCGGATTTCCTCAGTTTGGTCTGGATTTAAGTCCGTTCTGGTCCGGGGTTCTGGCATTGGCATTGAATACCGGTGCCTATAATGCCGAAACAATTCGCGGGGGGATATTATCGATACCAAGTGGGCAGGTCGAAGCGGCACGTTCACTCGGCATGAGTTCCAATTTGACCATGCGGCGTATTGTACTGCCACAGGCGTTACGTCTCATTATTCCCCCCTTGGGGAATAACTTCGTCATTCTGATCAAGGACACATCTCTGGTGTCGACAATTACCCTTGTGGAGTTGACTCTGACCGCGCAGCGCTTGATCGGTTCAACCTATAAGCCCTTTGAAATGTATTTAATGGCGGCATTCTTTTACGCCCTGCTGACAACCGCAGCCACCCTGCTACTGAAAAAACTCGAAACTCGTGCCGCCTGGAGCCACGCGTGAACACAGAGATAAAAAAAAACGCACAACCGATGATCGATATCTGTAAATTGCATAAAAGTTTCGGCGATCTGGAGGTTCTTAAAAATATTGACCTGCAGATTGCCGACAGTGAAGTTCTGGTGTTGATCGGTCCGAGTGGATCAGGAAAAAGTACCCTGCTTCGTTGTCTGAATCACCTGGAAAAACCGACATCCGGAGAGATTTTTATTAATGGGGAACTGGTTAATCGGAGCGACTTGTCGCCGCGTGCATTTCAGCGACATCTGAACAGCGTTCGTACACATATGGGAATGGTTTTTCAGCACTTCAACCTGTTTCCGCATAAAACCGTTCTTGAAAATATCATTGAAGCCCCGCTTCAGGTATTAAATCGAAACCGTGAAGACGCGCAGCAGTCAGCAACAGAATTGTTGGAACGGGTTGGTTTGACGGATAAGCGTGATGAATATCCGGCCAGGCTTTCCGGTGGACAAAAGCAGCGCGTTGCTATTGCCAGGGCGCTTGCCATGTCACCTTCAGTGATGTTGTTTGATGAGGTGACCAGTGCGCTGGACCCGGAATTGGTCGGCGATGTGCTGCGGGTTATGGAGGGTCTGGCCCGTGATGGCATGACCATGATTGTTGTTACCCATGAAATGGGGTTTGCACAACGGGTAGCTGACCGTGTGGTCTTCATGGCCGATGGAGAAATCTGCGAGGAGGGTTCACCTGACGAGATATTTACCAATCCGCGCGAGGTTCGGACACAGAAGTTTCTTGGTGATGTTTTATAGTTGCGATAAGAATGTTTGTTGCTGATCAGGAAAAGATTCAGGTAACTATTCAGAACAGGATCAGGATTCCCATGATGTCGCTATAGATGGCGACCCTATCAACGTCATTGCGGCACGATGATGACCCAAAAAAACACTCGGGGGAGGGTCGCTCAGTAGGGGCACGGCGCGCCGTGCTTCTACTGAGCGACAGTGCCGAAAATAATCAGTCATGAACCCCATGCGGCAGAATCAGGTTGAGCAGAACGCCGACAATGCCGGCCAG
>JAWLDI010000178.1:0-4808 GCA_041686715.1 Pelovirga sp.
GGAAAATCTGCTGGAATCTGAGCTGTTCGGACATGAAAAGGGGTCCTTTACCGGTGCTGCCGACCGCGTCCAGGGGAAGGTCGAATATGCTGATGGTGGCACCCTGTTTCTGGACGAAATAGGAGAGATGCCGCTACCGCTTCAGGTCAAGATTTTGCGGTTTTTACAGGAAAAGGTTATTCAGCGTGTTGGCGGACGTGAAGATATCTCCGTGGACACACGCATCATTGCCGCAACCAACACCGATATTCACCAGGCTATTGATGGCGGAGACTTTCGTGAAGATCTTTATTATCGCATTGGTGTCATTACCATCAACCTGCCACCGTTGCGGGAGAGGGGCGAAGATATCGAGTTGCTTGCCAATTATTTTCTCCGGCGCTACAGCCGGGAATTCGGGAAGAAAACTCGTGGATTCAGTGCGTCTTCCCGATCCCGGCTATTGAACTACGAGTGGCCGGGTAACGTGCGGGAGCTGGAAAACAAGGTGAAGCGTGCCATTATCATGGCTGAAAAGCCCATGGTAGAGGCCTGGGATCTGGGATTTGAAGGCAGTCGGCAGGATGACGGTCATGATCACATAGCGCCGGTACCCGGTGCTGCAACTGCAGATACTCGTTTTCCGGCCGGAATGACCCTGAAAGAAGCACGCCAGCAGCTCGAAAAAACTCTTTTAAGCCGAGCCCTTGAGGATTGTGACGGCAACATTCAGAAAGCGGCAGAGCAACTGGCGGTGACCCGTCCCACCCTGTACGACCTGTTGAAAAAATATGGCCTGTATGTATCGGGTCAGCATTAGTGCTTATTGGCAAGTGGTCGCGTGAATACAGAGCCTTTTTATTCGGTCGTAAAGCTGGACACTTCGCTGTGATACACCGTGCCGGGCTCAGACGTGCTGTGAGCTTCCACTTTCCAGTAATAGGTTGTTCCGGACTCCAGATCGTCAGCCTGATAGCTGGTAGTGCTTCCTGTATTGACCTGTGTCAGGGCTGCTGAGGAAACAGAAGCCGTATCACCCGACCAGCCCGACCCGCCGCCATCGCCGCAGGCCGCCAGGGTTGCGATAAACAGCCCCGCGACGGCTGTTCTGCTGCAACAGGCGGTGTAACGGCCTGTTTTGCGGGTTGTAATCCAGGTTGTCAGCAACAACAGCAGTGCGCTAACAATCAGAACGCCTTGACCGGGAATCGGCAGAGACGGGGTGGGATAGCTGCTGCCACTATAAGGGATGGCCCCGGCGTTAACCACCTGATCCTGGTCGGAACCGTAATAAAGGATGTAGTTCAAACCATGCTCTGCCGGTCCGGCATCCCATTGGAAAGTGACATTCCAGGGAACAACGATACTTTCCTTTTGCGGGTTGCGTAAGGGCGGCATCCAGGCAGTACTGACGATATTGGAAAAACTGCTTTCGTTGTAATTGCTGTCGTAGGCGGTGACGGAAAAGTAATATACAGCAGTTTCCTGCAGGCCGCTGATCGTCGCCATCAGGGAGTTTTCAACGTCAACCGGCGAGGAGCCCTGATCTGCTTCCGTACCACTCAGCGGGACCTGGGGTGTGCCCTGCTGGTAATAAACCTTATAACCGATGACATCAGCACTGGGGCTCGGTTCCCAGTAGAGGGTGACTTCGCGACCGAACGCCGGCAGGGAGAGATTGACAAGAATACAGATTATTATTATAAGTACTTGAATATATTTCATCTTTTCATTTCCTTTCATGTGCGGGATAAGATACTAGCAAAACTGTCAAAAAAAAATAAGCCCTATATTTTATTTACAAGGATCTCATCATGAGCAGTAACCTGTCCGGTGTGTTGAAACAGTGCCATCTATTTGCCGGCACCTCTGATGAAGATCGGCAAAAGCTGCTGTCTGTCACCAGAATTCGAGAGTTTAACCGTGGCGAGCTCCTGTTTGAGGAAGGGCAGCGTGCTGATGGCTTTTATGTTGTTGTCAGTGGCAAGGTAAAGGTGTTCAAACTTTCTCCAGATGGCCGGGAGAGAATTCTTCATGTTATCCATCCCGGGGAAAGTTTTGCTGATGCCGCTATTTTTGCTGATGGTGCCTTTCCGGCCTTTGCCATGAGTATCGATAAATCAAGTCTGTTGTTCTTCCCCAAAGACCAACTCCTTGGGCTGCTCCATCATCAGCCGCAGCTGGCCATTAACATGATTGCCGGATTGGCTGGTTTTTTGCGCAGTTTTGCCGCCCAGATCGAGGATCTGACATTCCGCGATGTTCCGGCCCGACTGGCACGTTATCTTTTAAGTGCCAACCGTCATGATAGCGACCAGGTTCGCTTATCTGTATCTAAAGCCCAACTTGCATCGAACCTGGGAACAACCAGCGAAACATTGTCGCGAACACTGCGTAAACTGGCCGATGAAGAGCTGATTGAGGTTCAGGGACGTATTATCAGACTTCTGGATATGGAGCGTCTTCACGATCTTGTCGACTCTGATCGCTTTTAAAATTAAGCGGCCGGGCTTGTTGCACCCCTAAGTTGCAGGAATGATTCATTATTATGTTGTATATCAGAAAATATCCTGCTATTGTTGATCTCTCTTGCTTTTCATTAATTATAATGGTTAGAATTGCAGATCATCATTAAACGGTACATGCAAGGCTTGGGATGGCCGTATCAAGGAGGTAAATAATGAATATTCTTGTCGTGGAAGATGAACAGAAGGTTGCCGGTTTTATCCAGCGCGGACTGGAGGAAGAAGGTTATAAGGTCGAACTGGCTTTCGATGGAGATGCTGGAATAGAAAAAGGCCTGACCGGTGCTTTTGATCTGATCCTCATGGATATTATGCTGCCTAAGAAGGATGGGATAGCGGTTATCCGTGAACTGCGTGAACAGAATATTACTACACCGGTACTTTGCCTCACGGCGCGTGACTCTGTCGATGACAAGGTGACTGGCCTTGATATTGGTGCCGACGATTACCTGGCCAAACCGTTTGCCTTTGCCGAACTGGTGGCACGCTGTCGAGCTCTGATCCGCCGCGGCACCTCTGATCGCGGAGCAGAAATCCATTTTGCTGATCTGCGTCTTGATCCGGTAACGCACAAGGTCTGGCGGGCTGACAAGGAGATTGAACTGACTTCAAAAGAATATGCCCTGATGGAATATTTTATGCGTAATCCCAACAAGGTGCTGACCCGTACCATGATTGCAGAAAATGTCTGGGACTATTCATTCGATTCTTTTACCAACATAATCGACGTGTATGTCAACTATCTGCGTAACAAAATCGACCGCGATTATGATAAAAAGCTCATACATACGGTGCGTGGATCCGGCTATGTTTTAAAGGAATCGTAACAGCAGATTGTTGATTTAAGTCCCTTCTCATAAGTTTTTTATAATACTGCTCAGATTTTACTGTCGGCCTGGTCATTCGAGATCAGGCCGATCGTTTATGGATGTACCATGACGGCTGATTTTTATTTCGCCCTGACGATTACAGCCCCAATATTTACTATTCTCGGTCTGGGTATTGTCTTCAAGCGAATCGGATTGATGACTGATGCATTTGCTAAGGTCGGTGCTGACCTGGTATTCAAGGTCACTCTTCCGTGTCTGTTATTCGTCAAACTGGTCGAAACGGACTTTCGTCACAATCTTCCCTACCTGCTTGTCATTTATGCCGTCATTGCGACCATTGTTGTTTTTATTGTTCTCGATCGTTTAATAGCACGCTGGATAGCTATCCCCGATAATCGGGGTGTTTTTGTGCAAGGCGCCTTTCGTGGGAATATGGGGATTATCGGCCTGGCCTTCTGTCTCAGTGCTTTTGGCGATACGGTTATTGCTGTTGCGTCCATTTACCTGGCGGTTTTAACAACTCTGTACAATATTCTTTCGGTCATCACCCTGACCCGTCATCACTATCAGCCGGTAAATTCTTCCGGTAAGTGGCGGGTACTTCTTGAGATCGGAAAAAACCCGTTGATTATCGCTATTGCGATCGGCGTGGTGGTTTCATTGAGTCGGATCCCCGTACCGGCGCTGTTATTGACTACAGGTGAATACTTTGCCCGCATGACGCTCCCACTGGCGCTTTTGTGTGCCGGGGCCAGTATTCGCTTGCTTGAATTTAAAGGAGATCGGGCGCTCTATTGGGCCTCGGCAGGGAAATTGTTATTTGTGCCGCTGGTCATTACCACCGGTGGGGTGCTGATTGGCCTGCGCGGTCAGGATCTGGGCGTTCTTTACCTGATGAGCACATCGCCCACGGCGGCAGCGAGTTACCCTATGGCACTGGCACTAGGCGGCAATCATCACCTGGCCGCGGCGATTATCGCCATGACATCCCTGGGGGCGGTGTTCTTTGTTACTGTGGGGGTGTTTGTGTTGCGGTCGTTGGCTTTGATTTGATGCAGAATTCAGAATTTAGACATTTGAGGCCCTCAAGAACTGAGTAACTTAAAAAAAGTTCCTGATGTCGTGCCTGTGTTCCGTAATCGCCAAGTCCCCCTTGATAAAGGGGGACTTGGGGGTGGGGCTGAGACTGGCGGTAGAAATCCCCCCTGGCCCCCCCTTTGTCAAGGGGAGTAAATTACACAAACTTCACGATGCGGATAAAATCCTCAGCCTTAAGGCTGGCGCCACCGACCAGGGCGCCATCAATATCGCTTTGAGCCATCAAGCCATCAACATTATTTGGTTTGACGCTGCCGCCATAAAGGATGCGGGTGGCGTCGGCCACTTTCTGATTGTACAACCCCTGTACCAGTCCGCGGATAAATGCGTGGGCCTCCTGTGCCTGATCGTTGCCGGCGGTGACGCCGGTACCAAT
>JAWLDI010000179.1:0-4788 GCA_041686715.1 Pelovirga sp.
AGTTCGTTGATCTGGAGCAGGAATCTATCCATTTCTGGACCATCAGAGCCGACAACCTGGAGGTTCACCAGCTTCGGGCTTCTCGCCAGAAAAACACCTCGATCATGGTGGGTCATGATTCGGTAGCAACGATCCAGCTGAAAATTCAACCGACCGGCTGGCGCGCGCCATTCTGGAGCGCCAACTACTGGTTACGCGAAGACGACGGTGTTTTTCTTCGCTATCAGGGTCGCAGTGGGCCACCGGGAGCACCGACAACGGTCATTACAATGGTCAGTCGAGACTTAAATATTTTAGTCAAATAGATCAAAGTGATCGTCTTTTTTCTGTCTGTTGCTGCCACGATTCTGACTGAGACCCACTGGCTTACGATATCTTTGCCAGCAACGCCCTGGCTGCCGGTTCAGAAGATGCCGGGTTTTGACCTGTAATCAAGAGCCCATCCGTCACAGTATGAGGTTGCCAATCAGCCTGTTTGGAAAAGTTGCCACCCTTCTGCTTGAGCATATCTTCGACCAGAAAGGGAACAATCTCTGTTAAGCCAACGGCCTCTTCCTCGCTGTTGGTAAAACCGGTGACGGTTTTTCCCTGAACCACGGACGCTCCTTCTGGAATCTTGGGATGTCGAAATACAGCAGGTGCGTGACACACTGCGGCAACCGGTTTCTCAGCGGCAAGCATCGCTTCTATCAGAGCAATGGAAGAGGGATCTTCGGCAAGATCCCACAAAGGGCCATGCCCGCCAGGGTAAAATACGGCGTCAAAATCAGCGGCGGAAACTTCAGATAATTTAAGTGTTTGTGACAAGGCGTTCTGGGCGTCACTATCAGCCTTGAAACGATGTGTTGCTTCCGTCTGAAAGTCAGGGGCGTCACTCTTGGGGTCAAGGGGTGGCTGGCCGCCAAGTGGTGACGCGAGAATCACCTCAGCCCCAGCATCTTTGAACACGTAGTAAGGGGATGCAAATTCCTCCAACCAGAATCCGGTTTTTTCGCCGCTGTTGCCAAGTTGATCATGTGAGGTCAGTACCATCAGTATTTTCATATTCTGTCCTTAACAAGGAGTAATCAAACCGTTTTGAGCAGGATATACAGTTTAACAAACTTTTTATATAACAGACAAACCCACGCCCCGATTCGACCCACAGGGTATTCCCCAGTGTCTTCAGCGGCGTATCCATTCAGATCAGACTTCGATCAACTCCAGGAGCTCACATCAAAATAGAGCCTGGCACGAAACCCCTTGCGATTGCTGAGCGGGATATAGAACCCCTTCTCATCGTGGCTTAGTTCGGTGCCGCGATTTTCGCCCCAGTTGTTGTCCGACTCGACATAGCGTAGCGTCCACCCCTCATTATTCAGCACAACATTCAGCACAATTTTGTCGCGGTAGAGGTTTTCATCCGGGATGCGGCGGTTGATGGACAGAAAGCCGTCGACCCAGAAATCGGTGCTGCGTACGGCCAGGTCCACGGTAAAGACCATGGTTTTTCCGGAGGTGATTTTTGTGGAATCAAGAAAAATGCTGCCCAATACGGGGTATCTGGGTTGTGACAGTTGCTCGCGCTGCGGATAAAACATCTCGTCAAAGGTCCGAAAAACCGCCGAAGCATGCTCGGCGCGGCGGTCAGTAAGGGGAATCGGGACCTCGCCCCGGGGCATCATGGTGCATTCGAACAAGTAGGAGCCGCGAACCTGCTTGTTGGCCTGGTACTCCTTACGGATGGCAGGCGGCAGCGGCAATTTTTCCGGCACCAGGCGCAGAACCACCCGATGGTTGCCGAACAGAAAACGTATCAGATTGAGGTAACCTTCTTGTGAATTCACCATGCCGTAATGGCCGCTGTGGCTTAAGTGGCAGTAGACGCGTGGCGCACCTTCGACATACGCATTTTCAATGCGCACCAGACCATCGCTGGCCGCACCGACACCCATGCGCACAAGGCTGTAATCAGGCGGATTGGTGCCGACCAGACAAAAAAACCGCTCCGGGGGAAATTTGCCGTTCAGATGGTTCACCTTGCCGTCACGGGGCTGAAGATCAAGGTACTCGGCGATATGCTTACGGTTAAAGTTGCTGATATCCCACAGCCCCAGCATCCTCGGCACATTGATCCCGCCAATCTCGATGCCGTTATGTGGGGTCCCGTAGGTAAAGACCTTGTCAACACTGAGTTTTGCTGTTTTGCTGCCGACCTGATCATTCTGTAGCAGGCAGCGGCAGATCAGTCCACCCATGGAATGGGCCACGAGATACACTTTGAAATCGCGTTCGGCCTCGGGATCACCCCCGCACACCTGATGTCGTACCTGTTCAATCAGATTGCCCAGTCCGCTGGCGGCTTCAATAATCCCCGGGCGGCGGCCCTCTCCCGTTTCCGCCTGCTCATAATAGCGATAAATAATGACGCTCTGCTGCGAAATAGGCCCAGTGCGGATATTCCCTTCCAGATAGACATCCTGATAGTCGTATTCTTTCATCAGTCTGATCAGGGGAGATTCGAAGATATAGTGCAAAAAGGATCGATCATGGGCTTGTCTGATTCGTGTCGAACCGAGATTAAAGCCCATGTAGGGCGTATTTACGGTCTCTTCGATCTCGGTATCGCGCATGGCGAAGCCACGAACATAGATGATGGGGTGACGATCAGGGTGCAATTTCATGACGTGATCTCCCTCGCGCAATAGTACTGGCGTCTGGAAACAAAAACTCCACCGGCCGGCTCGATAGCCGCTGCGGTGGTAATTGATGATGACAGAAGAGCGTTGTCACTGCTAAGCCCCTGGTTCTTTTAGTTCGTTGAGCTCATGTCCCGCTCTTTTATTTCTTCGGATAATCGTAGTAAAGCAGGGTGGCACAACCTGGCGAAACGGCCGACCAGTCGTTCACAGCAAGTTCCAGTTCCAGTACCGCACAGGTTGGCAACCATTCGGGAGCCTGTGGGCATAGCCACAGGCCCAACTCACTAAGCCCCGGATTATGGCCGATCAACGCTATATGCTCCAGTGCGGGCAGTTGACGGACAGTCTCGACCAGCATTGACAGGGAGGCATCATAAATATCGCGATGAAAAACTATCTGTTCTTGCGGTGCATCAAGTTCGTGTGCCAGCAATTCGACTGTTTCAAAGGCTCGACGCGCCGGACTGCTGACCAGCAGATCCGGTATACTGCCACGCTTCAGAATACGTTCGGCCATCATCGGCGCCGCTTTATTGCCACGGTGATTCAGAGGGCGGTCAAAGTCGCTTGCTGCACCGCTGCTCCAGTCAGACTTGGCGTGACGTATCAGAGATAAATTTTTCATGCTGATCCTCCTGCCTTCTGCAGTCATGGCTTGCAATAACTGACCATTTTAGTTGATTATAGCAAAGCACACCTTCTCAGGGCTAAAACACGAAGCACACAACGACTATCTAAAAGGTTAGCAGATGAGCTGTCTAAAAGGTAAATCGGAAGTTAAAAAAAACAAGGCAAAGTATGTCTGCAAAAAATGTGACGCCTTCACCCGGAGTAAAGGGGATGTGTGTAAGCCGGAAAAAGTAGCAGCGACGAAAGAATCAAAAAAGAGCGATAACAAGAACAAGGAGAAGAAAAAAACTTCCAAGTGATGAGATCTGCTCTTAACATGGATGGCTGAACACGGCCATTTGAGATGAGCCACCCAATTGCATATCTATCTCACCAAGATCGCTGAAATTCACCTGATAACCGGCGCGCCCGGCCACTCCTTGTGCCCAGTGACGAAATTTCTGTCTACCCCACTCGAATTGATGATCCGGGTGGCGAAATCGTCCCGGAGTCATGCCATGGAGAGGGTTGTATTCGCTGTTGGGGGTGGTAATGATCACCGTTTTCGGCACATAGCCTGAGAACACCGCCCGCTCCACCAGTGACAGACGTCCCGGGGCGATATGCTCGATGGTCTCGATCAGAGTAACAGCATCGAAACCCTTTAAATCTTCAATACAATCGGTAAAAGAGGCCTGATAAAGACGCATCCGCCGACCATCCGGCGGATGCTGGTGATCAGTCAGTTGATGTCTGGCTTCCTGTAATACGTCCTGTGAGGTATCAATACCAACGATGCGACGAAACTGCGGCTGGTCGGCCAGCAACAGTAACAGCTCCCCCGGCCCGCACCCCAGATCCAGCACCGATGTGGCACCACTGGCACAGAGTGCTTCAACCACGGTATCGAGGCGTTCTTTATGAAGAAGAGTCACCATCGCTTTTTTTCACAATCTGGTTATCTATTTTACTGAAGTTCCAGCGTGCAGCGTTACTGAAGCCAGGCAGATAACCAGATTTCACAAAAAAATTCGTCTGCTACCAGGGCAATTCGTCACCGTTGCTGTGCCAAAAGGAGCCGGTATTTTCAAGGCTCAATGCAGCAATCCGCTGAGCCAGTCCCAGCGCTGACTCTTCCGGTGAGATCAGCCCGCCGAAATTGACCATCCGCGTTTTAACATAACCGGGGTGAAGTAGCGCCACCGCGATGCCACGGTCCCTTAAATCGACAGCCAGGGACTTGCCAAAGGCGTTAAGGGCGGCCTTGGAAGCACGGTAGCCGTAACGCCCGCCGGAATCATTGTCGGCAATAGAGCCCATGCGACTGGTAATCAGGGCGATCTTGCTGCCGGCGACAAGGTTCGGCAACAAGGCCTCACTGATGCGCAGTGGCGCGTAAGCATTGATTTCCATCTGCAGACGGATTGAATCAAAATCAAGCTGGCCGAGCACCTCATCGTTCAGCAGGCCGGCGTTATTGATAAGCAGATCAATGGTT
>JAWLDI010000180.1:0-4646 GCA_041686715.1 Pelovirga sp.
TGTTGGCGCAGCAGCTGAACAATGCCGCAGTTAAGGGCGCCGACTGTTCAGCCATAACCAGTAAACTGGTAAGTTGCCTTCTTGAACAGACCCGGGAATTTGGCGACGGTATTGGCAGACAGCTTTATGAGTTCAGCAAAAAACTCAAGCCGGAGATACGGCAGAGTTTCCATACAGAGACGTTGCACGCCCTTGATCAGCAGCCTCACGCCGCCGAAGACATTATTTCGTTGCTGCCCGGTGATTTTATCAACGCGGCCCTGATCGCCCATAGCTCCGAAAAACGACAGCTTTCAGCCCGACTGACTGACCTTCTCAGCACCTTTGCCGTGGCCTCGCCGGGAGATGAACGGCAACGGACGATAAATGCCGGGCGCACTCGTACCCCAGAAGAGATGCAATCTCACATCGAATTACTGCTTCTTGAAGATCATCATAATGAATACCTCCCGGACAATTATCAGCAGGCATTACAAAAAATTCTTAATGGAGAAATTCAGGGCAGTTTGTCGGAAGATACCGCCCGGCAATATCGGAAGAATCTGGCCGAACAAATGATTGAACATCAATGCTGCGAGATTATCTTCGATCTGCTCGAAGCGGATACAGACTCGGAAACACAAGACTTCCTGCAAAACAACCTGATCGACCTGTCGCAGTTTTTTCTCGACACGGGGGACTTTCAGGCATTGCACAAAGCCCTTTCACGCTGGCTGTCTTTTATTAACAGTGGCAGGTCACAGTCGAACCTGTTGACAGAAAAATTTTTCAGTTCACAACTGGAACGCTCTTTCATGGATCATGTTTTGAATTCTGTCCCCACATGGCACAACGAAAAATACACCGAGATCTGCGCTTACCTGGCTGAAGTCGGTGAACCTTACGTGGAACCGCTGATCGAACGTCTGCGCATTGAAGCGGACAAGGAGGTGCGAAAGACCTGGATGTCGCTGCTGCTCGAGCTTGGGGATATTGCCCATTCAACGATCCTGGAAAAATTGAATAATGGACCCTGGTACCTCCTTCGCAACCTGCTGATGATCATGGGGCAACAAAAAGGAAAAATACCACCAAAGGCACTGATAACACTGAGCAAACATCCTCACCCAGAAGTTCGCTGCGAAGCACTGCGCATTCTGTTCCGGGTCAATCCATCCACAGCTAATCGCTTGTTGCTGACGGAACTGGAAAATGAAAATCCGCAGACCCTGAACATCCTGATCCCCCTTACGGCGATGAGTAATAACAGCAAAGTCTTTACATATCTGAACAGGCTACTTGAATCAGAACCTCTAACCATGGAAAATCTGGAAATCAAATTGACGATCCTGGCAGGGCTGGCGACTGCCCCGCAGCCCGCATGTCTGCTGCCCATTATGCGCTTGGCATCCAGGAGGGAGTTTTTCGTCAGCCGTCTGCGCAAACAACTGAAATCGGCGGCCAGCGAAACCCTGAGAGCCTATCCTCGCCAACAGATCTTTACCCTGTTCCGCCAATTCGAAGACAAACAACAAACAACCATCCGGAATATTCTGGCCACAAATCCGCCCACCACAATGGAGCCACCGCGATGAAAACGGCAATAGAACAACCGGCACAGCAGTTCGTTCGCAGCTTTACCACCGCTCTGGCCACTATCCGCCTTTATGACCCACATCACCCGCAGGTACTCAATCTGTGCCGGCAGGCCCTGGATCAATTACGCCAACGTAAAACTGATACCGGTGACGTGACGTTGAAGAGCATCAACAACAGGCTGATATTTCAGGATGTCAGACTCACCGAAAACCTGTCCGTTGAACGCCTGCTTCGCGCTATGCATACCCATGATCTGAGCTTCATCAAATTTGATAGAACAATCGGTCTGGAAGACTTGTTGCGGATGGCCGAGAAACTCAGTGGTCCCCCTCTACATACGTCAGCTCAATCGTTTCCGTCCAATAGCACCATTGTTTACGGCAAAGTGGGTGTCCGCCCTCAGAAACAAGAAACAACTTCTGCCGAAGGTACCAGGTTACAGGACGTTGTCGATGAGAACCTCGACAAATTCATGGATATTTACCGTCGTATTGGTCACGGTAAAACGATCCACACCACCGGACTTGAAAAAATTGTTCAGCAGTTTATATCGGTTTTTCACGATCAGCAGGAGGTCATGCTGGCACTGGCTCCAATCCGTTCGATGGATGAATATCTTTACACCCACTCCACCAATATCTGCCTGCTCAATCTCGCCCAGGCCCGGCTACTTGGCATTGATGGACAAATGCTCAACGATATCGGCATTGCCGCCATGCTGCACGATGTCGGCAAAATGTTTCTCCCTGCCGAAGTGCTCAATAAACAGGGGAAATTGGATGACAGGGAATGGGAACTGATGCGTGACCATCCACGTCTTGGCGCGCAGTATTTACTGAATTGTCCCGGCATTCCGCGACTGGCCGTGGTGACGGCCTACGA
The DNA here is from genome assembly GCA_041686715.1 of Pelovirga sp. Taxonomy (GTDB): domain Bacteria; phylum Desulfobacterota; class Desulfuromonadia; order Desulfuromonadales; family Geopsychrobacteraceae; genus Pelovirga. Next base: position 2,461 of record JAWLDI010000180.1, read on the forward strand.
ACACCACATTGGTTATGACGGAACCGGCTATCCGAGGAGTTTTCGCAAACTGAACCCCTGTAGCTATATGACCTCCATATCCGATATCTATGATGCCTTACGAACCCGGCGAACCTACAAAGAGCCCTTGTCTTTCGATCAAATTAAAACGATCATGAGCGCTAGTGCCGGCAAGGCACTTCATCCTGAATTGACGCACTCCTTTCTGACCGCCCTGTCTCAGCTCGAGCAACAACAGCCGTGATTGAAAATATTTCCCGAGACAATTCGCATGGATCCGCTTGCGACCTGTACTGCTAGGGTGTTATACATTTCTTTCCCCCGATACCTGATTGGTGTCTGGGGCCCATCAATTTTTTCATTCTAAAAAAGATCAAAAGGAACATGACATGAGTGAAGACACAAAAAAAATCATCTACTCGATGATGCGCGTCAGCAAAAACTATAACAAACAGCCGATCATCAAGGACATTTCCCTCTCCTACTATTACGGCGCCAAAATCGGTGTGCTGGGGTTAAATGGCTCGGGTAAATCGACCCTGCTGCGCATCATGGCCGGCGTTGACAAAGAGTTTAACGGAGAAGTGGCTCTCTCCCCCGGTTATAGTGTCGGCTACCTGGAGCAGGAACCGCAACTGGATAACAGCAAAACCGTACGTGCAGTCGTCCAGGAAGGGGTCCAAAAGATCGTTGACCTGCTGGCAGAGTTTGAAGAGATCAACAACGCGTTTGCTGATCCCGACTGTGACATGGACAAACTGCTGGAGCGCCAGGCCAAGGTCCAGGACCGCCTCGATGCCGCCGACGCCTGGGAATTAGACTCACGCCTGGAACTGGCCGAAGAGGCCCTGCGCTGCCCTCCTCCCGAGACCCCGATTAAAGTACTTTCCGGCGGTGAAAAACGCCGCGTCGCCCTGTGCCGCCTGCTGTTGCAAAAACCCGACATCCTATTGCTGGACGAACCGACCAACCACCTTGACGCCGAAACCGTCAACTGGCTGGAACAGCACCTCCAGCGCTACCAGGGCACGGTTATCGCAGTGACCCACGATCGCTATTTTCTCGACAATGTCGCCGGCTGGATCCTTGAGCTGGACCGCGGCCACGGCATTCCGTGGAAAGGCAACTACTCGAGCTGGCTGGAGCAGAAGCAGGAGCGCCTGCGCCGCGAAGAAAAGTCAGAAAGCAAGCGTCAGCAGACCCTGCAACGCGAACTTGAATGGATCCGCATGTCCCCCAAAGGGCGTCAGGCCAAGTCCAAAGCGCGTATCACCTCCTATGAAAAACTTCTCGGCAACGCCACCCAGGAAAAGGAAAAACAGCTCGAGCTCTACATCCCGCCGGGACCGCGGCTGGGCGATATGGTGGTTGAGGCGGAGCAGATCAGCAAAGGGTTTGGCGATCACCTGTTGATTGACAAGCTGAGTTTCCGCCTGCCTCCCGGCGGCATTGTAGGCGTCATCGGCCCCAATGGCGCCGGTAAAACAACCCTGTTCAGAATGATTATCGGCGAGGAACAACCTGACCGCGGCAATGTCAAGGTGGGTGAATCGGTGCGGCTGGGCTATGTCGATCAGAACCGCGAGTTAAACCCCGACAAAACCATCTGGGAGGAGGTCTGCGATGGCCAGGATTTTATCCAGATGGGCGGCGTTTCCGTCAATTCCCGCGCCTACGTCGCCCGCTTCAACTTTTCCGGTTCCGATCAGCAGAAAAAGGTCGGGGTGCTCTCCGGTGGCGAGCGCAACCGTGTCCATCTGGCCAAGATGCTGCGCGAAGAAGCCAATGTTCTGCTGCTCGATGAACCAACCAACGATCTCGATGTCAACACCCTGCGAGCGCTGGAGGAAGGACTGGAGAACTTTGCCGGCTGCGCCGTCATCATCAGTCACGACCGCTGGTTTTTAGACCGCATCGCCACTCATATTCTCGCATTTGAAGGGGATTCCCAGGTAGTGTGGTTTGAGGGGAACTATTCCGAATACGAAGCTGATCGCAAACGCCGCTTAGGCAAGGAAGCGGATCAGCCCCACCGGATCAGGTATCGCAGTTTGACCCGGCAATAGAAAAGCATTTATCCATGGAAAGACACGGAAAAAATCATTAGAGCAAAACACGTTTGATCAAAAAATGATCTAATGACATTCCATCTGTTTCTGAGCTTGGTTTTTATATTGTCTTCTGAG
>JAWLDI010000181.1:0-4579 GCA_041686715.1 Pelovirga sp.
AAGATCTGTTTGAGTTCACTGCCTACCTGCGGGATTGATTGCGACAGGTGTTGTTCTGCAATCGTGATATTGATCGGTGAAATCATGTCTTCCATCCAAGGTCATATGAGCGCCCCTCTGTTTTGTTGATGGGCTTATCGGCATTGGAAGACTCGCTGAACCTTGTTACGCTGGTATTGCTGGAGAGTTAGTATTTGATGAGCTGCCCGGTCCAATTTTTTAGACACCACATCTTTTTTTAACATTCCCTGTCAATACTGCTTATCACATTGCAAGGAATCATCCTGTCGTAATGATTATTCCCGCACCCCTGCCTAAAGGAGATTGTCTCGATGGAGAAGGTCTACATTCTAGATACCAATGTTCTGCTACATGACGCCACGTCAATTTTCTGCTTTGAAGAACATGAGGTGGTTTTGCCTCTGGGGGTCATTGAAGAGCTGGATCGATTTAAAAAAGACGGCAATGAAAACGGACGCAATGCTCGCCGGGTGTCACGGGAGCTGGATCGGTTGCGGCTGACCGGGATATTGACCAATGGCGGTGTAAAGCTGAACAATGGTGGGCTTTTGCGAGTGGTGGTAATGACCAATGGCTGCATTGAGGAATTGCCGCAGGAGCTTCGTTCTCCCAGCGTCGATCATCAGCTGCTGGCGTTGGCTCTGCAGGAAAAACAGAAACGCAGCAATCAGGTCATACTGGTGACCAAGGACATCAACCTGCGCATCAAGGCGCATGCCGTTGGTATCGCGGCGCAGGACTATAAAACCGACAAAATCTCTCTGGCTGATCTATATACCGGTACCATCAGCATTGATCTGGTGAGTTCTCAGATTGATCAGTTTTTTCGTGATCAGCACCTCCAGACCCACACTGTCGATTTGCCGCCTCATGCCAATGTCACCCTCCAGGCGGTGGATAATGAACGGCAGAAAGCCATTGGTCGCTTTGATCCACGCCAGGAAGCCATTGTGCCGCTACAATCTACACCCAAGGAGGGATACTGGGGCATACTGCCGCGCAATCTGGAGCAGAAGTTTTCCCTGGAACTACTCACCCAACCGGATATTCACCTGGTCACCCTGATCGGACGTGCCGGCACCGGCAAAACCCTGTTGGCGCTGGCAGCGGGTCTGCACATGGTTACCGAAGCAAACACTTACAAGCGGCTGCTGGTGTCAAGGCCGGTATTCCCCATGGGACGCGATCTCGGATTTTTACCCGGCGATGTCGAGGAAAAACTCTCACCCTGGATGCAGCCCATTAATGACAACCTTGATCTGTTGCTGACCGACACCCAGGGACGCAACAAGCATCGACGTCATCAGGAGCTCAAAGATCTCGATATTATTTCCGTTGAACCCTTGACCTATATCCGCGGTCGCTCGATACCGCGACAGTATATGGTGGTTGATGAAGCACAGAACCTTACTCCGCACGAAGTCAAAACCATCATCACCCGAGCTGGTGAGGGGACAAAAATCGTGCTCACCGGTGATCCGGAACAGATTGACAATCCGTATATCGATGCCGGCAGCAATGGTTTGACGTACGTAGTCGAGCGCTTTCGCGACAGCCCGCTGGCTGGTCATATACAGTTGTCCCGCGGTGAACGCTCGATCCTGGCCAATGCGGCCAGTGAACGGTTGTAGGGATGTCTGTTGTAAAACAAATTCAGCCGGAACAAACCATCAAGGTGACAAATTGGGAGCAGTTACAACAAGAGTTGTTTGCTGATTCATGGCCCTGAGGCGTTGCGCCATCCCCGGCTCATCCGGTATGCCAATCTGGGTGTGTCGGCAACCCGTATCCTGCTTTCGTGTACATCCTGCTATTATTATGTTTCGTGAATAAGATTCACATGAAGTTTAAAAAGCGGCACAACCTCTATGCCGGGAAATTACTCAGATATCCACTTTTTAAATCTTTCCTTTGTCTTTTTATCGGCCTGCTGGTACCAATATTTCAGCATTTCCTCTGCCAAGGTCGGGGCTGTTTCAGTTTCATTATCGCTAGTAATTTGCCGCTGGTTTTCAGAATTTTCGATATCCTTAAATATTCCTTGATGTCCTGCAGGATCTTCCTTTGTGTCTAAATGAAGGGCAGCAGATGAGCTACCTTGATTGAAGTCTTTAAGTTCCTGCCGATAGTCTCTGAACACCTGGAACCCATCTTTTTCCAGCTTATCTATAGCATAGGGAATGTCATTATTTGTTTGAGACACAATGTTGATATCGGGATGTTGATTGAACTTTTCAAGTTGTATTTCATTCCTGATTTTCGGGATGCTCAGCTTAAGCGTTTTCCCTTCAGCTGAGAAAAGTACAACGAAAACATCTGAGTAGACTCTTTCTTTATCATCGAAGGAGTGCCCAAGTTCGCCTTCAAAGCGGAAAACTAGCTGATTAAGCTTATTATTGAGCTCAATTTTTTGCGTGTTGGCAGGTCTTGTTCCATTGATCAGAATCACCTTGATCTGTTCCGGTAGGTGGAGGACGGGTGCGGCCAAAGCTGGTGTGAAAAAAAAGATCATGATCAAAAAAAGGGAGAAAATAATTTTTTTCATAGTTTATCCATTCAATAGCGAAATCTCTTATATTGTTAACGAAAGTGGACTAGCAGAGCTTTATAGCTGATGACAATGATCATTAAAAAGGGCGGTCCGAATAGACCGCCCTTTTCAAGCGTACAAAAAGTTTTGAATTAAAACTTTACTTGCAGGCCGGCAAGGTAGCCCAGATCGTCATTGTCTTCTTCGTCTGTGCCGCCGATTTCAGTGAACAGTTTAACGTTCTTGGCAGCAGGGAATTTATATTGAAGGTTTGCATAGTAACCAGCAATTTCATCGGCTGCGGCATCGTCATCTTCAATTTTGTAACCGACACCAACAGTGAAAGCATCGACTTTAGCGCTGGCACCGATGTTAATGACGGAATAGTCATTGCTGCCATCGTCAGCGATACTGTAGTCAGCGGCAACAGTAAACATGTCCATACTGTAGGCAGCACTGACACCCATAATGTCAATATCATCAGCACCAACAACACCCGTATCAAAGACCTGGTAGCCGGCTCCGATGGTGAAGCCGCTGACGCTGTAGTCAGCGTATACTTCGTAAGAACTTCGGTCGTCTTGAACTTCAAGATCGGTAGAGATGACAACATTGAAGTTGTCAAAGGACCCTTTGACCATGATCAGGTCATCACTTGACGTGTTACCTTCTGCATCAAACGCATCATCTGCACCATAGCTCTCAAGGCCGTCGTAGATGCCGAAATCGTCCGCTGCGGTGCCGGTATTACCCATCAGGACTTTGACCGTATAAAATTGAAGGCCAACATAGGCCTCTTCAAGCTCGGCTTCATCTCCATCTTTCCCCCCGAAACCGAAGTCCAAATTACCAAAAGCCTTCATGTTGTTATTGAGTTCATAAGAAACGGCATTTTTGATTTCCAGATCGTCGTATTCTACGTCTAAGTCATAATCGATGTCATTACCTTCTTCATCTTTATCAGTACCATTTTTCTGACGCAGTTGAATTTGCAGATCACCGCTCAGTTTGTAGGTGAAACCATCTTTTTTGTAGATTGTGGCTGCTTGTGCACCGCCAGCTACCAGGCTGACCGCGAAGAATGCACAGAATACGGTTGAAAGAAATTTGCTCATTTGTTCCTCCTTTGATTGTCTTATTAAAAGGTGTTTATAGTGATCGCCCGGCTTCCTATAAGCTGTTACGATCGTGCAGTGACGTGGTTTATGACCGTTCCACGACCTGAAACGGCTAAACCGTCATTTATCAACGGAGGCATAACACCTGAAAAAAATGAGGGAAGCATTATGGGTGCGTTAGGTATTTGTGAATAAATACTTTAAATGTTAGGTTTTGATGTTGGTCTTCTGGTTGAAATCAGTGATGTCCGGTTAGAGGTTTGCACGTAGTTTCTTCAACCGTCAGATGATTCGTTTGCGGATACTCGAGGAAATCTGCTCGAACACGAGCACCACAACGAGGATGACCAGGATGATTGCGGCTGCCTGGTCATAGCGGAACAGGCGCATTGCCGTGGAAAGTTCCACGCCGATGCCACCAGCACCCACCAGACCAAGCGTCACGGCCGACCGGATCGCCTTCTCGACGCTGAACAACGACGTCGCCGTCATCGACGCAAAGCTCTCGGGCAGGATGGCACCGAAGATCACCGACAGGCGGCCAGCGCCCGTCGATGTCAGCGCTTCGGACGGACCCTTCTGAACCTCTTCGAACCGTTCGGAATAGAACCGTGCGGCAAAGCCGATGGTGTCCATGATGATGGCAAGGACACCCGCAAGCGGCCCGAGTCCGACCGTGACCACGAAGATCAGTGCCCAGATCAGATCGGGGATCGTCCGTGAAACGGAGATCACGAAGCGTGCCAGGGTCCGAACCACCGCATTGGATGCGGTGTTTCGCGCGGCCAGAAGCGCTAGGGGGATAGAGAAGAGGCAGCCGAATGTGACGCCGACCACCGCGATGTTCAGCGTTTCCAGCATGGAGTCCGCGATGCCAGGCCGTGCCTCCCGATTTCTCCCGCGCGCCCGG
>JAWLDI010000182.1:0-4559 GCA_041686715.1 Pelovirga sp.
TTAACGGTACGTCCGCGATTCGTCAGAGCAACGATCAAATCGTGACAGGTGGTAAAAAGATGAATCCCCAGCACCTGGGGTCCTGGATTTTCAAACAGAAATCAGGTGTTTACATGTCAGTTTCTTACTACTCTTCTCTGTACCCACATCCGGACAAATCACCATTATTTCACTTAACACAACAAGCCCCATCGCCATTAACCGGTGATGGGGCTTACCTTTGATTTATTGTTGCCGTCAAATGTGAATTGACAAATAAAGCAGCATGCTTTAAAGTGAGATCTAACAGGAGGCCACCATGACCCTTGCCATCAATACCAGCATTTCCGCGCTCAATGCCCTTGGAAAAAAACAGGCGACCAGTGCCAATAATATCGCCAACAGTGAGAGTGAGGGGTTTAAAAAATCGCGGGTGGTACTTGAAGAAGGCGAAAAAGGTACAGTCTCTGCGAAAAACCAGGTGGTCAACACCCCCGGCACCATGATCAACCAGCCCGACGGCTCCCTTAGAGAAACCTCAAATGTTGATTTGGCAACCGAAGTCACCACTATGATCCCGACCAAACACGCCTACCAGGCCAACCTCAAAGCCCTGCAAACCAGTGCTGAAATGGAAAAAACCACCCTTGATCTGCTTGGCTGATTGATCACCCTGCGAGAAGCTCCTGAATCTTGACGGCAAATTCCGCCACCGAGAAGGGCTTCTGGATAAAATGCACCCCTTCGTCCAGCACGCCGTGATGGGCAATAACATTAGCGGTATAACCGGACATGAACAGCACCTTCATCCGCGGTTGCAGAGCCTGAACAATACCGGCCAGGTCGCGGCCATTCATCTCCGGCATCACCACGTCGGTCACCATCAGATCAATGGAATCTTCCTGTTGGCGGGCAATATTGATCGCCTCACTGGGAGAAACTGCCGATAACACCTTATAATGGTGATCTGTCAACATGGTGCTGACCAGGTCCAGGATCGCCTGGTCATCTTCCACCACCAGTACAGTTTCACCGCGACCAACAGGAATTGCGACCGGTTCCCGCTGCGCGACCGACACAGTGTCACCCGTCTGTCGGGGCAGGTAAATGCGGAAAGTCGTGCCTTTGTCCGGCTCGCTGTACACATTGATGAATCCCTGATTCTGCCGGACAATTCCGTAGACAGTAGCAAGGCCCAGACCCGTTCCCTTACCAGCCTGTTTTGTGGTGAAAAAAGGTTCAAAGATGCGGTTTTTGGTCTCCTTGTTCATACCACAGCCGTCATCACTGACCGCCAGCAGAACATAATCACCGGGCAGAAAATCGACATGCTCGGCGCAATAAGCTTCATCAAAACTGACCATGCCGGTTTCAATCGTCACCTTGCCCACCCCGCCAATCGCATCGCGGGCATTGACACAAAAATTGGCCAGCAGCTGGTCAAGTTGAGCAGGATCTATGCGCACGGGCCATATGTCAGCCTGCGGAAGCCAGGCAATATCGATATCTTCCCCAATCAGTCGCTGAAGCATCTGCAGCATCCCCGCAACCGCTTCGTTAAGATCCAGTATCTTCGGGGCAATGGTCTGCTTGCGGGCAAAAGCGAGCAACTGCCTGGTAACCTCCGCCGAACGTCTTGCCGCTGTCACGATCTGATTCAACCGGTTGTGCACCGGGTCTTCGGGGCTGACTTTGGATAAGGCCAGTTCGGCGTTGCCGATGATCACTCCAAGCATATTGTTAAAATCATGGGCCACACCACCGGCAAGGCGCCCCACCGCCTCAACCCGCTGCGCCTGTAACAACTGATCCTGAAGCGAAACCCGCTCGGTCACATCACGGGCGATACCGACAAAACCGATGATCCGGCCGTCGTCATCTTTTACCGGCGAACCACTGGAAACATGCCAGCGCCATGTACCGTCACTGAACTTTACCCGGTATTCCGGGCTCGTCTGTTTTTGGCCATTGATCAGGGTCTGCTCAAAAAACTTACGACACAGAGCAAGATCTTCGGGATGGATATAGTGTTCAAAAGATCGCCCGACCGGATGTTCGGCAGTTGTACCAAGAAAGTCCTGCCAGTTGGGAGAAACATAGGTAAAGACACCGTCCGGCGACAGGGAGTAAACAACATCATGGGCGTTTTCAACAAAACCGCGAAATCGCGCTTCGCTGTCGCGCAGTTCCACTTCGATCTGTCGTTCCTCAGTCTGGTCACGAAAGACCAGCACCACGCCGGTAATATGGCCCTGGTCATCACATATCGGGGCACCTGAGTCGGCAATTGGGCGTTCGGTGCCGTCGCGGGCAATCAGCAGGGTGTGGTTGGCAAGCCCGACGATTACCCCTTCCCTGAGGACCTTGGTCACCGGACTTTCCACTGAGGAACGCGTCTCTTCGCTGATAATCTGAAACACCTCTTCAAGCTGGTGCCCACGGGCGTCACCTTCGCTCCAGCCGGTCAGTTGCTCTGCGACCTGATTGAGCAGTTCCACGCGCCCGTCAGCATCGGTAGCGATAACCGCATCTCCAATCGCCTTTAAAATGATACTGTGACGTTCCACATTGGCGCGCAGCAGGCCCTCTGCAATGTACAACCTTTCGAAATGCTGCTTCCGCTCCCGTTGCCACAGCAGAACCCCCATGCCACCAATGCTCAGGACCAGGGTTGCCAGCAATCCGCTGATCAACAGAGCACGGAAACGCCATTCAGCAAATATTTCCTCCGCATCCTTTTTGACCACGATAAACCAGGGGCTATCAGGTACCGGCGACACTGCCGCCACCACATGTACGCCACGGTAGTCCTTCCCTTCAAAAATACCCTGATGACCAAGCACTGCCGCTACCGCCGGATCATTGGTTTTTTGCAGGGGGATACGCAGATCCATGGCGACATTTTCACGATGGCGCACATCACTGAGCACCAGCACCTCATCCCCGTCGCGCGTCACGATATAGGCTTCCGCCGTGTCACTCGGAAGCGGCCAATCCTTGATCATGGAAAAAAGCTGCTCCCGCACATTGCTGATCAACAACACCGCACCCATGGCTTCGGTCTCGGGCTGAGTATCGGGATAAAGGGGAGCAACCACTGTCAGATAGGGCTCATCGGTCATTGGATCGGGATAGATATGGGTGAACAACGGGCGCCGCTGTGCCAGGGCGTTATAAAACATATCAACGCAACAATCGGACAACACCCTGTCGCGCCCGGCCATGGTCAGTCGAATCGTACCATCAGGGTCAAGCAGCACAACATCCTGATAACGATGGTTTGTCTGAAAGCTCATGAAACGTGAACGGATAAATTCGCGGCTGTGGTCACGGGGAACGGCAAGAAAATTGGCAATCGTACGTAACAATGGCTTACTGCTGATAACCAGTTCAGCGTTGCCGAGGCGCTCCGCGCGCCAGGAGACCAACTGATCGACCTTGAGCTGGGCAACAGCAGAAAGGTCCCTGATCATCACCTGGCGCATGGCTTGTTTCTGACTCTGATAAAACCAGACACCGACACTGATCAACAGCAGGATCAGAACCACCATTGCTGCCGGAATCCAGCGGGTGCCAAAGGAAGGTTTCTGTGTTTGCATCAAATCACCAGAGGTCATTCAACAGGTCAGCGATAACAACTTACCACTTAAGTCAACCAGATCAGAGGGAAATGGACGACAAACAGCTGCGAATAAGATTATATTAATTTTATCTGGAATGAAAGGCTAAAACGTCTAGAGAAAAAAAAGAACTAATTTCTACCCGGAAAAATCATGGTCCATTAACAACCGGTCGGACGAGTATCCCATGGACCAGCTCATCCTGAGCGTTCAACAGGATCTACCCTTGCTCGCTTGCTATTGTGCCTGGTCCTGCTTTACTACAGCTCCCGGCAGGGTGAACATCAAGCAGCTCCCTTGCCCCTCGCCGGCCGATTCGACCCAGATACGCCCCTGGTAGATGGTGACGATTTTCTTCACCAGGGCCAGTCCCAGACCACTGCCTTCACTGTCTGGATTGAGCTGGGAAAACAGATTGAAGATGCGGCCACTGTGCTCAGGAGCAATTCCCATGCCGTTGTCACGGACGTAAAAAACCACTTCCTGTGCCTCGTCGCGTAGCCCCGATCTCGATCTGTGGCTCAGCCTGGTCACCGGTATACTTAACCGCGTTTTCGATCAGGTTCTGCCAGATCTGACTGAAGTGCAAAGGATCGCCATGCAACTGATAAGGCATGTCATTGCTTACCACCTGAACATGGTTCTGCTTTAAAATGCCCGCCAACGCAGTGACACAATCTGCAACCAGTTGACTGGCCGCCCGGGTTTGTGGTGAGGCTTTATCCTTGCTGATACGAGAATATTGCAACAAGGAATCGAGGAGCTGATCCATTTTGTCGGCGGCCCCACTGATGTAGCGCAGGTCGATATCAATCTCTTGTTGGTCTTTGTTCAGCAGATCCTGCTGTAACATCGCCAGGTAGGTTCTCACCGTGATCAGGGGACTTTTCAGGTCGTGGGAAATGCCGTAGATAAACTGCTCCATTTCAGCGCGATTGTGGTTTAAACGATCTTCCGTGC
>JAWLDI010000183.1:0-4506 GCA_041686715.1 Pelovirga sp.
ATTAAGGTCACTTTCAGCAATTAAGGGCAAGGGTCGATTCTGTTCGGCAGCGAAGCTACCGACTTTTTCTGCCAATTCCTGCAGGAACGGCAGGGCAGAAAAATCGAAAATACCGTGGATAGCATCGAGGCGCAGCGCATCCACGTGAAAATGACGCAACCAGTACAACGCATTTTCAAAAAAATAGTTGCGGACCTCATCCGCTCCCGACCCGTCAAAGTTGACGGCGTCTCCCCATGGAGTAGTGTAACGGTCAGTGAAGTAAGGGCCAAAATCATTCAGGTAATTGCCTTCGGGTCCAAGATGGTTATAAACAACGTCCAGAATCACCGACAGACCCTGATTGTGACAAGCATCAACAAGTTCTTTTAAACCCTGTACGCCACCATAGTTGTTCTGCACGGCAAAAGGGTTCACGCCATCATAACCCCAGTTGCGTTCTCCGGGAAATTGAGCAACGGGCATCAATTCAATAGCAGTGACTCCCAGATCTTTAAGCTCAGCGATTCGGGGAATGACTGCGGCAAAAGTCCCCTCAGGGGTGAATGTGCCGACATGAATTTCGTAGATGATCAGGTGTTCCTGCGGTTGCCCACGCCAGTTCTGATCGCTCCACTCAAAGACACTCTGATCAATAACACGGGAAGGGCCATGAACACCCTGAGGCTGATAAGAGGCGGCGGGATCGGGCCGTTCGATGTGATTATCAAGTTGATAGAAGTAGTCTGTTCCCGGTGCAATTTCTTCCACCAGCAGATGCCAGTAGCCCCGGGCAACCTTTATCATGGGCAAAATGCGCACGTCAGGCGTGCAAATCTTTACCGCCATGTCACTTATATGTGGCGCCCAGACACAAAATTCGCATTGTCCCTTTCCAAGATAATTAGCGCCAATTTTCATGTCTGCTCCTTTGTCTTTTTTGCAACAGCTTCCGGCATATTGAAAAACGTAAGGTTATTTACTGAATACCTCTAAAGTTTAGGTCGAATTATTGAAAAAACAAGGGACTGTTGTTTTGTTTCAACTGGAAATGATCATTCGGTGCAACTGGAAATAGTGCAAGAATCTGTTAAGTTTTATGATATGGAGCCAAACAACTGAATATTTTTTAACGTTCAGGAGGTTGAAATATGTACGAAAGATTAAACAAAAGTGCCGAAGGGGCACTTGCTTATCGAATCACCCGGCCTCTCGCTCAGGAAGAGATACAACAAATCACTGATGAACTGGAAGGCACGGTTATCTCGGCCGGAAAAATTAAAGTGTTGATAGACCTGCAGGTGTTTCCTTTTGCTGATTTGGGGGGCTTGTGGGAAGATTTAAAGTTTGAGGCCAAACATTTCAAGGATATAGAACGGCTGGCGCTGGTTGGCGGCAGTGAACTCCAGAAGTGGAGTATGCGTATTTTTTCCGGACTCACTTTCACAACGTGCCGCTGCTTTGGTGAAGGAGAAGAGGATGAAGCCTGGGCGTGGCTGACTGAATCATGAAAGAACCCCGGTTTCTCTATTGATAAAGTGCGTTCAATCCTGTTAGGTGTCATCATGAGGAGAGCTTACGATGGGTACACATTACATCATCGACACATGCATTCTCTGCGGTACCTGCGAGCCGGTCTGCCCGGTACTCGCTATCAGCGAGGGTGAGCACCAATTCATTATCGACAAGGGAATATGCACAGATTGTGGTGCCTGCGACGATGTCTGTCCGGTTGATGCCATTAAATGGAAAAAGACAGACAGCTAGGAACCGGCCAGACACTATTCAGCTGCAGAAGGCCAATCAAGGCCGGTCCGGTGTCCTCCTGATTGGACACCGGACCGGGTTTAAGTGCTCTTATTTGACACTCCCGGTTAAATTTCAAAGATCATCTTTGCCTTCCATGATGTCAACATCTCGCCCAAAATTGCGGAATTCATCAAGATTGCTGAATTCACCCCAGGCCAGATACTGGTTGGGGGCATTGACGAAATGATAAACATTCTCAAGAATGTTGAAGTGCTTGTGTTCCTCCTCGGCGATACGCTGCAAAACTTGACGGACAGATTCATCTTCCTCTTTTGCAGCCGCCGACTCATACAGGCGGAAGCTTTCCGCTTCAATTTCCATAGCATAACGGTAACCTTCAAGATCGTCGGCGACCTTATCCGGCGTCTGACCGCCCTCGCGCATTTGCTGAAAAACATTTTTGGTGTCTTCGAGCTCCGTCGATGTTGCCATCTCCAGAGAACCCGAGCGGTCTTTCAACTTCTTGATCGTGTCATAATGCTTCTGTTCGTCCTCAGCCAGGCGCGAAAATATTGTTCGCAAGCCGGGGACATCTGATTCCTCAGCCTGCTTGGCATAAAATGACTTACCATCAAGTTCCATTTCCAGCGCATAGTCATAAATATTGATATCTTTGTTGTACTTGCTCATGATTTACTCCTTTTTCCTCTGCGATTTGTTTATGAATGCCGCAAAATCATCATAACGCAGCAATAAGCTAAAAGTGACTATTCTAGAGCCTTATGGCACATTAGCATGTTATCCGGTCAGGTGTTGAGCGCAGCAGAGCAGATCTGTTCATATAACCGCTCGACGTCCTCTTTTAAACACAATTTCGTTCCCGGAGTCAGCAGGGCTGCAGCACCTGCGGCATTGCCGTAACAGAAGGCTTGCTGCAGCGACAGCTTACGGACCAGACCAAGCACCATAGCGGCGACAAAACTATCTCCGGCACCGACCGAACTTTTTGTTTCCAGTGCAGGAGCTTCGATCCTGAGGATTTCATCGCCGGTGACCAGCATCGCACCGTCTTTGCCACGGGTCAGGGTGATGACTTCGCACTGTTCATTTTCGATCAGCTTTCGACAGAAGTGCTCCTCGTCATCAGCATTCTCAATCGGTTGGCTGGACAAATCCTGCAGTTCGCGCCGGTTTGGCTTGATCAGATAAACTCCTTCCTCAACGGCGGCCTTCAGAGCTGGTCCGGAGGTATCCAGCACTATCCGTACACCTGCTGCCCGTGCCCACCTTGCAACCCTGGCATAAAAATCATCCGGGACTCCGGGCGGCAGACTCCCACTGGCAACGAGATACTGCGGCACCGGTTCGAGGGCGGCAAGCAGATCCAGGCAGCCCTGCCACTCCTTTGTTGTCAATTCCGGCCCCGGCAGCACAAAGCGATATTCACGATCGGATTCCTGCTCGAAAACGGTAAAGTTTTCTCTGTTGATGCCATCAATTTCCTGTACCCGGCACGGCACATTCTCTGCCTCAAGCAGGTCCTGCAGAAACGTTCCCGAAGGCCCCCCCGCCGGGAAAATGGCAAGAGCCTGCCCCTCCAGAGAGCTGGTCGCACGCGAGACATTGATGCCGCCGCCACCGGGATCGCGGTGCGCTATTTGGCCACGCAGTTTATGTGCCGGCTGCAGTTGACGTACATTGATATATAAATCAATAGACGGGTTCATCGTCAGGCTGACAACCTGGCGGGTATTATCTGTCATAAATTCTCCCGATTGTCGGCAGGCCTGACGGGGTAAAGGTTTCGGCACATGATTGCCGACATCTTGCGTCCCACTGGTTTGCAGTTACTCCAAGAAACACCTTTAACTCCCTTCGCGTGATAACCTGATGGGCCTGCTGTTCAACTATCCCAGCTGCAGAAAAAACCTCCCGGTTCCGTTCACTTTACCTTCACCTCTATTTATAACGCTATCATTCAACCAGCAAGATGCAAGGAGGCTTTTTCTACTTTTACGGGCGGGAAGTTGCCAGTTGAATTGACGCTGTTATAGTGAAAACAGACAGCAGCTGAAACGGCTGTAAACGATCTTACACGTTATTTCACATTAATTTACTAACACGTCAAAAATTCATGTACAGGAGCAAGGCATACGATGACACCAGATTTTGATTTTATCAGTCCGCTGCTGGTACCGGCTAAAACCAGGATTATCATGCTGGTCATTGATGGTCTGGGTGGTCTGCCTGTCACTGCCGGTGGGCAGACTGAGCTTGAAGCCGCCAGTTCACCCAACCTCGACATGCTCGCAGCCGAAGGGATAGGTGGTTTGCACCAACCGGTGGGAACAGGGATTACCCCGGGCAGCGGTCCGTCTCACCTGGCTTTGTTCGGTTATGACCCGCGACAGTATCAGGTAGGCCGGGGGGTATTGTCGGCATTGGGTAGTGGTTTCAATCTCCAAGATGGCGATGTAGCGGCACGGGGAAACTTTTGTACAGTGGATGATTCCGGTTTAATTACCGATCGCCGAGCGGGACGGATTGACACCAGTACGAACCGCAAACTGTGCGAAATACTCCGCGAGATCGAGTTGCCGGGAGTCGAGCTGTTTATTGAACCCGTCAAGAAATATCGTTTTCTGTTGGTTCTGCGAGGGTCAGAGCTTTCAGCAAAGATAGCTGATAGTGATCCACAACAGACCGGACATAAACCACGTGAGCCTGATCCCTTGATCCCGGATGCTGAACATACCGCGCAACTGGTACAGCACTTTC
>JAWLDI010000184.1:0-4494 GCA_041686715.1 Pelovirga sp.
TATCAGGACCGTCCGGCCATGCTCGAAAAATTTGATCAACTTGCTGAAAATGAGGAGTTTTCACCCTACAAGGATCTTTTTGACTGGTTGCAGCAGGACAACTTCATCCCCGTGGCAACGCGCAGCTTTACTTATGCATCAGCCGATAATATCGATCGTTTCAAGCAGGAAAAAAATAAAGCCTACGGTTTGACAGACTTCTATCTTGAGCCATTTCACAAGGCGGATAAGCCTTTCAAGCTGACGGTGGATCGTGTCTTTCCGCTGCTCGGGCATGGTAAAACCGTCGATGTTGAAAGAACGGAATTCCGTTGCCCTTTGCATCGCTTCGAACGTCTGACATACCTGGGTTTTCGTGAAAAAATCAGTACAGGTTACCGGGAGCACTGTTTCTTCGGTTTTTACACTCAGAAAAGTATTGATGAAAACAGTTTCATGATACCGGCCCTGCGGGATCGGATTGAAAAGGCACAGCGTCAATTACATATTATTCGCGACAGTCATAACTATCGCAAGACCGTCCAGATCATCAACAGCTTCCCGAAAATTGAACTTTTTTTGATGCAGGAAGATGAACTGCGGCGGATGCTGCGTTCCTTTATCCAGATGCACCGCCAGGCCGGCGTGAAAGTGGTTATCGCGCCGACAACGGCAGAACATGGCGTAACCCTGTTACTGATTATGCCCAATGAATATTACATGCCCGAGCATATCGAACGACTTGAGGCTTATATGCGTCGGTATTTCAAGGCGGATAGCGTTGATATCCGGCTGATTCATGCGGCCTCAGATTATTTAACCCTGCATGTTAATTTACAGTTATGCCGCAGGGAGATTCAGGTCGATCTGCTCAAGCTCGAGCAGGGGTTGACGCGAATGACTATGCCCTGGAAATTAAAATTCAGAACCTTGCTGGAAAAAAACTTCAATTCTGAATCTTTTGCTACCTGGGATACTTACATTAAGGCTTTTGGCAAGGATTATCGTGCCCGTAATGAACCGCGATTTGCCGTGCGTGACTTACGCAATATCGAAAAACTGCTTCATTTTCAGGAAGATGTTTTCGATCTCTGGGGGCCTTTCCATGATCAGCGTGATTACTTCCGGTTGCAGTATTACAGCCTTGAGCGGAACTATCTCAATGATCTGATGCCTTTTCTGCAGAATCTCGACTTGTATGTGCTGCACCAGGTTGATTCTGACCTGGTCATTAATGACCAGCCGGTTTACATCAAAAGCTTTTCTCTGCGTGCCGATACTGCCAGGAGTCTGCCGATGGCGCAGATCAAGGCACAGTTGATAGAGACACTGCGGGCTCTTAACAGTGCCGAGGCAGAAAACGATTACCTGCATCGACTGCTGTTGCCGACCGGATTGTCTTGGCGACAGATCGATGTCTTTCGAGCCTATCGTAACTACTACCTGCAGCTGGGAAGCCCGTACTCGAAAAAACGCGTGGCGGAAACCCTGGTCAACAATATTGCTGCAGCGCAGCTGTTGTATCGCTATTTTGAAGGACGCTTCAAGCCTGATCCGGCATGGGAAGATCCGATGGCTCGCGAAGTCGAGGTTCTTTCACCGATCCGCCAGGAACTGGTCAGCGTGCTTGAGGAGGTCAGTAATCCCAATGAAGACAAGATCCTGCGTACCCTGTTTAACCTGATCGATTCGACTATCAGAACCAATTACTTTGTCCGCTGTGACAAGGAGGATTATTTCATCTCCCTCAAGATCAGTTCCCTAGGTGTTATCGATATGCCGGCACCGCGGCCACTGTATGAGGTCTATGTTCATTCGGCTTCTATGGAAGGGATACATCTGCGTGGTGGAAAGGTTGCCCGTGGTGGGGTGCGCTGGTCAGATCGGCCGGATGATTTCAGAACGGAGGTCCTGGGCCTGGTCAAGGCCCAGATGACCAAAAATGCGGTTATTGTTCCTGAGGGATCAAAAGGTGGTTTCGTGACCAAGCGCACCAGTGCTGATCGTGAGCAGATGGGACGGATTGTTAAAGAGGCATACGAAACTTTCATGCGTGGCCTGCTTGATATGACCGATAACCGTATCGGTGACAATATTGTCCACCCGGATGGCGTGATTCCCCACGATGACAAAGATCCTTATCTGGTTGTTGCCGCCGATAAAGGTACCGCCCACCTTTCCGATACCGCCAATGCTGTCAGTAAATCGTATAATTTCTGGATGGGTGATGCCTTTGCCAGTGGCGGTTCTCACGGATACGATCATAAGAAACTGGGAATCACCGCTCGCGGCGCCTGGGAGAGCGTCAAGCGTTTGTTCCGCGAAATGGACCATGATATCCAGTCTGAACCCTTCACGGTGGTAGGTATCGGCGACATGAGTGGTGACGTCTTCGGCAATGGCATGTTGTTGTCGAAAAAAATCAGACTCCTGGCGGCTTTTGATCACCGGCACATTTTTCTTGATCCGAATCCTGATCCGGAAGTTTCCTGGCAGGAACGCCAGCGAATGTTCAACTTGCCTCGTTCTACCTGGGAAGATTACAACACAGAGCTGATTTCTGAAGGGGGCGGAGTATATTCCCGACAGCTCAAAGAGATACCTTTGTCTGCCGAGGTGGCGAAGTGGCTGGGAGTGCGCTACAAAAGCATTGACCCCCCCGGCCTGATCAGGCTGCTGTTGACCGCTTCGGCTGACCTGCTCTGGAATGGTGGCATCGGCACCTATGTCAAGGCCCTTAATCAGAGCCACGAGGATGCGGGTGATCGCGCCAATGATGCTGTGCGGGTAGATGGTTGCGAACTAGGAGCCAGGGTAGTTGGCGAAGGTGGCAATCTAGGACTGACCCAGGCCGGTCGGATTGAGTTTGCGCTTAAAGGTGGCCGGATCAATACCGATTCCATTGATAACTCCGGTGGTGTCGACAGTTCTGATCATGAAGTCAATCTCAAAATCCTGTTGCGACTGTTGCGACAGAAAGGAAAGGTCCGGTCGCTTAAAGAGGGTTATTCCTTGCTGGCAAAAATTGAGGAAGCGGTCTGTCAGGATGTTCTGGCCAATAATTATACCCAGACCCTGTCAATTTCATTGGACGAACTGCGGATCGTCAAAGATGTCGAACCACATCTGGAGCTGATTGACCGGCTGAGCCGGGCCGGACTTCTTGACCGGCGCGGTGAAGGTCTGCCGAGTCGTAAAGATGTCGCCCTGCGCCAACCGAACCGGCTGACACGCCCTGAACTGGCCGTTCTGCTCGCTTACAGCAAGATGTTTCTGTATAGGGGCTTACTTGAGGCCGATCTGCCTGATAACAAGGTTGTCAGTCAGTTGCTGTACGATTACTTTCCCGAGCAGATCAGGGAACGTTTCCACGGGTACCTTCCACACCACCCGCTGGCCCGGGAAATAACTGCTACAATGCTGACTAACCGGGTTGTAGACCAGGCAGGCAGTGCTTTTCTCCAGACAGCAAGTCGGTTGACCGGGCGATCTCAGGTGACTGTTGCCAGTGCTTATCTGATTTTCGACAGCCTCCTGAGTGGCCCGGACCTGCGCCAGGCCGTTTTTGCTCTGGACAACAAGATAAGGTCACAGCGTCAGTACGAGTTGTTGTTGAAACTCGAAAATCTGCTTGCGGCATTCTGTGTTTATGCCCTTGGTAACAGTATGAATATCCCCTCTACCACAGCGGATCTGGAACGGATCAGTGGACAGCTTGAGACGTATGCCGGCCTGCTGCCCAATGTGCTTCATGCCGCCGTCTGGCAGAAGTGCCGTGAGGATAAAAAGACTCTGCAGAATGAGGGATTAAGTCCGGATATCGCCTACAAATTTTCCGTGCTTGATAACCTGGTTGATTTTCTCCCGCTTCTGTGCATGGTTGACAGCTCGGGTCAGGATCTCGAAACCCTGGCCCGGATCAAAGTGGTGGTCGATCAGCAGATTAATATTGAGGCCCTGCTCACCCAGCTCGCTAAAGTGCCGGTGCGTGACAGTTGGGATCGTCAGGCACGCGAATCCCTGGTCAGTGCCCTGCACGCAGTGAATGTAAAACTGGTTCATCAGGTGGCGCTGGAATCAGCTGGGCGACCCGAAGCTTATTTCAGCCAGCGGCGCGCCAAAATCCGTTTTATTGATAATGCGCGTCAGTCGTTAATGGTGGAGGAACCACAAAATTTCCATCCATTTTCGGTTTTGCTGCACAGTCTCGAAGGATTGATAAATCCCTAGATTCAAGAGGTAATGGGGTAGTGAGATAACAACGGATTGGATTTCAAAGCGTTGCCTCCAGTGAAAATGAATCTGGCACTTTTTTTGCCGTTGTGTTATCTGCGGTGCGTTAGATCGTTTTTTCAGTTATCAGTGCTGCATTTGAACTATAGCTGTTTTAGCATTACAATGTGAACGTATACGAAGCCTTGTGACCCGGAACCCGTGCCGGAGTTGATTGTTGAGGTTTCACTGTCTATACAGTCGCCTGGATCATAACGACCGGGACGAAACGGTTCAAGTTTC
>JAWLDI010000185.1:0-4422 GCA_041686715.1 Pelovirga sp.
ACCGGAGCAGGAATCCGCAATCCGCAAAATCTCAGGGTTGCCATTGGTACCCCCCTGGCCCATCTGATTGATCAGTGCGACGGGTTTACTGACGATCCTGGAAAAATCATTCTGGGTGGGCCGATGATGGGCGCTGCCCAGATCTCCCTCGCGGTCCCTGTGATTCGTGGCACCTCCGGATTGCTGGTATTACGCCGCAAAGATATACAACTACAAAAGCCTGGCCCCTGCATACGCTGTGGCCGTTGTGTCAATGTGTGTCCGATTCGTCTTCAACCGACGGTTATAGCTCTGTGTGCACGACTTGGATTGGTGGAAAAGGCGGAAGATCACAACGCCCTTGACTGTATAGAATGCGGCTGCTGTACCTACAGCTGTCCCGCCACACTGCCACTGGTGCAATCGATCCGCGAAATCAAGGGGACGATCATGGAACATAAAAGGAAGCAGTAACGTGGACAAAGCCCTCTATATTTCTTCATCGCCGCATATCCACAGCGGTGTAACTATTGACAGGATCATGCGCCTGGTGATCTACGCACTCCTGCCGGCGGTAGCCGTTGCCGTGGTTTTTTTCGGTCTGCCGGCTCTTAAGGTGCTGTTGCTCTGCACCCTGGGATGCGTTGTCTGTGAGGCCTTGTGTTGCAAACTGATGCAGCAGCCTGTTTCCATCCGTGACGGCTCGGCAGCCCTGACCGGGATTCTGCTGGCCCTCAACCTTCCTCCCTCAAGCCCCTGGTGGATGGCTCTGCTGGGTTCTGCCATCGCTATCGTCATCGGCAAAATGATCTACGGCGGCCTCGGCTATAACCCTTTCAATCCGGCCCTGGTTGCCCGGGTAGTGCTGTTGATTTCATTCCCCGTGCAGATGACCAGCTGGACAGCTCCCGCTCCCCTGTCCATGGGGGTCGACGCCGTTACCAGCGCCACCCCCCTGGGTGAAATGAAATCGGCAGTGATGCTTACCGGTCAATTGCCTGATGTTGCAACCAGTGGTTTTGATCGTTACTTTTACGGTCTGATGGCTGGCAGCCTCGGTGAGGTCTCGGCCCTGGTTATTCTACTGGGAGGCATTTTTCTTATCATCAAACGTGTGATTACCTGGCATATCCCCGTGAGTTTTATCGGCAGCGTTGTTGTCATGGCCGGAATATTCTGGATGATTGATCCAACCCGCTACCCCAGCCCCCTGTTTCACCTACTGACCGGCGGCTTAATGCTCGGCGTTTTTTTTATGGCCACTGACATGGTGACATCACCCGTCACTGCCAGAGGAATGCTGATTTTCGGCTGCGGCTGTGGTCTGCTGACCGTACTCATCCGTCTGTTCGGCGGCTATCCCGAAGGGGTCTCTTTCGCTATTCTGCTGATGAACGCGACAACCCCGCTGATCGATCGCTATACCAGAGCAGAGATCTACGGTGGACGCAGTCGTGATCGCGGAGGGGTACAATGAAGGAATTTCTGCGCCTGGTCATTGCCCTGACCCTCATTGCTGCTGTTTCCGGCGTCATTCTGGCGGCGGTTGAAAGCGTCACCCGCGAACCGATTGCCGAACAGCGTCGACTGCAGATGCTGCGTGCCTTAAGTGCGGTGTTACCCGAATTTGACAACCATCCGGACGCGGACACCATAACTATTACAACCGGAACAGATCGCCAGGGAAGACCTGTTGACACAACCTTTTACCGGGGCCGAAAGGATCAGCAACTCACCGGTACTGCGTTTCAGGTTGTTGCTCCCGACGGCTACAGTGGCAACATTGCAGTTATGGTTGGCGTCCGTCCCGATCACAGTGTCCATGCAATTGAGATTCTTACCCACGCCGAGACACCGGGACTCGGGGATAAAATCAGTGAACCCTGGTACAAAGCGCTCTTTACCAATAAAACCCTTGAAAACAGTGATTGGCGAGTGAAGAAGGATGGGGGCGACTTCGACCAGCTGACCGGTGCCACGATTTCCGCCCGGGCGGTTGTCGGGGCGGTACGCACTGGTCTCGAGCTTTACCGCGAACATGAAGAGAAAATCAGTGCTCACGGAGGTGACCAATGAGTCTGGCAACTGATTTCAACCGCGGCATCTGGAAGGAAAATGCCGTTTTCAAACTGCTCCTGGGACTGTGCCCGGTACTGGCCGTTACCACTACTGCAGAAAACGGTATCGGCATGGGGCTGGCCACCAGCTTTGTCCTGGTCTGTTCAAATGCCGTCGTCGCCATGATGCGTCATCTGATTCCGGACAAGGTTCGGATCCCCTGTTTCATCCTCATCATCGCTTCATTTGTTACTGTTGTTCAACTGACAATGGAGGCCTATGCCTATGATCTCTTCCAGGCGCTGGGAATTTTCATCCCCCTGATCGTCTGTAACTGCCTTATTCTCGGACGTGCTGAAGCCTTTGCCTCCAAACATCCGGTCAGTCGAGCGGTCGCTGACGGTCTCGGCATGGGAGCCGGTTTTACCCTGGTACTTTTTATTCTCGGCGGCATTCGTGAATTGATTGGAGCAGGGGAATTACTCGGCTTTTCGGTTTTCGGCGCCGGCTATCAGCCGGTCATACTGATGATCCTGCCGCCCGGTGCGTTTATCACCCTGGGGCTGTTGCTGGCGGTTATGAACATGGTGGAAAAGCGGTAACCGGCGGTTCGCGCTGCGCTCAAGCGGCCTTTGGGTGACGGGCGCCGGGGCTGGTGGTTTGAGGTGAATAACGCAAAGGTTCTAACAAACCAACCGTAGTGCACCAACTGAACGCGTCTTTACCACCGAGATAACGCCCTACACCCCCTGGCGAACGAAGTGAGAGCGGGAGCCTGTCGCTTTTCGTGAAAAGTGGTAGCGACCATCTGCTATTGCCTGCCAGTGATCAACGCTCTGCACCATGCGTATTGCAAGTGCTCCACGCAGTGGAAAGATCTTTTGGAGCGTTTGCCAAAAGTATGGCGGCGGGCGGGGCCGCGACCCCGCGACGTTGACCTTGATGTTGAATGATACAAGCGGGCAATACGCCTATCGCCCCTACAACAAACCCTGAGAACCGGCAATGACGCGTGTTTGCATGGCCCACCGAACTATTTAAACTTATTGCAGAAGTATTTTCCGTTCGTGTTGATTGCTTGGTTATGCCGCATGCAGCGGCTTTATGCGATCCACTTCTTCCTTGACCGACTGAGCCGCATTCCAAAGATCAACAGATCGCTGCGCATTCAACCAGAATTCCGGCGAATTACCAAACAAACGGGCAAGCCGAAGCGCCATTTCAGGACTAACAGCACGCCGCTCACGCAATAACTCATTAACTGACTGACGAGAGACACCCAAAGATTCGGCCAGCCCGGAAACGGTCAGACCATAGTCCGGCAGAAAATCCTCTCTCAGCATTTCTCCCGGATGAGTTGGTTTGCGCTTCATGCCGACTGTGTTAGGAATAGCCATAGTCATCATTTCTCTTTAGTGGTAGTCACACACTTCGACTTCATACGCATCGCCATTTTCAAAACGAAAACAGATACACCACTGATCATTAATTGAAATTGCATGCTGCCCCTGCCTGTTTCCCGATAGAGGATGAAGGCGATTGCCGGGCGGCATTTTCAAGTCCGCCAAATTTAGGTATTCAAGCTTCCTGGCAGTTCTTGATGCGACATCCGCAGGAAACTTCTTTGCCTTACCGTTGGAGTACAACTCGTGAGTTCAGATTTGCCTTTTGCCAAAAAACAGAAGCCCATGTTCACGCGACAGCGTAGCTGGTCACGTGTAATTAATGGTTATGCTGCAGATTCTTGCTCTACATCCCAGCCAGGAAAAACCAGCACCGCTGGGTGACAGCGCAATGCCCTGGCTAACACTTTGGCGCGATCAACACCAAGGCGTACACGACCATTTTCGATGGCTGATATTGTTGATTGCGGAACGCCGGTCAGCGCAGCCAAATCGTTCTGACTCATTTCCTGCAACTCCCGCAAGATACGAACCGAGTCACCAGTCGAAACATCAATTCTTTTGATCGCTTTACGATATTCACTCATTCATCACCTCCGATAGTCGTGGGGTGTCACTCGTTCAACCTCTACCAACACCTGGTCTTTTTGCACCCTATAAATCACCCGATACTGAATATTCAAACGGGATGATCGAAAACCTTTCCAATTGCCGGACAATGCCTCATCGTTAAACCCTCGAATCAGCTTCAATCCTTGAGGACCTGAGATCTTTACAATATCCTTCCACTTCTCGTAGCGTTGCAGAACCTCGACCGGCGCGGAAGCCAAGGCTTTATCAACACGTTTATGTTCGAATATTTTCCACATGTCAAATTTAGTATATACTCTATTTAGTCTGTGTCAAGGTGCTGAAGGGCTTCAAATTGTTTCTCTTGCCATTCCCCTCCATGTAATGCAGCAGAATAATCATTGCTCCTACA
>JAWLDI010000186.1:0-1105 GCA_041686715.1 Pelovirga sp.
CTATGCTGCCATTACGTAAAAATATCGCCGAAATGGCCGGGTACGTGCCCGGCTTGCAGCCCGACGGTCCGGGTTGGATCAAGCTGAATACCAATGAGAACCCGTATCCGCCGTCGCCACAGGTGGTTGCGGCAATCTGGGAGGAGCTGGGTGATGATGGTGGTGCCTTACGCAAATACCCGGATGCCGGCAGTAAGGAGGCGCGCAAGGTGGCAGCAGAGTTGTATGGAGTTGATCCGTCCTGGGTGGTTATGGCTAACGGTTCCGATGAGCTGCTCAACAACCTGATTCGTGCCTTTGCTGCTGAAGGGGAGGAAATCGCCTATGTTCACCCCTCCTACTCCTATTACGCGACCCTGGCGGAGATTCAGGGGGCAAGGGTGCGGGCCTTTGCCTTATCGGATGATGGCCGGATTGACTTTCCTGATCGTTATGACGGCAAGCTGTTTTTTCTTACCAGTCCTAATGCGCCCTTGGGCTGTGCCTTTGCTAACGATACCATCGCTGATCTGGCGCAGCGCTGTAGCGGCGTGCTGGTGGTCGATGAAGCCTACGTCGATTTCGCCCGCGAGTCAGCGCTGGAACTGGTCAAGCAACATGAAAATGTGGTCGTTACCCGTACCTTTTCAAAGAGCTACGGCCTGGCCGGGATGCGGCTGGGGCTGGCGGTGGCGCGCCCTGACGTGGTGGCGGCGCTGGACAAGATCCGTGATCACTATCACCTTGATCGCCTTGCCCTGGCGGCGGCAAGCGCAGCGTTGCACGATCAGGATTATCTCCGCACCACGGTCGCCAGAATCTGCCGCAACCGTGATGAGGTGCGCGATAAACTGATCAGCTGCGGTTATCAGGTCATACCATCGCAAGCCAACTACCTGTTTGTCAGCCCTCCCGATGACAACGGCAAGCGTATTTATGACGCTCTATATACCGAGAAAATCCTCGTGCGGTACTTCTCCGACCCGCGCTTAAGTCATGGGGTGCGTATCTCTATCGGAAACGAAGAGGAGATGGCAACGACCCTGAAGGTGCTGGCCAACCTTGTCTGATTTCCACTTTGCCCAGGCCGCCTTTGGCCGTGCCCTGCTCGGCTGGTATCAGCAGC
>JAWLDI010000186.1:1205-4380 GCA_041686715.1 Pelovirga sp.
GCGATGATCTGTCTGCCGACCAAACCGCAGTGTGAAGCATGTCCGGTGAACACCTTTTGTCTGGCGTATCAGCAGGGACTGCAACAGGAGATTCCGTTCAAAACCAAGAAAAAATCGGTACCTACCCGCTATCAGGCGGTCGTGGTGCTGCAACGGCAGGGGCGGTTGCAGGTCGGTCGGCGCCCGGTTGCTGGTTTTCTCGGGGGGATGTGGGAGTTTCCAACCATTGATCTGGAGCAGCTGACAGATGCAGATGTCATGGTGCGTCGATTTTTGTCCCAGCTGGGATTGGCCGGTGATCCGGTCCCGGTCGGAACCAGTTACCATATGTACAGCCATTTCAAACTTGAATCATTAGTGTATCTGGTGGATTTAAGCGATAGTTTACTGGTTGCGGAAACGCAAACTCAGTGGAAGACCCGCGAGGAGCTCGAGTTGTTGGCGCTGCATGGGGCGCATAAGAAGGTATTTGAGAAGGTTAGATCGGTAAGGCATGTGACTTGCGGATCATAAACGATAAGGACAACAAATCAATGTCATTACCCACAATTTTAACCACCGCTACGGAAATTGCAGATTTTGCCGTCGAACTCGCCGAACATGAAACCATCGCCGTCGATCTCGAGGCTGACTCCATGCATAATTATCAGGAAAAGGTCTGTCTGCTGCAATTTACCACCTCGGAGCAAACGATACTGATCGATCCGCTGGAGCTTTCTGATTTAGAGGTACTCAAGCCGATATTTTCCAACCCTGATCAGCGTAAGATTTTTCACGCCGCTGATTATGATATCCGCTCCCTGGGGCGTGATTTCGGGATTTCTGTCAGCGGGCTGTTCGATACCATGATCAGCTGCCAGTTCCTCGGCGAGGAGCGTTTTGGCCTGGCAGATGTGCTAAAAAAATATTATGGCGTGGAACTGAACAAACGTTTTCAACGTGCCGACTGGTCGCTGCGCCCATTGTCAGACGACATGATCCGCTATGCTGCCGAAGATACCCGCTATCTTCATGATCTGGCATGTTTGCTTGAAGATAAACTGGTGGAAAAAGGCAGATTGGAATGGGTTAAAGAAGAATGTGAGCTGCTTGAGCAGGTGCGCTTTTCTTCTCAGCAGGGCCCCTTGTTTTTGCGTTTTAAAGGTGCCGGCTCCCTCAAACCACGCCAGCTGGCAGCGCTCGAAAATATGTTGGAATGGCGCGATGATGAAGCCCGACGGCGGAACACTCCTCACTACAAGGTGCTGGGGAACAAGCCGCTGTTCGAACTGGCGCGGCTTCTGCCCGAGGGGCGCAACCAGTTGGAAGGCATTGACGGGCTGCCGTCGCGCCTGGCAGGGCGTTATGGTGGCCTATTGCTGCAGCAGATCGGGCAAGCCCTGGAGTTGGCGGAGGAACAATTGCCAATCTACCCGCGCAGTATCAGAAAAGAGGTCGCTCCGGCAGTGGAAGATCGAATGAAGGCATTGAAAAAATGGCGTGCCAAAAAGGCGGCCGAATTGCAGCTTGATCCCGGCGTGCTGATCAATAATGCCCTGCTGGAAACGTTAGCGACACATAATCCGGAGGATGTGGACGAGCTGGCCGGGTTGGAACTGCTGAAGCGGTGGCAACAGCAGGTGCTGGCGACAGGGATTCTTGCCACCTTGAAGCGTGTCTCCTGATAGCTGTTTGTTACCCGGAGCTTAAGCGCACGGCAATGTAGGGAACCAGATTCAACAGCAGAATGCCGATCTTGTAGAAAGCCATGGCACCATAATGAAGGGCATCAAACTGTTCATCTGACAGCCTGAACCAACGGCTGTGCAGCTTATACATCCAGTTGCGAGCCAGGGAAAAGAGGGCAAACCACACAGCAAGAATGCCCAGATTGATGACAGAGCTCCACAGCAACAGACTTCCTAAGAGTTCAATGTTCACGACGAATGTCCTTTCCTGAGGGGTTAGCCTGTCATGGCCACCTCATGGCATCCGGATTTCAAGCATGTGCCGTCTCTGATTCGGCAACTAATCAGCCTGGGGCTGACGGTCTGGTCATACTGGCCGGGTCAAGCAGCCGATCAAGAACCTCCTCATCAACCCCGTCTTCCAGAGCCAGATCACGCAATGTCCGCCCGGTTTTGTGTGCCTCTTTTGCCAGTTCGGCAGATCGATCGTAGCCGATTTCCGGTACCAGCGCCGTGACCAGGGCCAGGCTCTGTTCGAGCAGATCGCCGCAGCGTTTATCGTCGGCCTGCAGCCCCTGCAGGCATTTTTCGTCAAAAGCACGAATGGCATTGCTGAGCAGCTCGATACTCTGCAGCACATTCCATCCCATCACCGGCATCATCACGTTCAACTCAAAATTCCCCGACAAGCCTCCCAGTGACACGGTGGCATCGTTGCCGATGACCTGGGAACACACCTGCATCAGGCTTTCTGCCATCACCGGGTTGATTTTCCCCGGCATAATTGAACTGCCCGGTTGTACTGCCGGCAGAATCAGTTCACCGATCCCGCAGCGTGGGCCGCTGGCGAGAAAACGGATATCGTTGGCAACCTTATAAAGGCTTACAGCACAATCTTTGAGGCTGCTGCTGGTCGCTACCAGGGCATCCTTGGCTCCCTGAGCTTCAAAATGATTCCCTGCTTCACGAAACGGCAGGCGGGTTTCGCGGGCAATGGCGCCAATGGTAGTAGCAGCAAATCGGGGATGGGTATTGATGCCGGTGCCGACGGCGGTCCCCCCCAGTGCTAATTCATAGAGTCCACTTGAGCTCGCGGACAGACGCTCCTGCATCAATTCAACCTGGCGGACGTAGCCGGAAAAAACCTGGCCCAGGCGGATTGGGGTGGCGTCCTGAAGGTGGGTGCGGCCGATCTTGAGAACGCCTTCAAACTGTTCTGCCTTATCGTTCAGGTGCTGAAAAAAATGATCGAGTACCGGCAAGAGCTTTTGATGGAGTTCTTCAGCGCAGGCGATATGAATGGCGCTGGGGAATACATCATTGCTCGACTGCCCCATATTGACATGATCGTTGGGGTGGACGGTTTTCGCCGCCATCGATTTGCCGAGCAGTTGGGCAGCGCGGTGGGCGATCACCTCGTTGGCGTTCATGTTGCTGCTGGTGCCCGAACCGGTTTGAAAGATATCAACAGGGAACTGCTCCAGGTGGCCACCGTCGGCAATTTCGTG
>JAWLDI010000187.1:0-4375 GCA_041686715.1 Pelovirga sp.
TCTGGAAACGACCCCGGACTTTTCCCGGAAATAACGCCCCCTCTTCAGCTGTTCATCAATGAACTGCTTCAAGCTTTGAGACCCTAACTTATCGGTAATTTATTTCAGGGCAATTACATATTCGAGGCAGTTTTATTTCATTTAACTTTATCGTTTAAAGAAAAACGCTCAGCAAAAAAACCTGAATATAAGAAGATATATTCAGTTACATGGCATCTACCAGGCTTAAATCAGATGTGACAGTTCCAGTTCAAATAACTCGTTTCCGAATCATAGATGAGAGCTGCTCAAACCCTATAACAACAACCAGCACAACCAGAATAATGGAGAAGGCTTTATCGTACTGGAACAGACGCATGGCCGTTGACAGCTCCACTCCTATGCCGCCGGCACCCACCAGTCCAAGGGTCACCGCCGAACGGATCGCCTTCTCAACACTGTAAAGGCTGGTGGCCGACATGGACGCCAGAGTCTCCGGCAGAATGGCGCCCGCAATCACTGACACCCTGCCCGCACCGCTTGCGGTGAGGGCATTGGCCGGGCCGGGTCGGACTTCCTCGATGCGCTCGGAAAAGAAGCGGGCAGCGAAACCGATAGTGTCCAGAATGATGGCAAGAATACCCGCCAGGGGCCCGAGCCCAACCGCCACCACAAAGATCAGCGCCCAGATCAGATCCGGTATGGTCCGCATGGTGGCTATCAGGAACCGGGTTACGGTGCGCACAACAGGATGCGGTGTCGTATTCCGTGAAGCCAACAATGCAAAAGGAACGCTTAATATAACCCCGATAGTAACGCCCACAATCGCCATATACAGAGTTTCCAGCATGGCCTCTGCAATGACATCCATATCGGACCAGTCAGGTGGTATCGCCTGGCCCAGGAATACAGTTAGATTATTGGCCCCTTTTATTAATCGCTCCAATGATATTTCTGCAGTACTGAAACCCTGTATGAATAAAAAAGCAAAAACAAGAAGAATAAATCCTGAAAACCAGGAGGGTGATGTAATCCTAGGTGGCGTATAATCTTCCAGAGACTGATTATTATTCATGCAATCTCCGAAGAATTGTCATTTACAATGGATTTATTATTGATAATAGAGCGGCCATTATCAGTGGAACAGTCTTCATCATTAGTTGAAGTACCATCTACCCGGGTGTCACCCTGATAAAGCTGAGCCAGTGATTCGTTGTCCGACCTGTCCCGATTTGAATCCAGAATGATCCGCCCTGCTTTCATGCCCACAATCCGGTCTGCGTAGTTCTGGGCAAGCTCCAGCTGATGCAGAGTGCAGAAAACGGTCATCTTGTGTTCCTGCACCACTTCCCAGAGCAAATCCATCACTTCAATCCCGGCTTTGGGATCCAGGCTTGCGACCGGCTCATCCGCCAGAATAACCCTGGGGTTCTGCATCAGCATTCGGGCAATGGCGACCCGCTGCTGCTGGCCGCCCGACAGATCCCGGCAACGATGATTTGCCTTGTCAGCCATCCGCACCCGACTCAGGCAATGCATGGCTTTTTCACGAAACTCAGCCGGGGCCAGGGAGTTCCAAACCGTCAGCAATCCGCCCGGGCGCTGGCCCATCGCACCGTAGAGCACGTTCTGAAACACCGTCAGGTTCTCAACCAGGTTGAACTGCTGGAAGACCACGCCCACCCCCTGCCGGATCTTGCGCAGCTGTTTTCCCCGGGCAGTGGTCACTGCCTGCTGGTCAATGGCAATGGTTCCGGACTGAGGCTTCTCCAACCCGTTCAGACATTTCATCAGGGTTGATTTGCCACAACCATTGGCCCCCAGCAAGACAACCCCTTCCCCACTCCCGATGGTCAGATCCAGGGCCCGCAGCACATGCAGAGGGCCATAGTATTTATTGAGGTTGCGGATGGTGATGGCGCTCATCGGATCAGTTCAGATCAATGCCGGCATTGGCGTAGGCTTCGCGCACAATGTCGTAGTCGGCAGGCTGGATGTCGAACGCCATGTACGAATCCCGGTTGAGGAACTTGTCCTTATTGCGCTCTGTGGAGATCAGTGCCTCCCACAAACGGTCACTGTTAGCGGCAAGTGTCTCGCGCAGGCCGGTTTTGCAGTCTTCGGCAAGGTTGCCTCTCATCACGATGGGGTCGCCGGGCAGGCGGTCGCTTTTAGCGATGACGCGGTATTTGCCGTCAGGGTCCAGCGCCTCAATTTTTTCGATATCCCGGTTGCCACCGCCCATGGCGACCACATCATCGTTGACCAGTGCGGCGATACGGGCATCACCTGCCATTATGATGTTCAGGTCTCTTTCCAGGTCCAGGCCGGCCTGGACCAGCATCTGGCTGGGAATGATATGGCCGCTGGTGGAACCTGCGTCTTTCAGAGCAATGCGCTTGCCTTCAAGGTCTTCCAGGCTCTTGATGGGGTTTTCGTCTTTCACGAAAAAGCTGCTGCCGTAGTGTGGTCGCTCAATAGTGAACAGGATGTCCACCGGCTGGCGCTGGTTGAACAGTACAAATTCCGAGGGGCCAGCAAACACCAGTTCTACATCATCAAACTGCAGCGCGTTTCCGGCCGCGGTTCGATTGCTTAGTGAGAACATCTCCAGCTCAAGGCCGGTCACTGCCCTGAACTCCTTGCTGAACGGGCCGAACGCATCACGCAGCTGACCCATGCCTTCGATGCCGGTGTCGGCCATACGGATCGGGTTGGGGCAGACATCCGCCAACGAGGAATCTGCAGCACTGACTGAACTGCTGAGTGAAAGGGCAAATGCGATAGCGGCAGTACCAACGGCTGGAACTCTGTGCATAAAACTCATGACGGCCTCTCCTGGCAGCGTCGCTCAGCGACGGATATGTATGGTTGATGGACATTCACCCTAGTGCAGACTTATGACAGTAATGTTTAAGTATTAAGACAGTTCGTTTACGCGATCGAAAACCGCCAGCCCGGGCCTTATCTCCGGCACAGAAAAAAGCGCCGGGGCTTTGGACCAGCCGGCGCTTGTCGGGGACACGCCAGGGGTTATTCGGCGGTCAGTTCAATCACATCGATGCCGAACAGAGTCGTTGTGCCACTTACCTCGTTGCCAACGGCCAGCATTGGCTTGCCATTGGGGCTATCATCAGCTGCGATGAACGCAAGCCCCTCAGGCCCCAGGTCACCGGCCATTCCCGCCTCAAGATCCTCCTGGGATACTGAGAAATCCCGGTTGTTCAGGTACTGAACGAACTGCGGGTTCTGGGGATTGGTCACGTTGTACACCATCAGCCCGCCCACACGCTCGAGGCCGATAAAAGCAAAGGTCTGCCCGTTGATGATGCCGACCGTAACAGCTTCGGGCTCGGGACCCTTGTCGTCAGAGCGGTTATCAAACGAGTTTTCGTCGTTCTGACCGTTGAAGTTGTCGGGGATCAGGCTGGCAGTAATCCGCTCAAACTCGCTGCCGCTGTCGAACACGCGCTTGCCATCTTCCGACCAGATTGAAAAGGAGCGGGCGCCGTAGGCGTAGAGCTCGCTATAGACACAGTTGTTCTCAACGTAGCTCTTGTCGTACTCGCCCTCTACCAGGCTTACATTGGCCGGGTCCGATGGATCACAGGTATCCCCGAAGCCCAGAGTGGAAGTAACATTCAGTCGGCCCAGGTTGGCGTCTTCCTGCAATTCAGCGGCATCAGGGAATGCGGTACCATCCAGCATCAAATCGGCAACACGAAACTCTTCGCTGAAGCCATCATAGTCACGGGAATCACCCTCGTTGGCAGTGATGTAATAGGTTTTGCCATTAAAACCATAACTGGTTATGGCATCTGGCTGGTACATGCCCTTGACCGGCCAGTTGCGGATGTTGATGCCGCCGTCCCTGTTGCTGGCATCCAGCTCATTGCCAATCAGGCTGTGGTCCTTGAAGCCCAGCGGGACGATGGCCGTGATTTCACCGGCTGCTATATCCAGCTCCGCCACCGCGTTATTTTCCTGCAGGGCGACCCAGGCTTTGGTGTCGTCGATCGAGACAGCGATGTACTCCGGCTCCATATCTTCTGCCAGTGAGGCCCCCGGGCCGAATACCCGCAAGCCCTGTTCCATCAGCGCTGCCTGCTGGTCATTGAATCCAGCAAATCCTGCCGTGGTGACAGTAGCGGATGCCACACCGTTGGCAATATCAATGATGCTGACAGAGCCTTCCGGGTCCACCGTATAGTCATCGTTAGGTTCACCTTCATTGGCCACAAGCAGTTTCTGGCCATCACGGGTGAAGGTCACCATATCCGGTAGGGCGCCTACTTCTACCTCGCCCACCTTGTTCAGGTCGGTGCTGTTGTAGAACACCACCTTGCCATTGTCCTGCTTGACCTCCGCTTCTATGGCCACGGCTACAAGATCCCCG
>JAWLDI010000188.1:0-4373 GCA_041686715.1 Pelovirga sp.
GCTCCTAATAAGAACACGACTGGCTTCTTGAAAACACAGCGGGTGAATGGCACTCAGCAACTATGTGTAGCGAGGTTGGTTTCGATGGCTAGTTGTCTTATTTGGTAAGTGGCTTGATAACTATTTAGTGTCCGTCCGGAAATACCGGATTTTCACGTAGAGTTTACGTTTTCGTTGTCAAAAAAAATCTGTTTCCAGGCTTTTTGACCGGCGGTAACGTGAAATTAGCTGTTGTTACAATGCTCTTTCTCAATTTTAGACGTACGACCGCCTGAGCGAATCGAATGTACCGTTTACCTGTCTGCTGGTCTCAGGCCAGTCTGATGCGTGCCATGGCCAGCAGATTGTAGGAGACAACACTGCTCCGGACGTAACATTTAAATCCAGACCATCCGGACCAGGTGCAACGGTCTAACCCAAAAGCTCTCTTGAGGACAGAGATCCCGGCCTCGATACCAGCTCGGAAGTTCCGGAGCCTGAATATCGCGAGTCGTCATGCCCCGCGCATACAGAGCGATGATCTTGTCGTCAAAACCGGTAAAGCGGCTTTGACCTTTGGGCAGGATGATCGGCTCAAAGCTGGCATCACGATCACGGGGAACGGCTATATCGAGCCGACCAAAATCCCCTTTGATGCCTTTCCGGTAACTGCCATTGCGGGTGTTGCCGGCATGATTGGTCACGGGAGCATTTTTATGATGGCCAAGATGTTAGGTCATCTCAGCCTGCATGGCTCGCTCCAGAAGTTGTTTGGTCAGTTGCTTTAACAGCCCGGTTTTCCCGATGAGATCTTCAGGATTCTTGTAATCTTTCATCAGGGCATCGAGCAGCTCTTTGGGTATGGTCATATTCTGTTCCTCCAGTGGCTACGGGTTGTAACCGACTGTGACCATTTACACAAAGATTTTTACACCCTCCTCATTAATGCGAGAAAGCTATTTTTAAACGTTTCCTCGGATTGTCGAACTTCACCGATGCTGGTATAAACTCGTCTGGTTTGTACGGCCAATAGTTTTTGGCGTGGCCTTTCAACCACTCCACCAGCCCTTCATACTCTTCGTGAGATAAATCAGCTAGGACATCAAGAAGTTCCTCGTATCCTCTAACTCCTCCACAATCCTCGGGAGGGCAGGCTCTCTGGCCATCAACACATCGCGGGTATTTAAAACTCGGCTCCTTTAGGAGTATTCCGACAAGAATAACTTTATGGGACCAACCATCCCCGAAGTCGTACTCGTATTCCAGTGTGTCTCCGAGTTCCATGAAAAAGCTCGATATCGGAACCTCCCATCCTTCCACCGCTCCGTCATCAAAATCCTCATCAGGAATTCCGATCTTAGATTTTATACGGCCATGCCTCCGGGGTGGGTTGAACGAATGTAGGTGGTAGTCCAGCCAGCCCATAGAATCCGGTATGGCAACGTGTAGATCCCAGAAGGAGTACGTCTCTGGGACATCGATCAGTCGCCAAATCGGCGGTTCGATTCCATTCAAAGTGATTTGGAATCGCATGACCTGAGCCAGTTTCTTACTCATATAGCATCCTTTGGAGGGTAACGAGGTAAGGGTTTTTACGCCGCACAACCATCGCAAAAAACCCTATTGGGCTAAACCCCTCCGTTTGGATGACGTCTGTAATTATAAAGAGATGTCGGCGGGGAATGTGGAGCAATTCTAGCGGGAACAATGCTGTTTGACAATATTGAATCAGGCGGCACCACCTACATAGAAAGACAAAACTCGCCGAAATCGTCATGTCAGATGCTGTTTTCTCATCTCTTGTTCTGCATTAAACTGATGGCGTATTCGGTGGTCAGCGATGCCTTCCGACAAACCCTGATTTCTAGGATTTCTAGGATTCAACAGTAAGTTCCCATTTTGGAGTTGAGCTTCTGCCCAGCTTAAATTATCGTTTTCAACAGTGGATTCCAAATACCCAAATAAAAAAATAACTTTGACTCATCCCTCCTCCTGAAGTAGATTAATCTCATCTTATTTTATTTTTTTCACAGGTATTAGAGAGAGGGTCAGACTGTTACAATTTCAGTTGTCGTCCTTGTTGCAGGGTCGGCAATTTTTGCTCATCTGTTAATGTCGGCGACACTCTTTCCAATCCCAGGAAGGCTGTATAATCATGCTGTCACTAAGCAATTTCACCGATCGCGCAGCCATGCTGCCCCCAGTCCCGCTTGCTGCAGCCACCAGCTATCAACAGCACCTGCCCGAAATGACGTCTTTTGTCGACGAAAACATGCACAAAAAAAGCGCCATCATCAATATGATCGGCGGCAATCCACTGCAAATGATGTACGACAATCATCGGCACCATGGCGCCTTTATGGCCACGGTCTTCACCGTTTGCAACTACCAGTTGCTGGCGCAGACCCTTCCCTGGGTCTATCGCGCCTATCACAACCGTGGATTTTCCTACGATTATTTCCCTCTGGAGTTGGGCTGCGGGATCACTGCCGTTGAAGAATTCATCCCCGCCGGGTTACAGTCCGACATCATCTGCGTTTACCAGTGGATGATTGATCAGCATGACACCCTCATCGAGCTCTCACAACAGCAGCTTGATGGCCTTGCCGTGGTTGACAGTGCCTGGCTCGAACGCAAAAACGAGTTCAGGGTAGCGTCCCTGCGCGGCGATCACCGCCATTGCCTCAACATGGCCACAACCAGTGTTAAAAATCCTGAAAATATCGTCGATTTCTACCTGCAGGTACTGCAACCAGCCCTTTATGAAATCGGCACCCTCTGGGAAAACAACAAAATATCCGTCGCCCAGGAGCACCTGGCCTCGGCCATTGTGACCCGGGTCATGGCCGCGGTCAATCTGGTGCTGATTGGGCCGGAGAGTTACCGGGGTAAAGCGGTGGTGGCTGCCTGTGCTAATGAGTATCATGAAATCGGAGCCATGATGATTGCTGACATCCTCGAAACAGACAGGTGGAATGTCAGCTATCTGGGGGCCAACGTTCCCGCTGCTGATCTGCTGGATCATCTGCGCCTGGAAAAGCCTGACGTACTGGCTCTTTCCGTCACCATGCCCTTTAATATCAACCAGGTGGTTGAACTGATCAGGCAGATTCGCCAGGATGCCGACATTGCCGCAATCAAGATTGTTGTCGGTGGCCGGGCCTTCAGCGGACCCGGAGACTTATGCAAACAGGTTGGAGCCGACGCCTGCGCCGCTGATCTGGTAGAAGCCCGCCAGGTAATGCGAACCATTCGGAGCGCGGCATGATCAACCTGTCCACAATGACCGATCATCTTGATTTTATCGCCGCCAGGCTAGACGGTTCCACCCAGGTGGCGCTGGTCACCCTGACCGCCGACACGCGCATCATCGACTGTACCAGGGGCTTTAAAAACTTGATTGAGCACGATAAAAACCTGAAAGATATCGACTTGAAAAATCTCCTGTTACCGGAAAGCAGGGCATTACTTGAAAGTAATCTGGTTGAAAAATCACCATTGCAACTGAATTTCGCTCTTGCCGACAGCAACTCCCTGGCTCTGCAGTGTTCTTTTCACCCAACCCGGGCCGGCTACCTGATGTACGGCGAACAGGCGATCCTCGCCGATTCTGAAGTCATGCGCTCAATCAGCTTGCTGAACAATGAGCTGGCCGGGATGACCCGCGAACTCAACCGTAAAAACCGCACCCTGCAGCAGACGCAACGTCAGTTGCAGACAAAACATGATGAGATCGAACAATACGCCTCGATCATCGCCCACGATTTCAACTCACCACTCATTACCATTACTTCATTTATCGGCCAACTCGAGCAGGGTCTGGCGACCGGCAACACTGATAAATTTAAATCGGATCTGGCTTATATCAACGGCGCGGCGCAAAAGCTCAAACAGTTGCTCGATGGCCTGATGAAAATAACCGGCGTCGACAGGGTCGACAATCCACCTGAAAACATCTGCTACGCTGAATTGATCGATACCTGTCTGGCAACGGTCGCCGGGCCGCTGCAAAAGCATGGGGTGAATGTCACCGTCGATAAGAAATCGCTGACCCTGACCGGTGACCGGCTGCAGTTAGGGCAAATCTGGCAGAATCTTATTGAAAATGCCATCAAGTACATGGGCGACCAACCCTCTCCAGCTATTGAGATTGGTGTCGATAATATACACGGTGAAGCGGAATTTTATGTGCGCGATAACGGTATCGGCATTAAACCTGAACATGCCGAGCGCGTGTTCCAGCTTTTTACCCAGCTCAGCAAAAGCAACCCCGGCAGCGGTCTGGGACTGTCTCTGGTAAAAAAGATTGTTGCACGGTATCAGGGCCGCATCCGGGTGGAATCGGATGGACTCGGCAAGGGGAGCTGTTTCAGATTTACCCTGCCGGGTGCGGT
>JAWLDI010000189.1:0-4350 GCA_041686715.1 Pelovirga sp.
TGGCGCCGTAGCAGGAGTTGATGAAGCTGCTGCTGGGTTGCTTCGATGCGCGAGACATCATCAACGGCGACGGTAATGTTGCGCAGGTGCCGCTGGCCGGTCAGGCGCAGGTTGCCGGTAGTGTAGGGAACAAAGACCACATCGTCCTGATCGGTGCCACCCAGTCCGGCTCCCATTGGTGCCATTACGCCGATGACCTGGAAGGGGATGTTGTTGATCAGCAGATATTCCCCGACCGGATCGGTCTGCGGGAAAAGCGCCGCGGCAACTGTCTGACCGAGGACGGCGACGGTTGCATAGCTGCGCTCATCACCTGCGGTGAAAAAGGTTCCATTGACCAGGTTCCAGCGCCGGACAATAACGAAATCTGTCGAGGTGCTGTTGAGGCGGGTTCGATGGTCGAACTCACCGGCACGCACGGTGATACTACTGCTCTGCTCGGGAATCGCCGCAATAATGTTGGGCAGTTCACCGGCGGCAATGGCGTCTTCGGGTACCAGCGTCGCTACGCCGCCGGTGCCGCGCATATTGGGCCCCCCCGGTCTGACCATCAGCAGGTTGCTGCCGAGTACGCTGATCCGTTCAACCACGGCCTGTTTGGCTCCGTCGCCGATAGCGAGCATGGTGATCACCGAGGCAACGCCGATGACGATGCCGAGCAGGGTGAGAATGGTGCGGAATACGTTATTGCGCAAGGAGCGTACGGCGGTCCGAGTCGCTTCAACCAGTTCTCCCGGATAGGAATGGGATCTGACCGGTCTGGACGGTTCAAAAAAATCGCGGGGGGATGGGTCCGGACAGGAGTCTGAGACAATCAGGCCATCATGGATATCGATAATCCGGTCGGCATGATCAGCTATCATCTGTTCATGGGTAATGAGGATGACGGTATGACCGCGCTGTGACAGCCCTGTCAGCAGCTTCATCACGTCGGCACCACTCTGACTGTCCAGTGCCCCGGTGGGTTCATCGGCAAGAATGATCCGGCCGCCGTTCATCAGCGCTCTGGCAATAGAAACACGTTGCTGCTGACCGCCCGAGAGTTGTGTCGGGCGGTAATTCAAGCGATCTTCAAGCCCCAGCTCGGTCAGCAGGCGGGTCGCGCGCGCGCGCCGTTCAGGATGCGGGGCACCGGCATAAACAGAAGGGATTTCAACGTTTTCCAGTGCTGTTGCGGTGGCAATCAGATGATAGTTCTGGAAAATAAAACCGAACTCTTCCCGTCTGAAGCGTGCCAATTCGTCTTTGGGCAGGGTTGCTACGTTTTCCCCCATAAAGAGGTAGTCGCCGGAGGTCGGTCGATCGAGGCAGCCGAGCAGGTTCATCAGGGTGGTTTTACCGGAACCGGAGGCACCCATGACAGCGACGAATTCACTCGGATAGATGCGCAAATCAATACCGTGCAGAACCCTGGTGGCCAGATCTCCCCGGTAATAGGTTTTGGTGACGTTACGCAGTTCAATCAGTGGTTGTGTCATGGTGTTTTTCAACGCAGCCGCGCGCCCATGGAGGATCTTGCCCGGGTGCCGCCCTGACCGGTGCTGACATCTGCAGAGGCAACAACCCGGTCCCCTGCGCTGAGGCCGTCAAGAACCTGAACCTGGACCCGGTTGCTGATACCGATACTGATCTGTTTTTTTTCGAGGTTACCGTCATGGGTCGGTACCGTTACTGTTGCCATGCCGGTCCCGGATGACGTCTGTCCGCCGTCTTGCGGACTGATAACCGCTGCCGGCAGCAGCAGGGCGTCCTGAGCTGCGGCGATGATAAAAAACACTTGGGCGGTCATTTGCGGCAACAGGCTGCGGTCGCTGTTATCAACATCAAAAAGGGCACTGTAGAGGACGACATTGTTTTCCACTACCGGGGTGGGTTCAATCCGGTAAAGGCTGCCATACCAGCGCTGGTCACGGCCGCCGAGGGTGGTAAAGTAGGCCTCCATGCCCACTTGCAGGCGGGTGATGTCGGCTTCGGAAACCCGGGTTTTGACCGTCATGGTCGACAGATCGGCGATCTGCATCAGTACCGGCGCCTGCTGACTGGCGTTAATGGTCTGTCCCTGACGGGCACTGATGGAGACCAGTGTGCCATCCATCGGGGCGTAAATCCGGGCATAGTTCAAGTTGGCCTCATCGGCACGCAGGGTAGATTCGGTCTGTTCTATCTGCGCCATCAGCATATCGATCTGCGCCTGTGCCGATTGATAGGAGGCCGCGGCATTCTGGGCGCTTTCTTCCGTCGTTGCCCCGGCCGCCAGCAGGTTCTGTTGGCGTTGATGCTGGGTCCGCGCCAGTTGCAGCTGGGCCCGCCGATCATCGAGCAAGGCTTTCTGGTAGCGCAGCTGGGCACGGCTGGCATCGACCTGGGCCATGAACAGGGTCGGATCGATCTCCGCCAGCAGGTCGCCGCTTTTCACATTATCTCCGACTTCAACGTGAATCCGGTGCAGCTGCCCGGACACTTGAGCGCCGACATCAACATAGTCGCGCGGTTGGAGGGTGCCGGAGGCCGTAACCAGATCTTCAATGTCACCGCGTTGGACGGTGGCAAAGGTGTGTTCGGCAGGCTTGTCCTGCTGTTTTACCAGATAGTACCAGCCACCAGCGACGGCGCTGATCAGCAGCAGCATGATGACGGCAGGCAGCAGAAATCTGCCCTGCTGATTGAATCCGGGTGTTCGCATGAGGGTGAAGAATCCTTGTTGCAGATAAAAATTTTACACATCTTTGTCAGAATAACGTCAATGACCGATCCACACTATAGCGGATTTCCGGGTTGGTGTGTGTGCATTTGTGCAGGATCACATTCGCGGCAGAGCAATACTTCGATGACAGGATGATGGATCCGGGGCATATCGTCGAGACTGTTCTTATAGTCTTCCGGTGTAGCATCACCGTGGCAAACGACGCCTGCCACCAGAATCCAGCTATTCTGACCAACCGACCACAAGTGCAGATCGACGACCCGGCTCTCGGGTACCGACTCCAGCCGCTTACGCACCTCCTCGCGCATGGTTTCGGGAGCCTCCGCGTCCAGCAGGATTGCTCCGGTCTGGCGCAACAGACCGAGTGCCCAGCGCAGAATCACTGCTGAGGCGACCAGCGCGATGAGGGGATCCAGCCAGTTCCAGCCCCAGGCCCAAGCGGCAATCAGGCCGAGGATGGCTGCGACCGAGGTGACCGCATCGGCAATAACATGCACCAGCGCCGCGCGCAGATTGTGATCCTGATGTTCATGCTGATGATCGTGGTCATGGCCATGATCATGGTGATGATCGTGACTGCCGGCCAGCAACCAGGCACAAAGCAGGTTGATGATCAGACCGATAACCGCCACCAGCAATGCTTCGCGGGCGTGGAGAACCGTAGGGTTGAGCAGGCGCCCAATCGACTCATACACCAGCCAGATCACTGACAGCCCCAGTAGCAGGGCGCTGGTATAGGCCGCCAGGTCGCCGATTTTACCGCTGCCAAGGCTCAAACGGCGGTTGCCGGCGTGTTGACGGGTCAGGTAGTAGGCTCCCGCCGCCAGGCCCAGGGCAACGGTGTGTCCGCCCATGTGGACCCCATCGGCGAGCAAAGCCATGGAACCGGTCAGCCAGCCGCCGAGAATCTCAGCGATCATGGTCACCAGGGTCAGTATTGTGGCAATCAGGGTGCGGCGTTCAGCTTTACTCTTTTTGCCGTGGCCGAAATCATGGCGATAGCAGATTTGACCGGCGATGCAGTTGTTGTTTTTAGTGAGTGCGGACATGGTCAAAATCTCGCGGGTTGATGGTTGAAATAAGACGTGCAGCGTGGCACAGGGGTTGGATCAGGTCAACAAGCAGATTGATTATCTTGAACATCAATATCATTTTCTTTCGCTTTTGTGACATATGTCACAGATTTGCGAGTTCGGTCTAGCTATAGTATCGCCATTCAAAGGAATCAGCCCAATTTGTCGTGCGGCTGACGTCCTCAAATGGATGCTGTTAATAACAGTTTTAACTGAAATTGATAACCATAAAGGATGAGTGCCATGGAACATTCTATTAGAAATTTGCTGGTCAACCAGAAAGCCCGCATCATCGCGATTACCGCGACCGGTGAAACCAGCCGCCGGCTGCGTGATATGGGACTGATTCCCGGTACCGAAATCAAGGTGGTCGGGCGGGCGCCCCTGAAGGACCCGGTTGCCTTGCGGCTGCGCGATTTTACCCTGACCTTGCGCAACAACGAGGCCGATAGCATTATGGTAGAAACGATGGAGGAATGTCATGAGTAATGCCGCCACCATTGCCCTGGCGGGCAATCCCAATTCCGGCAAAACGACCCTGTTTAATGCCCTGACCGGAGCGCGTCAGCGGGT
>JAWLDI010000190.1:0-4334 GCA_041686715.1 Pelovirga sp.
GGTACACAGGCGTGGGAGAAGAGATAGCAGCCGTACTCGGCGGTATCGGAAATAATCCGGTTCATTTCATAAAGCTTTTTGCGGGCGATGGTGTTGGCAATCAGCGGGGTTTCATGCAGTGACTCGTAGTAGGCTGATTCCGGTTCAATGCCGGCGGAAACCATCACTTCAAAGGCGAGTTCAACCCCGGCCTTGACCATGGCGACCATCAGAATCCCTTTATCGTAAAACTCCTGTTCGGAAATCTCGCCGGCGCCTTCGGTTTGCTCGAAGGCCGTTTTGCCGGTCTCTTCGCGCCAG
The DNA here is from genome assembly GCA_041686715.1 of Pelovirga sp. Taxonomy (GTDB): domain Bacteria; phylum Desulfobacterota; class Desulfuromonadia; order Desulfuromonadales; family Geopsychrobacteraceae; genus Pelovirga. The sequence goes on from JAWLDI010000190.1 coordinate 301, forward strand.
GTCAGCAGTTTTTTGTCATCGTTGGCCCAGTCTTCCATCATCGTTGCCGAAAATTCGCCGGAAAGGATATCGTCCATGTGTTTTTCAAACAGCGGTGTCAGGATCTCTTTCAGTTCTTCAGCAAGAGCAAAAGCCTTGAATTTTGCCGGATTGGAGAGTCTGTCCATCATCAGGGTAATACCGCCGTGCTTGAGAGACTCGGTAATAACCTCCCACCCCTTTTGAATCAGTTTGACGGCGTATGGAGCGTCTATGCCACCGGCGACCATCTTATCAAAGCAGAGCAGGGAACCGGCCTGGAGCATACCGCAAAGGATGGTCTGTTCACCCATCAGGTCGGATTTGACTTCAGCGATAAAAGAGGACTCAAGGACACCGGCGCGGTCACCACCCTGGGCGGAACACAGAGCTTTGGCGATCTCAAGACCATCACCGTTGGGATCGTTCTCGCCGTGGACGGCGATCAGGGTTGGTACACCGAAGCCCCGCTTGTATTCTTCGCGGACTTCGCTGCCCGGACATTTGGGCGCAACCATGATGACGGTGATGTCCTTGCGGATCTGTACCCCGACCTCGACAATATTAAAGCCATGGGCGTAGCAAAACGTTGCTCCCTGCTTCATCAAGGGGACGACAGTGTTTACTACATCACTGTGTTGCTTATCGGGGGCAAGGTTCATGACGATGTCGGCGGTCGGGAGCATTTCTTCGTAGGAACCGACAGTGAAGCCGTTATCGGTGGCGTTCTGCCATGACTGACGTTTTTGTTCGATGGCTTCCTTGCGCAACGTGTAGGCGACATCCAGCCCACTGTCACGCATATTAAGGCCCTGATTAAGTCCTTGAGCACCACAGCCGACAATGACAATTTTTTTGTCTTTGGCATAATTACAGCCATCGCTGAATTCATCAGCTTCCATGAAACGGCAAGTAGCAAGTTCCTGAAGTTGACGACGAAACGGCAGTGAATTGAAGTAGTTCTGGCCCATGTTGAGTCTCCTGATGATGTTTGGTGTTGATAGTTGGCAGACGTTTAGAACGATCTGTTGTCAGTGAATAACGGATGACCACTGTGTTGGCGTCCATTACTCTATAACAGATTGATGTATTGCGTAAATTGATTTATTTTGTACGCTATATTGCAATACAGTAAATGATAGCAAAGGGCAAAGATGGACATTAAGGAACTGGAAGTATTCATGGTGGTTGCAGAGCAGTTACACTTCGGCCGTGCCGGTCGAATCTGTCATCTAAGTCCATCAGCAGTGACCCGCACTATCCAGCGCCTTGAGGAGGAAATCGGTTCTGACTTGTTTGTCCGGGATAATCGCAAGGTGGAGCTGTCCTACGCCGGGGAGCGTTTTCGCTGTTATGCCCGCCGGGCTTTGCTTGAGTATCAGGAATTCAAAAACGAATTGATACAGCTGCCGCTGGTGGCTGGAATCTTGAGCCTCTATGCATCCATAACGGCAGTCTATACGGTATTGCCGGATTTGCTCGAAGCGTTCCGTCAGCAACACCCAAAAGTTCAGCTGGAGCTGCATACCGGGGCCGCCGAGCAGGCCGTCGCCCAGGTTGAGGCAGGGGAGATGGATATCGCCGTAGCGGCCATTCCGGAACGAGGAAGAGGCGATATCCTCTACCTGCCAATTATGACCACGGCTCTGCTCTTTATTGCCTCTCGACAGCGCGCAGAAATGTATACAGCAATGATTAAGAATGAACCGGATCTTGCGCAGATCCCGCTGATTCTGCCACGCACCGGTCTGTCACGGCGGCGTCTCGACAGCTGGTTCAGGCAACGGCGTATCGCACCTGATATCGCTTCCGAGGTAAGCGGCAACGAGGCCATAATCCCCATGGTCCACCTGGGTGCCGGTGTCGGTGTTGTGCCACAACTGGTGCTGGAACGCAGCCCCTTTCGCAAAGAGGTTGAGGTATTGCCCGGAGCGCCGGAACTGGAACCGTACGTGGTTGGTCTGTGTACCAGCCGTCGCAACCTCAATAAGCCGCAGGTCGGAGCTTTCTGGCAGTTGGCCGAGGAGCAGAGTCGGAATTTGCCGTGAATACCTATTTCATCATCTGTTGCAGCTGTTCAACAATATGAAACTCCGGCGGAAACTCGCCCGTCGCTTTTTTCGAATGAATGAGGGAGTCGTCCACGGTGATTTCAAAAACACCACCGCTGGAGGGAATCATTTCAACCTGTAGCGGCAGTTTCTCTTCTATTTTGGCCGCCAGACTGACGGCACGCGGACGATAACCTCAGGAATTGCAATATTCAATACGGATGTTCATGCTGTACTCCTTTAACCAAACAGATTGCCGGTCGTGTCCAGTTGATTGTGCCTGGCATCTTCGGCGGCTTTCAGAAGAAAATCATTGACCTGCTCCCTGCTGGTGGTCGCAGCCTTTTTCAACAGGTCAAAAGGCAGAAAGTCAAACCCGTAGAGGTTCATCAGATCCTCATTGATGACCTGCCACAATTGTGCTGTCATATCGGCATCGGCCAGGGCCCGGTGAAATGTCGCCGCCGGTGTGAGGTTTTTGTACTGTACCAGGGTTGCCAGTTTATAGTTGATCAGGCCGGGATAAATGCGGCGGGATAACTGGAGTGTACAGTTAAAATTTAAGGGTCGGGGTTTGCCGAACAGGCTCAGCTCCGCTTCAATAAACTTCTGGTCAAATGCAGCATTATGAGCGACAAATGGAAGATCGCCGATAAACTGAATAAATTCCGGCAGAATCTGATCTGCGGTTGGTGCCTGCTGAAGCATACTGTTGCTGATACCGGTGAGCGATTCAATCTCACGGGAGATGAGAAACGCCGGACGAATCAAACGTTCAAAGCGCTCTAGAACTTGTCGGCCGCGCATCTTGACCGCACCGATTTCGATTACTCGATCGCCTTGTTCGGGCTGCATGCCGGTAGTTTCAACATCAACCACGACGACCGTTTCGTTTTGTTCGTAGGATGGCATTATTGATATCCTTGAAAGAGAAAAACCTTGCTGCTCATTCTATTGATTGTTGCTGAGCGGCACCGAGTTTGTCAAATCCGCTTTTACTGGCTGTGGTTTTTTCAGTTATTTTTCTTGTCTCGATTTGATTGCTTTTTTACAGTGCTTGATAGAGATGCACGAATTGGTGGTTCTACCAGACATGGAGTGACGATGAATTCCCCTCGCCAACCCGGACGTAGACCAAAAAAATACAGCCAGGCCGCGCGTCTGCATGATCTGATCCGTATTCTGGAGCTACGCTACGGGGCGTCAGTTGCAGAGTTGGTTGAGGAATGCGAGGTTACCAGGCGCACTATCTATCGCGATCTGCAAGCGCTGACGGATGCCGGATACCCGCTGGTCACTGAGCGCCAGCCGGACGGGCAGGTGGCTTATCGCTTTGTTGCCGGTTACAGCAAAATTCCGCCGCTGACCCTGTCTCTTGACGAGTTGATGACACTGTATCTGTGCCGCGGGCAACTGGAATTTCTTCACGGAACGCCTTTTCAGGATGATCTCGAGGCAATTTTTACCCGTCTGCGATCGCTCTTGCCGCCCCGCAGTGTTGCCCACCTCGAGCGCATCGCTGAAGCTTTTTCTCCGCGGTTTCAGGGTTACAAGGATTATTCCTGCCAACGTCAGATTCTCACCGATCTGCGTCAGGCTTTGTTGAAGCAGCATCGCTGTCGGATCAAATACCGTCCGGCACAGCGCCCGAGTGATGATTATCTGATCGATCCTTACACTTTGCTCTTTTACAACCATGCCCTTTATATCGGCGCTTATGCGCATAAGCGTAATGCAATCCGCTTGTTTGCCGTTGACCGTATTGACCGTGTCACCATCGAGCCACTTCGTTTCGAAGTTCCTGAGGATTATCATCCGAGCCAGTTGACAGGGACCGCTTTCGGCCTGATTGCCGAAGGGCCGCTGCATGAACTGCAGGTGCACTTTGACAGGCACATCGCTCATCTTATTCGTGAACGGGTCTGGCACCCTTGTCAGCAGATCGATGAACAACCGGACGGCTCG
>JAWLDI010000191.1:0-4318 GCA_041686715.1 Pelovirga sp.
CCGCGAGGGAGATCTGGGCAGCGCCCATCATCGGCCCACCCAGAATGATTTTCCCCGGATCGTCAGTAAACCCGTCGCACTGATCAATCAGATGGGCCAGGGGGGTACCAATGGCAACCCTGAGATTTTGCGGATTGCGGATTCCTGCTCCGGTGACGGTAGTAATCCGCTCCACCAGTGGCTGTCCCTGCCGTACCGCCGTGCTGACGGCGCAGGCAGTGCCGACATTCTGGACAACGGCGCCACAGTCCATTGGCAGCTTGCCACTGGGCACCTGGCGGCCGGTGAGGGCTTCAATCAATTGTTTCTCAGCCCCTTGCGGGTATTTAAGCGGTAGCGGCTGAACCTTGATCGGAGTGGCAGCACAGAGCGTGCGCATGACGTCAATGGCATCCGGTTTATTGTCCTCAATGCCGAGAATTACTCGATCAACTTCGAGAATCCGGCGCAGAATGAGAATGCCGTCGACAATTTTTGGCCCTTCTTCCACCATCAGCCGATGATCACCGGTGAGATAGGGTTCACATTCCACGCCATTGATAATCAGGGTGTCAATGTGGCGATCCGGTGGCGGGGCCAGTTTGATATGGGTGGGAAAGGTGGCGCCACCAAGGCCAACGATCCCTGCCTGCAGCAACAATTGGCGTAATTCATCAGGGTTCAGGAGTTCCGGATCGCTACCCTGCAAGTCGTCATGCCAACGATCAGCTCCATCCGGACGAATCATGACAGCGGGCAGAGCGCGACCGACCGGGTGGGGACGTGGTTCGATGGCGACCACTTCGCCGGAGGTCGGGGCGTGGATTGGTACCGACACCGGGCCGACGGCACGGCCGATCTGTTCCCCTTTGGCAACCTGCCGGCCAACCGTGACACAGCACTCTGCCGGCGCGCCGATATGCTGCTGCATGGGGACAATCAACTCGTCGGGGAGCGGGCAGGCAACAATCGCCTTGGCGGCCGTGGATACTTTGTTGTCGGCGGGATGAATCCCGCCGGGAAATGTAGGACGTTTCATCTTTTACGCTTTTTTCAGGTGGTTAAGACTAACCGGGCGTTATGGTGCGGGTTTTTTTTCTGCCCCGCTGGAGCCATTTAAGTGACTGTTGTCAGCCAGATCACGGATACACTTCATCGGACATTTGGCAATGGCCAGGGCCGCCTGATCCGGCTGGGCATAATTGACCCGGGCCAGAAAGTTGTCAATGTTGTACGCTTCAGGCACAGTTTTTTTACAGATGTTGCAGCCGATGCAGCCTACCTGACAGTATTTGCGCACCGCGGCGCCCTTGTCGTGGCTGTTGCACAATACGTGGGTCGTAACTGCTTTGGGTGCCATGATGATCACCTGGCGTGGGCAGACCTTGAGACACTGTTCACAACCGGTGCATTTGTCGCGATCGATGACAGCCAGCCGCTCTGCGGTGATGTTGATGGCATCAAAGGGACAGGCGCGTACGCAGGAGCCAAGGCCGAGACAGCCGCCGGGGCAGGCTTTGGGACCGCCGGCCAGCTTTTGCGCGGCATTGCAATCTTCCAGACCCAGGTAATGATATTGTTGTCGGGCCAGATCGTCGCCGCCCTGACAAATGACAACAGCCAGCGCCGGATCCTTGACTTCAACCTTGACACCTAAAATCGCCGCCAGCGCCTCGGTAGTCTGTTGGCCTCCCGGTGGGCAGAGGTTCGGTGGCAACCGCCCTTCGGCAACCGCGCGCGCATAACCGGAACAACCGGGTTCACCACAGGCGCCGCAGTTGACACCAGGTAATGCCGCCAGAATCGCTGCTTCCTTGGGGTTGACCTCAACAGCAAATTTTTTAGCGGCAATTCCAAGGGCGGCTGCGGCGACCAGGCCGATACCGCCGAGACAGGCCACGGCGTTGAGCATAAGGACCATACCTTTAGACAAAGTAACGGAGCGTTTGTTAATGGACGGTTACACCTTTACCAGTCCGGCAAAGCCCATAAACGCCAGTGATAACAGTCCGGCGGTTACCAGGGCAATCGCTGTTCCGCGAAACGCCTCAGGTACCGGGCACAGATCAATGCGTTCACGCAGACCGGCAAACAGGACCATGGCCAGAGTAAAGCCACTTCCGGCACCGATGGCAAAAACCACTGACTCAATAAAAGAGTATGAATTCTGAATATTAAGTACAGCAACCCCAAGCACGGCACAATTGGTAGTAATCAGCGGCAGAAAAATGCCCAAAGACTGATAAAGAACAGGGCTGGTTTTCTGAATAATCATTTCCACCAGTTGAACCAGCGAAGCAATGACCAGAATAAACGTGATGGTTTGCAGGTAATCGAGGTTGAACGGTGCAAGAATCAGGTAGCGGATAAGCCAGGTGAAAACAGTGGCTACAGTCATCACAAAGATGACTGCCATCCCCATGCCGATAGAAGTTTCGACTTTTTTCGAAACACCGAGAAAAGGACAGATACCGAGAAAGCGGGCCAGAACAAAATTGTTGACGAATACAGCACTGACCAGTATCAGAATGAGTGAAACCATAACAGGTCTCCCGGCAGATATGACAATTGTGATGGCGCTACATCATGAAGGGAATACACCAGTTTTGTCAAAGATTATCATCAATGTAATAGTGACGGTTCAGTTTTCAGGGCGCCCGTTGTGGCAGAAATAGCGTCGCTCCGGGCGCCCTATGGTTCCATACGCGAGTTCGGTATGCAGATCGTTATGGGCCACAAGGTCTTCCAGGTAGCGTCTTGCCGTCGTCCGACCGGCGCCGATCAGTTCGGCTACTTCCTCGTCACTTAATCCTGCCGGGCGGGCGCGGATATTCCAGAGAATCTCTGTTCCTTTGCCTTCGGGAAAATAGAGATCGAGCAGCATCAGGTCCGGTTTCAGCACGGCACTCATGTTTTCGGCATCTTTGATAGTGCCGGAGCAATGCCGCAGACTTTGAATCCGGGAACCTTCTCAGTAAAGTGCTGGTGAATTTCAGCAATTTGGGGATCGTCGTCGATTTCACCGATGGGAGCTTCCTTGTCGGTATTAACAGCGATGACGTATTCCGATTTTTCATTTCCGCCAGATGCTGAACGGCCCCGGAGACACCACAGGCGATATAGAGTGTCGGCGCTAATGTTTGTCCGGTTGTGCCGACCTGATGACTGGCCTCCGCCCAGCCGGCATCAACTTGTGGCGGGGCTCCCGACTGAAAGTGTTTCGACAATCAGACCAAAGGATTGGTACACAAGACCCGGGAAAGTAGAATAATATTCTACTGAAACTCGAAGGATGCCTGCAGGTTTTAATCCGGGTTGCCCTGCGTTGACAGGTTTGAGGGGTGGTGTTATTGGTTATAAAAATCTGCGTTACTATTTAATCAATGGAAGCCGTGAACATGAACGAAACACAGGACCGGCCGATACAGATCGGGGAGTTGGCAAGACAACTTGGCATAACCACCCGGACAATACGCTATTACGAGGAGATCGGTCTGATGGGGCCGACGCAGCGCCCGGAGGGAGGAATGCGCAGTTATCAACGCGATGAGGTGTTAAGGTTGAAGTTTATCCTGAAAATGAAGGAGCTAGGTATTACCCTCAAGGAAATGCAGGAGCTGGCCCGCAACTTCGATATTCATCAGCAGGATTTTCATACCATTACCCCCCAGCTGCTCGATATTCTGGATTTTCATATCAAAAAGATAGATACAAAAATTACAAGCCTGACATCTCTTAAGTCAGAAATTGTCGATTATAGAGTGCGAATACTCGCTATCCTTAATGGCAAAGAACCGGTTGTTCGATGAGTTACGACACATTTGAATATACAACGTCAATCGATATCCGTTTTGCGGATCTTGATGCCTATGGCCATGTCAACAATGCCATATTTTTCACTTATCTTGAACATGCGCGAGTTAAACTGTTCCAGCATTACTTCGGGGCTTTTCTCGACAGTTCGCTGCTGTTTCTGGTGGTGCGGGCGGAGTGTGATTACAATGCACCCATTACGCTGCAGGACCCTTTGCTCATCACCCTGACAGTTGAGCAATTAAGGCACACGAGTTTTACTTTTTCCTATCGATTACATGATGGCCGCGGACGGGAATTTGCCACGGCCAGAACCGTTATGGTCGGCTATGATCCACAGGCAAAAAAGCCTGTGGCGCTGCCGGTCCAGATTCGCGAAACCTTTGCGCAGTGCCATTGATTTGAGCTCAGATTTTTGATTCGAGGAGAAGATTGTGACTGAAACGCAAACAAAGAGCTATCAGGTTGCCGGAATGCAACCGATTTCACGTGAATGCCTGGTATGCGGAACAGAAAACGCATTGGG
>JAWLDI010000192.1:0-4315 GCA_041686715.1 Pelovirga sp.
TCAGCTCTCTACGGTCGCTATGCTGAGGATTGGGGGCCGGCCATCTGGTCCGATATGTTGGGAGCGGCAGCTTGAATCGGAGGGATTCAACGGTTGTTTTTGTTGAAATCAGGTTGACAATGGATTGAATTGAGTTATAGTTGAGTCAACCTCAAATAAAGCATTCCGAAAGAGCAAACCCGGGGCGATCCGGGGACGCAAAGCCACGGATCCCAAGCGGACAGCCGGGTTGCCGAAGAGTCATTATCGGGTCCACTTCGGGATGAAGCTGGACCCTTTTTTTATCTTTGAACCCGTTTTCTTTTAACTTGTTTTTACTGCCGGCGGGAGTTGCCAGAACAATCAGCTTCGATGACGACAATATCCAGTGTTCCTATGTGACCTGATAATAAAAAAGTAAACGCAACATATCTGCTTGTCGCTTTTTGTTGGAGTTGAGGGAATGTAACCCCTGGAGGCCGGCTTTGATGAATGCACCGCGCGAAGACACCTGCCGGCCCCGCCAGGGGCTGCATAAAAAGCTCTCGCGCAGGCACAAGTTCTTTAATCGTATCGGTCTGCGACCCCGCCTGCTATCGGCCTTTTTTCTCGTCTCCCTGGTTCCCTTGCTGCTTCTTTTTTGTGCTCAGTACCAGATAACCAAACGCAGTACCCTCGACATTATTGAGGCAGGACTTGTTCAGGTCGCTGACGTTCAGCAACGGCGAGTCAACCTTGAGCTGCTGCGGTTGTCACAACAGCTGCAACTGGTGGCCAGCCGCACCCAGATGCGTATCAGTCTGGCGGCATACAACCAGACCCAAAAAGAAGAACACCTGTTGCTACTGAGGCGGATTCTCACAGATGCCCTGTTGTCGTTGGATAATTTTATCGGTATCTGGATACGTAACCCGCAAGACCTTCTGGTGACAGGTGTTCATAATGAGGACGCCCTGGAGAGCCTGACGCCGGTTCCACCAGTCCTGAACTCAGACGACATTCAACTGGAACTGGAATGGGCCGGGAATGATGCCCCCCATATCTGGATGAGTGGACCACTATTGGTTGATGATGACACAATTGGCAGTATTCACATTCTTGTGGGTATGGATGTCCTGTATGCAGTGCTGGAGGACTTTTCCTGTGAATATAGTGGTGGAGAAAGCTTGCTGCTGCTGCGCGATGACAATCATGACCTGCAGATCGCCGGATCACTTTGCCCTACCCACAGCGATGCGAATCGGTCTTTTTATGATTTAGTAACAAACAGCAGTTTTGGTGATGATATGGCTGATGCTGCTGGTGCCGCGATGCCAATACATCATCAAGAACAGATTGTGATGATGCGAGCGCTTGATCATGGCTTCGGAAAGGTTGTTGCTCATGTGTCGACCAACTGTATTACCGAAGCCTTCTGGCATCAGATGCGATTCCTGGTGCTGTTGGCATTGCTTGCGGTAGCGCTTGTTCTGTTCCTGGCATTCAGGTTGTCGCGGATGATTGCTCAGCCGTTACAGCAACTCACCAAAGTGACAGCAGATCTGCAGGACGGCGCGAGCGACGGACGTATCAAGGAGCGGTTCTGGGGGGAATTTACCGACCTGGCCCGGTCCTTTAATCAGGCCATGCGCATGCTCTCCAAACGTACCGGTGAGCTCCATGAGGAGATCGAAGCCCGGCGGCGATCCCAGCAGAAACTGGTTGATCTTGCTAATACCGATACCCTGACCGGACTGATCAATCGTCGTTATTTCATGGAGAGGCTGCGTGAAATACTCAGCTCACCGGGCAGAGAGCGGCAACCGGCCGCCCTTTTATACCTGGATCTTGACGATTTTAAACCGATCAACGATAGAATGGGGCACGAAGCTGGAGATCTGGTACTGCAGGTGGTTGCCGGCCGGATTCGCCACCTGCTCCGTGAGGGGGATCTGGCCGCGCGTCTGGGTGGTGATGAGTTTGCCCTGCTGTTAATGAAAGACGGCAGTCACCACCTTGATCCTGACATGGTCGCCCGGCGGGTTGAAGAGCAATTGACGATGCCGATGACGATAAAAAATCAGGTTGTGATTGTCGGCTGCAGTGTCGGTGTGGTTCAGCTCGCTCCCGGAGATGACCCTGAAGGGGTTCTCAATCGGGCTGATCAGGACATGTACCGGGTCAAGCGCTCCCGTCGTGATGATACAGATAACGACAACTGACACCGGCAAAGAAAAGACCGACGTATCTGTTTTTTTTTACAATCTGTGCCAAGAGCGCGATTGTTCCACGAAGGGCCGTCCATGGCAACAGACACTCTTGTCACAAGGTCACCCGCCCCGTTGTCAACACTGGATTATAAGCGGACAACCTGTTCCCGGCTGGTGCCTGTTAACACTTATTGCCGGTAGCGACTAATAGCAAAAGGATAAAATCATGGTCCAGTTCATAAAAAACCTGTTCAGCAAAGGCGGTTGTGAAAAGTGCGGCTGGCTGGTTGCCTGTCCTGACTGTTCAGAAAAAATGAGAATCGCTGATAAACAACTCAAAATAATGGAGCGATCTCATGCCCGACGCAAAGAGTCACGTTATGTTCAGGTGGATCGTTCAACCGGGGGACCTTATGCCGGCATGGTTGACAAAGGCTCTTTTGTCGAGGTGCTGCAGCAGGTGTTAAGCGAGCACCGCGATAAAAAAAACGACAGCCTCATGCTGATGGTTAAAATGACCAATGAAACGGCATTGGCAACAGCCGAAACATCCAAACAACTGCAGCAGGCGTTGGCACAGAGGCTTGTCGCTCTGGTACGCCATGAAGATTTTATCACCAGCCTGGATGACCAGACCTTTGCTCTGCTGTTGATCGACAGTGGTGAAGAGCCTCTGGAACCACAGTCCGTATTAGGACGTATTGAGGAACAACTGCAACAACCCTTTCAGACTGCAGAGCACCAGACCCCAATCGAAACAGCAGTCCGTCAGATTCGTCTGACTCCTGGAACCACCCTTGAAAATATTGTCAGTCAGATGGATTCTTGAGTTTATAAAACAACCTATCTGTTCAGCAACGGGCCTCGATCCTGTGCCTGGGACCGCAATGGGTAGTCATTGCAACTAAGAATGTGGGGGGTCTTTTCTCGTCTTTACAATTCTTTACGTGTTTTATTTCTGGAATTTGTTACATTTTTTACCGAAGTTTCAGGTGCGTGCCGATACTGGGGTTGAAGACCGGTACCCTCGTGCGCTTTTGCCAGGGGATGCAACCATAAAGAGGTGCGGGCGACAGATGGACAAGCTGATTGTCTTTTTAATACTCATGATGTTTGCCCCTGTGCCAGCTCATAAGATCCTGGGTTTTGCGGCCTCCTTTGAACAGACTGATTCTTTATCATCAACAACCTGGCCAGTCTCTCCTTTAAGTCTGGAAGAGGCTATCGCCCGAGCTCTGGCTAATAATCCTGAAATTGCTGCCAAACAATGGGATGCCAGTGCGGCACAGGCCAGGGCCGGCATCGCCGCTGGAACACGTCTGCCACGTCTGGCTTTTACCGGCAACTACATGCACCATCTCGATGAACAGCGTCTGATCCCGGCTGCCAGTGACGGCAGCCCGGCTCTGTTCGGACGTGATGTCTTCATGGCAGATCTGGTTGTAACCCTCCCTCTTTACGCCGGCGGGCGATTGACGCATCAGATTGCCGCCAGTGAACTGCTGCATGACGCCGCACTCAAGCGGCTGGCTCGTAGCCGTGATGAGCTGATTTTTAATGTCAGCAGTTTTTTCAACAATATTCTAGCCCAACAGCAACTGATCGTATCACTGGAATTCTCGGTGACAACCCTGTCCAGGCATGTGGAGCAGGTCGATCGGCTGATTGCAGCGGGCCGGGCCGCCCGGGTTGAGCGATTGCATACAGAAGTACGTCTTGCCGATGTAGAACAGAGGCTGCTGCATGAGCGCAACCTGTTGTTTCTGCAACAACGGGCTCTGGCAGGTTTGTTGGGGATTGACGGCAGTGGCGATGGAGGTTCGCTGGTCGTTGGAGATCTGGAAAACGGCCTTGCTGATCCTCTTCCGGAGTTGGCGACAGCGGTAGCTCGGGCGCGAGAAAATCGCAGTGATTACCGTGCAGCCATGTTGGCATCACAGGCACAACAACGGCAGCTTGAAGCTGCCCGCGCCGGTTACCTGCCATCTTTGTCTGTACAGGGCAGTTATGGTCGCCGCTGGGCCGTTGGGGCCACTACCGGCCGTGGTTCCGACCAGGCCGATGTCGGTCGCATCGGTCTGGTGCTGGAAATGCCCATTTACAGTGGCGGCCAGATCAGCGCCGCCCTGCGTGAGCAGAGGGCGTTG
>JAWLDI010000193.1:0-4244 GCA_041686715.1 Pelovirga sp.
AATGCAGTAAGAACCACGGCAAGAAGAAGGTGTGGTAAACGCGTACTGTCCCTGAAAAGAAAAAAATCGCGCAGGATTCCCGCCAAACAAAAATCACTGCGGTAAAGTGCTGTTCCTAACAACACACCCAGGAAAAAATAGAATATAAACCAGTGATAGGGCTCGGTCATCCGTGTCTTTTCAGGTTGCCTGAAGGCATTCAAGGACTGTCGTCATCAGAGGAAAACAACTTTTCATATCAAACCACCAGTGTTAATGATAGAAAAAACGTAAAGGTTAAAATGCTGGCCATAAAGGATATGCGCACATGAGACTTCTACTATTACTCATGATCTTTCTTCTGGCAATACTGCCGCCCAGGCTCACGGCTGAGGACAAACCGGTCATTCACTTTGGCGTTATCCCCCGTTACAATCCGATTATTATGTATCGTTCCTACCAGCCGATGATGGATTATCTGACCGCCAATACCCCTTACCGCTTTGAACTGAAACTGTCACGCAATTATCACGAGGCTGTCGAGTTCCTGCAAAACGGAACAACTCCCGTGGCCTCCCTCGGGGATGTCACTTTTGCTGAAGCCCATCAGAAGTTTGGAGCGGAACCTATCCTCAAACCCCTCAACGCAGAGCAGGAAGCATACTATCATAGTTATATCATTGTCCGGGAGGACAGCCCGATCCAATCTTTGGAGAAACTCAAAGGGAAACTCTTCGCTTTTGGCGATTATCATTCCACCTCAGGTAAACTGATACCCTATCATCACCTCAAGCTTCATGGTATTGAGCTGGATGATTTTTCATCTTACCGGCATCTTGAGTCCCACGATGCCGTTGCTAAGGCGGTGCTCAAAGGCAATGTTGACGCTGGTGCAGTCAAGGACGTGGTGGCCCTGCGCTACCGTGAGCACGGTCTGCGCTTCCTCTCCATCTCCGACCCGATTCCATCGGTTCCTATCGTTGTGCGTAAAGATGCGCCGGAAGAGCTAGTGACTGCCCTGAAAATAGCGTTACTGGCAATCGATCCTGATGACCCGCGCATCGGGCGGGAGCTGATCCGCTGGGATCCTGAATTTTCCCACGGCTTTGTCCCCGCCGCCATTGACGACTATCAATTGATTTTTGATCTTACCAGTAACAACAAAACCGGCTGTGGATTCGGATGTCACTGATGCCGCGCCAACTCCCCTTTTTCAGTCTGCGCGTCCGCTTTATGGTTGTCGCCGTCATCCTGACCCTCGGTTCATCGGCCATCTGGGGTGGCTGGACCTGGCAGCGTGAGCGCTCGTCTTTGCTGGAAACCCTCACCCGTGAAGGAGAGATACTCGTCACTACCATGGCGATTCCCGTGATCAACGCCCTGCTTTACGAGGAACTCGGCATTATTAGTGAAGGAGGGCTGTTGGACAATTTTGTCAGTGAAATCATGTCAACACCGCGCCTTAAGATTCGCTATGCCTTCGTTCTGGACGAAAATGGGCGGGTCCTTGCCCATAACCGGCTTGCCGAATTCGGCACCATCTATGATGACCCCTTAAGTCGCGCTGCCCTTACTGCAGACAGTTTTATCCAGACCGACATCCTGGTGGAAAAAGAGAGGGTTGCCGACCTGGCAATGCCTCTGGCGATAGCCGGCAAACGCTGGGGGTGCTTACGCGTCGGGGTTTCCATGGAACCGGCCTATGCGGCAATCGGGCGGCTGGAACAACAAATTTTTCTTTTTTCCGGGCTTTTTTCCATCGGCGCCCTGTTGATTTACTGGATTATCGGCACCTGGCTGGCCAGACCGATTCAGGCTTTGACCGAGAGCATGGAGAATGTCGGCAAAGATCCCGCCAACCTCACCATCAATACATATCGTAATGACGAAATCGGCCTGTTGCAAAAAAGTTTCAGTGCCATGCTCGAACGTCTCAATCGCAGCGAAGCTGAGCGTATCACCTCAATGAACCGGATGCTCGAAAACGAACGGATCGCTGCTATCGGTCGAATCGTTTCCGGAGTAGCCCACGAAGTCAACAACCCCCTGGCCGGCATCGAAGGAGCTCTTTATCAGATCGAACAGAAAGGGAGCCCAGCGACCGAGCGCTATGTTGGACTGGTCCGCCAGAGCATCGAGCGCATCGGCAGAATTGTCGGACAGCTCTCCGACCTGTCTCGCGTCGGCACCATCAACCCCAAACCGGTTAACAGTGACAGCTTTTTTGAAGATCTGGCGGTGTTTTCGCGTATGGCAGTCAAAGGAATCAATTGCCGCTTTATCACCGAAAACCACTGTCCACCAACGACGCTTTTCCTTGACCGTGACAAAATTCACCAGGTCGTACTCAATCTGGTACTGAATGCGATTGATGCTACCTGCACCAATGCCATTTGTGCCAATGGTGAAGTCAGGCTGATGGCTGAGTGGCAAAACAGCAGCTATCTGCTGCGGGTGGAAAATACCGGACCAGCTATTCCTGACGGTATTATCAATGAAATCTTCACCCCCTTCTTTACCACCAAGGAAGCAGGAAAAGGTTCCGGCATGGGTCTTGCTATTTCTAGAGGCATTGCCGAAAACCACGGTGGCACCCTTGACTATCAACGGATCGGGGAGCGCACGGTCTTTACCCTGTCGATTCCCTGCACAAAACCTGCGGATGCAACTGATGAATAAAACGATTTTACTGGTGGAGGACGATACGGTCCATCTTGAGATGCTCACCGAAGTTCTCTGCGATAATGATTACGATGTGATTCCCGCCAAGGACGGTCAGCAGGCGGTGGACGCGCTGGCACAACACAAATTCCCGGTGGCCCTGATCGACATTCGCCTTCCCGATGTCAGCGGCATGTCGCTGCTGGAGCTCATTCTCAATCAGCAACCTGACTGTACGATCCTGATGATGACCGGCGAGGCAACCGTCGAAGCGGCCGTCGATGCCCTCAAACAAGGGGCTCACGACTACCTGGCCAAGCCCTTTAGAACCGAACTGTTATTACTTAAGCTCAAACGCCTGTTTCATCTCCAGCAGATAGAAGCTGAAAACCGCGATCTACGCCGCCGTGAGCAACCATCGGGGTTGATCGGCGACAGCCAGGCGTTGCGGAAATTTTTGACCGCCGCGCAAACTGCCGCCGCCACCGATGTCACTATTCTGATCCAGGGTGAAAGCGGGACCGGCAAGGAACTGGCCGCTGATTTCATTCATCAGGTCAGTTTGCGGCGCGGCAAACCTCTGGTCAAGGTTAACTGTGGTGCGATACCCGAAACCCTGCTGGAATCAGAACTGTTTGGAACAGAAAAGGGAGCTTTTACCGGGGCCGATCAGGTACGCCGCGGCTACCTGGAGCAGGCCCACGGCGGCACCCTGTTCCTCGATGAAGTCGGAGAGATCCCCCAGTCGATGCAGGTCAAGTTGCTGAGGGTGCTGCAGGACGGCGCAATCCGCCGCCTGGGCAGTGAAAAACCGATCAAGGTCGATTTCCGCCTTATCGCAGCCACCCACCGCAACCTGGCCGAGTTGCGCGACGAGGGCAGTATCCGCGAGGATTTTTACTACCGTCTCAATGTGGTTCCGCTGCATCTGCCCCCCTTGCGTCAACGGCGCGAAGACATCCCATTACTGGTCTCTCATTTTATTGACAAGTATGCCTCCCGCTACAACAAAGAGCCGATTCAGCTCAGCATCGAAACCTACGATCGGCTGCAGAACTGCCCCCTGCCCGGCAATGTACGCGAGCTGGAAAACCTGATTGAACGACTGCAGGTTCTCGCCCCCGGCAAAGAGATTACTCCCGGCATGTTGCCGGAACCCTTGCGTCAATCCGGTGGCACCAGTGGTGACATCATCCAGTGCTTTCGTACCGACCTGCCGTTGCGCGAAGCCATCCGCGATTTTGAACTGCGTTTTATTACCCGGGTCCTGAACGAAGAAGGAGGAAATCGTACTGCGGCTGCCCAGCGCCTGAACATCTCACGCAAATCCCTGTGGGAAAAACTCGCCCTGTGACCTTGTAATTCCTGATTCAACAACGATAATTCTACAAACAGCTGGGATCACCCATCAGACAGTGCGCAAACAAAATCATGCGCTACCCCCGAGAACCGTTACCGCCCGGTAACGCTGTATACAGTCTAAGCCAACATACCGTTTTTAAGTGCTTTTTTGTTTTTTTAAACCTCAACCGTAACACTCGGGTTACAAAATAAAATCAACAACTAGTTTGGTAATAAAACATTTCCTATCGTTTACGCCCCCT
>JAWLDI010000194.1:0-4162 GCA_041686715.1 Pelovirga sp.
ACCGATTCAGGCGTCACATGCACCTCCTTTGAAAAAGTCATAAAAAAACACCTGTACATCGATATGCACAGGTGTTCTTGGCTTCAGTGAATTTTTTTGGGACATTTTTTCTCCCTTGCTGACCTCTCGGATCAGATTAAAGGGTTGAGCTGTCATTTTCTCGATAACGCTACACTGGCAGACAAATCTTTGTCAAGATGACAAACAACAAGTTTTACTTAATGAATAGGACGACCAATACGATTAAAGCGGATTTTCCCAGGTAGACTCGCCTCGGCGTCCCATGACCAGTATTTGATAAAGGCAAGGCCTTTAATCTTGGGTTCCTCAACAAAACCCCAGAAGCGGCTATCATAGGAAAAATCACGGTTGTCACCCAGCACAAAGTACTGGTTTTCTGGCACTTTAACTGGATCCATATAGTCGCGTGGCCCGGCCGCCGCGGGAATGGTTTTGTCATCCTTGTATACGGCCTGCTCTACCACATAGGGTTCACCATTGACAAATAATTGCTTAGCTCTTATTTCAATCACGTCTCCGGGCAATCCAATAAGTCGTTTAATAAAATCGCGTCGTTGAAAATAAGACTTGCCTTCGTCTTCGGGAAATTCAAAGACAATAACATCACCTCGCTCCGGACTGCGTAAAGCAAGATAGCGATCGTCACTGAAGGGTATTTTGCTGCCGTAAATAAATTTATTGACCAGCAGGTGGTCACCGATGAGCAGGGTGTCCAGCATCGAACCGGATGGAATTTTGAATGCCTGAAAAACAAAGGTACGAATAATCAATGCCAGAACTACGGCAATGATTAATGCCTCGGACCATTCACGATACCAGGGTTTAGCTGATTCGACCTTGTTTTTTTTCTTTTTAAAAAATGCCATCGTTATCTACTCTTTAATTTTAAGAATGGCCAGAAAGGCCTCTTGCGGCAATTCAACGCTGCCGACCTGTTTCATCCGTTTTTTCCCCGCCTTTTGTTTTTCCAGCAGCTTACGTTTACGGGTAATGTCGCCACCATAACATTTTGCAGTAACATCCTTACGAAGGGCCTTGACGGTTGAGCGCGCAATAACCTTATTGCCGATTGCCGCCTGAATAGCAACCTCGTATTGCTGTCTGGGGATAAATTCTTTCATTTTGCTGACAAGATCGCGACCACGAAATTGTGCTTTATCGTGATGCACAATCAGCGATAACGCGTCAACAACCTCACCATTGATCAGAACATTGAGACGCACCAGGCGACTGGGCCTGAACTCCAGATGTTCATAGTCGAGTGAGGCGTAACCGCGCGTGATCGACTTGAGCCGGTCAAAAAAGTCGAGAACAATCTCATTGAGCGGCAATTCGTAGATAATCATGACCCGATTGGCAGTCAGGTACTTTATTTCGCGCTGAACGCCTCTTTTTTCAGTACAAAGACCCAGCACAGCTCCAACAAATTCGTTGGGAACATGTATTGATGCCAGGACAAAAGGTTCTTCAATCCCTTGAATCATCTGAATGTCAGGAAGCATGTTGGCGCTTTCGACATGCAGAATATCACCTTTTACAGTCGTTACATGATAAACAACAGTTGGTGCCGTAGTAATTAACTCGACATCGAATTCCCGCTCCAGACGCTCCTGGATAATTTCCATATGCAGCAGGCCGAGAAATCCGCAACGAAAACCAAAACCCAAAGCAAGAGAGTTTTCCGGCTCAAAAGAAAATGCGGCATCGTTCAAACGCAATTTTTCCAGGGCGTCTCGCAGGTTGTCGTATTCACCACTGTCAATCGGATAGAGTCCGGAAAAAACCATCGGCTTGACCACCTGATACCCGGGCAGGGCTTTTGCTGCTGGTGCATGATGGTGGGTAATGGTATCGCCGACTTTAGC
Organism: Pelovirga sp.; assembly: GCA_041686715.1. Lineage (GTDB taxonomy): Bacteria > Desulfobacterota > Desulfuromonadia > Desulfuromonadales > Geopsychrobacteraceae > Pelovirga. The sequence goes on from JAWLDI010000194.1 coordinate 1,887, forward strand.
ATCTTCAACCACTTTGATGCCGGCAATGATAAACCCAACTTCACCAGCGGACAGGCTGGGCAACTCCAGCGGATGAGGACTGAAGGCCCCCACTTTATTTACCTCATAGACCCCACCGGTTATCATCAGACGAATTTTATCACCTTTTTTTACCGTGCCTTCCACGATGCGGACGAGCACGATGACGCCTTGATAAGTGTCGTACCAGGAGTCGAAAATCAGCGCCTTTAAGCGACCAAGCGGATCACCTATGGGTGGCGGCACTTTCTTCACCAGTGCTTCCAGAATGTCTGGAATCCCCTTTCCCTCCTTGGCACTGGCATGAATGGCATCACTGGTATCAATACCGATAATTTCTTCGATTTCCTCACAGACACGCTGAGGCTCAGCGCTGGGCAGATCAATTTTGTTAAGTACGGGAAAAACTTCCAGATCCTGATCGATAGCCATATAGACATTAGCCAGTGTCTGAGCCTCGACCCCCTGTGCTGCATCTACTACCAGTAGAGCTCCTTCACAGGCAGACAGTGAGCGACTGACTTCATAGGAAAAATCCACATGACCCGGGGTATCGATGAGGTTGAGAATATAGGTCCGACCATCTTGAGCTGTATACGAAAGTCTTACAGCCTGGGCTTTAATGGTAATCCCACGCTCTTTTTCCAGCTCCATTTTATCCAAATACTGGTCGGATTTTTCCCTGTCTGTCAGAGCGCCCGTTGCTTCCAGCAGACGGTCAGCAAGGGTTGATTTGCCATGGTCGATGTGGGCGATAATTGAAAAATTACGGATATGATTCAGGCTCATGATGTCTCAAATAGTAGTGATAATTTCATAACCGAACCATGGTAAGTTGGAAAGGGCAGCTTGTAAAGAATAAACGACGTCAGTTTTTTTTCCGCTGTTCAGGTTCTGGCAGGTTACTGTTGCTCATGTTTCGACCCGATCGACCGAACAGGCTCCAACCTTCAGCAATGATCATCCCAGCTACAATCAAACCGCCGCCATACCAGCCTGGTGTGGAAAGGCGTTCGCCCGCCAGCCAGAAAGAAAAGATGGCAGCAAATACCGGTTCCAGGGTGTAAATCAGAGCGGCACGCGTCGGCGTGGTGCGATGCTGAAAACTGGTCATGGCCCAGAAGGCATAGCTGGTTGCAAACACTGCGGTTATGACAACAGCAGTAACCAATGACGGGGACCACGTGCGCGGCCAGGACACCGGCTCGAACACAAGACTGCCGACACAGGCAAGAATCGCCATCGTTGCAATCTGCACAAAAGCTAATGCTCGGCCGTCATAACCCCGGGTAAAAACATCCAGACCGAGGATGTGTAAGGCGATAAATACAGAACAGATAAACACAAGAATATCACCCGGGTTCAAAGACCAGGGTGATTTCCAGGTAAGCAGAAAAAGACCCGTGACAGCGAGAACAACTCCGATCTTGGAGCCGGTTGCGGCGGGTTTTTTCAACAAGGGGCCGGCCAGCAGTGGCACCCAGACAACATTCAGGCCGGTCAGAAAGCCCGCATTTGATGCGCTGGTATAGGTAAGGCCATAAGTCTGAAACAGGTAGCCAAGAAACAATAATATCCCGAGAACAATGCCTGCCAGCCAGCCGCGCCGGTCAAGAGAATTGAACCCGGACCTTCCGGCACAGACTGCCAGGAGAAAAGCCGCCAGGGCAAAACGGATCCACAAAAAGGCCAGGACGGGTGTTTCGCTTACCGCATCCTTGACGATGGGAAAGGTTGCGCCCCAGAACAGGGTAACGGAAATCAGTATCAGCTCAGCGTTTAACTGACGACGATTAATACCAGTTGGATGAGTTAATAACATATGTCATTCGGGAGAAATGGACTTGTGGAGAATAAAATCAACATGATATAAGTCAAATATTGCCGAATCCAACCTATCCTTGCCGGAATGAGGTCGCAGATGAAACATCGTGATCGATTTAAAAAAGAACCGGTCGAAGTCATCTGCCCTCGTTGTCGTTATACAGAAATAGTTTATTTTCCAGTGGAAGACTTGCCGGTATGTCCTCATTGCAACATCCGCATGTCTATATCTGAACTTCTCGATGAAGGCAAATCTTATTGAATGATCTGTGTTTTTTTAACTGCAGTTGTCACCGTCAGGATACTGACAAAACCATTTAATGCTTATGGAGGATTGATTATGAAACCTGTCAGAATCATGCTTGCCTTCCTGTTGTCTCTTGGTCTTTGCGCTCCTGTTGTTGCCAGTGCGGATGTTCTTGATGAAATTGTTC
>JAWLDI010000195.1:0-4122 GCA_041686715.1 Pelovirga sp.
AACAACTGCAGGGTATTGAAGTAGACCATATCGCCTATTGGGCTCACATTGGCGGATTGCTCGCTGGTATTCTGATAGCGTATCAAATGAAACTCGGCAATGACGCCCTTCAGGAAAAACGACTGGACACGGCACGGGATGCGTTGACCGGCAACGCCTGGTCAGGCGGCGCAGCCGGTGAAAAGGCGGCTCGGGAATACCTGAACATCAACCCTGAAGATACGGAAGCGCTACTTTTGTTAGCCAGAAAATTATCCTGTCACAGTTTGCCGGACGAGGGGCAACATTTGTATCAGCAGGCGATTCTGCTTCTATTAAAATTCAATCTGGATGAAGCCGTGGTGGTTTACAAGGAGTATTTTGACAAATACCAGAGGCCATTAAGGCCGGAACTTCAAATTCGTCTGGCGGTATTAGTTGAAAAATCAGGCAATTTGGATTTTGCCACCCGTACTCTTGAAATGTTGCTGCATAAGGCAGAGCTGACGTCAGAATTAAGGGAAAAATGCCTGTTTCATTGTGCCAGGCTATGTCGGAAGATGGGGCTGCATGAAGCGGCTGATATGTACGCCGAAAAGCTCGCCCACGGAGTGACAAAATCGTAGCAGCCTGACGCAGTGCCGACAAATCGATACGTCAAAGACATTTTTCCCATCTCTTGTCCTGCATGAAACTGATGGTGCATTTGGTGGTCAAACGACACATTCTTACAAACCCTGGGTTATCAGAAAATCCCGCCGGGCTGCGATGCGGTTGCCAACTATCTTCTGGCTAACATCAAGCCTTTCTCTAGTGCTCCCAGCATCTCATCGAATTTTGTTGGGTTCTTGGCTTTCAGAATTTCAAGATTCATCAGCTTCCATCGGATGGCCGGCAAAAACTCGACATTCGGTATCCCGAGCAGATCCCAGTCGGGATCAACCCGGTGGACAGAATGGAGGAATCTACGTTCGGCATCATCAAGTGAAGAGGGAAACTCTGCGAACAGACGCTCGCGTGTCTCTTCAAGCTCTTCAATGTTGACATCCCGTGTTGTCATCCCAATGAATTCTTTCTCAAACGCGTCCTTTATGTCATGGACCTGTGGCGGCAGCAGTTCGTGCATCGGTCGATTGTGTCCTGCCAGATAAATCACGAATGCCCGCCTCATGCGAGGAGTGATACCACCATTCTCATTGAGCAGCATCACATCAAAAAGATCTCGCGGATGCTGGCGGTCGAGTGCTGCGACCAACTTGCTGGCGTAAAGTTCATCAACATCGAGCATCGGCACGCTCACCTCCCGCTCGAACATATCCTCAGCACCTTGGGTCAAAGTGCCTTCAACGATTGGATAAACTGATCCACGGAAAACATGATTCACCTCAATCTTGACTCGCCAATCGCCACGACTGACAAAGAGTTTAGTTTCCTGGTCGGAGCCTGAAGATGTCCTTTGTACTTTCACCTTCAGACGTTTTTCCAGTTCCTCGGCAACTTGTCGCAAGCTGCCCTCGATCTTAGCGAGCGCTTCGTCCCTATTCGGTGCCGCATGATCAATAAATACCAGATCGATATCAACCGATAGCCTCGGCATGTCACGGCAGAACAAATTGATCGCCGTGCCACCTTTCATGGCAAAACATTTCTGCGTAAATACGAATGGGACAGCATCTAGCAAAAGAGCCACGGTATCCTTGTAGCGACTATCCATGTGGATTCCTCAGCACCAAAGTCTTTTCCCCCTGGAGGGTATAATCTGACGTTGAACCGAAATCGATATCGGATATGTCGATTTTCTTCACCACCGGCAATTTCAGCTCTTCAGCGACTTGCCAAAAGAGCCTTTTGATCTTGATTTTCTTGCAAGCCTTCAACAGTTCATGCATCTTCTTAGACCGCAAAGAATAAAGACCTTCCATGATCTGTTTGGCTTCCTCCAGCGTCTGCTGCTTCGGCACAAAATCCAGCAATTCGAGCACGGCACGTTCTGGTTCCGATACAAAAGGAGCGTTTGGATCATTATTGTTGATTGCCACGAAAAATGATTTAGAGAGGGTATGAAATTGTCAGAATGTGTTGACCAATGACCGCAGGGTGTCAGATTATCTGAGCCTTCAGATAAGGCTCTTTATTCGGTCGTTAAAATAAAGCGGGCGGAGAGTTTTCGTAGAACTCTCCGCCCTTTTTGCTTTCGGGGTTACAGCCCCTTTAACCGGAGAGATCATGATATGGTCCGTTGCGGTTGATCTCAAGCAAATTCAGTAGCAGGGCAAAAATTTTCGTTGGCCCCGTCCGGACTCCTGCCCACGTTGTCACCAGTGGCGGATCTGGGGCCACGGTTACGCGCTGCGCTACTTCGCTGGTTTTGCTGAGGCCCTGCCGATGAAATGCTATCGTTGTCCTTTGTGTCGTTGTGTCATCACCGCACGTCCTGCCGATTATTTCTCCCGGATTCGTAGCTGTATAGCGGTCATTGTCACCTGCTTGACTCATCGCGTTCATCAGGGACGTTGGCCCCCTCTGGCGTTGCCGCGTTCCCGCTTGCGTCACTGGCTGATGAATTTGAAACAACAGATTCAGATTCATCTGACCAACACCTGGTCCGAAGGACTGCTTCAGGGCTACGACCAACTGCTGACACGCCGTCTGATCCCGGTCGCCCGGGTCAGCTAAATTGACCAGACCGGTGCTTTTTGGCCACCCCAGTGGTATCTGCTCTGGTAGGTGGCGCTCCTGCTGATGTAGAGGTTGGCAAACCCTTGCTAGCAGGAGATTTTATGACCGAAGAGCAGAAAAAAGAGGTGGCCGTCTTCCGTTACGGCCTGATTGCCGAGTTCGTCGGCGCGACACGCTTGGATCGCGGGGAGCGGGAGGCCCTGCTACAGGAGAAGTGTGCGCGCAAATGGCAGATTCCCCACAGCGGCCGGACCCGGGTCAGCCGCAGTACCTTGATTCGCTGGATCACCCGTTACTTGGAACAGGGTCGGCGACTCGAAGCTCTCTATCCCCAGGATCGTAACGACCAGGGGCAGACCCGCGCCATTGACGAGGAGACCGGTCTGGCTCTGATCGCCTTGCGCAAAGAGATGCGCAAAATGCCCGTTCCGGAACTCACCCGGATGCTCCATCAGCGCCGGTTGGTCAACGGTGGACGGTCTGTCAGCTTAAGTTCAGTGTACCGCTTTTTGCGTCAGCACCAACTGATGGCTGCTGACGAAGCACCACAGGCGGACCGGCGCAAGTTTGAAGCCGAACTGCCCAACGACCTGTGGCAATCGGACATTCTCCATGGGCCGGTGCTCGACTGTGACGGCAAGCGCCGCAAGTGTTATCTGATCGCTTTTATTGACGATCACTCCCGCCTGATTCCACATGTTAACGCCGGAGCAAACCCGCAGTTATTTGCCGCAGGATGGTTATGAGCAAGAATTGACCAGTTTCTACCGAACGGGTCCGGTGTTAAAAAGGGATTTCATCCATGGGTGATGCTTCTTTTTCCCTCTCTATTTTTATTCTCAACTGTTCTTCACGCTGAGCCTGATACAGCAGTTCAATGTTATTTCCATAGCTTTCCCAAATGGCACAGCGGAACTCATCCAGAAGCCGGTAAATACATTCGGCTTCTTCGGTTGTCCAGTGGGTAGTCATTTTCAGTATTTTCATCGGGGCGATCCTTTTTTTGTTGCGTCCCCTTTACGTTTTGTCGCCTGCTCCTGTGCTTCTTTCATCCGATAGGAATCCCCTTCAATGGCAACGATCTGGCTGTGATGCACCAGCCGATCGATCAACGAAACGACACAGGATGCATTGGGGAAGATGTCACCCCATTCACCGAAGGGACGGTTGGTGGTGACCACGGTTGAGAGATGTTCATAACGTCGATTGATAATTTCAAACAGCAGATCGGCATGACGGTTGCTGTAAGACAGGTAACCGATTTCATCAATGATCAGGAGTGTGGGTCTGGAGTAATGCTGCAGGCGTCGCCGTAAGGCATTGTCACCGTCCTGTGCCGCCAGATCACTGAGCATGTTGGCCGCCGTGGTAAACAACACCGTATGCCCCTGCATCACGGCCTGATACCCCAGGTTTTGTGCCAGGGTCGATTTCCCCACCCCGTTACTGCCGATCAAGATGATA
>JAWLDI010000196.1:0-4067 GCA_041686715.1 Pelovirga sp.
CGGTGATAAAGTACATGTAATTCACTTACTAGACGGTTGATAATATGGATACAACGCGCCTTCTTGAAATATTGGTCAGTTACAATCGCTTCTGGACGACTGGACATGTCGAGGCAGGGATTAGTCGGGATTTGTTATTGCGATGCTTGTCTCAGGTCGATACGAAGGAAATCGTTGTCCTGAAAGGGGTGCGTCGTTGCGGCAAGTCTACACTGTTGGCGCAAATAATGGATGCTCTGCTTGGCCAGGGCATTCAGCCCCGGCAGTTGTTACGGGTTAACCTGGAAGAACCTCTTTTTGCCCCTGAGGCGTCGGTAGAGTTGCTCGAACAGATTTACCGTACCTGGCGGGAACGGATTTGTCCGGAAGGGAAGGGGTATCTTTTCCTATACGAGATTCAGAATATTTCAGGTTGGGAAGGGTGGGTACGTGGTCGCAGTGATACCGAGGATGTGAAGATCTTCGTAACCGGTTCCTCGGCACAGATGCTCTCCCGTGAGATCGGCACTAAGTTGACTGGCCGGCAGGTTTCGTTCGAGGTCTATCCACTTTCATTCAGTGAATATTTGCGATTCAAAGATATCAAAATTCAATCAGGGCTTGAGTATATTGCAGAAAAGACACTGATTCGTCATCACTTTCACGATTACCTCAAGTACGGCGGCTTTCCAGAAGTTGCCCTTAAAGAAAATGACGAGGATCGTGAGATTTTGCTGAAAAACTACTTCGAGGATATCCTCTACCGGGATATTGTGACCCGCCATGAGATTCGTGACGTTGCTAATCTGCGAAATTTAGCGGTCTTTCTGATGACCAACAATACCCGGAAGACCAGTGTCAATAAGCTCAAAAATAACTTTTCCATTTCTCAAGATAAGACCGAAAATTATCTCTCGGCAATTCTTGAAAGCTACCTGACGTTCCAGTTACAGAAATTCAGCTGGTCCCTAAAAAGTGTCCAGAGAGCCGGGTTCAAACCTTACGCTATCGATACCGGGTTGCGCAACCGGGTGGCATTTTCCTTTTCAGCGGAAGCCGGTCGCCTTGTCGAGAACGTCGTCCATAACCATCTGCATCGTTGCCATGAAGACGTTTTTTTTGGCGAAGATGATGGCGAAACTGATTTCCTTGTCAAGCAAGGTATGACGATAACGCAGCGTATCCAAGTCTGGTACGAGGATGACCCCCAGGCAGAAATCCCCGAGCGTGAACTGGCCGCTTTCAGTAATTTAATAAAGGACAAGGCAGAGTGTCTTCTGCTCACCAACGAACTGGAAACCGAAATGGCGGTTGGAGACACCCATGTACGTTGTTTGCCGGTTGTTAAGTATCTTTTGTTGGGGGCTTGATGAAGGATATTTTTTATCGTGAAACGGATGCGCCCGTCAAATGCCAGATCCTCTGTCCATTAGAGTTATGGGGAATCAACGAACTTTTTAAAATTTCTGTTTTCCGGGTCTACTGTAAAGCACATCCAATTCAGCCTTCATCTCTTCTTCTTGCTGCATCTGCCAGGCCATTTCGTCCGCACTATCCCATTTATAAATGTAAACACCAAAGCCTTTTGCGCCCTGATTTAGCAGGTCAATGGTCATCCCGGCAGCTTCCAGCTCAGACAACAGCGGGCTCCACACACTGGCATCGATGTCTCTGTCGCCAGGGTTGTTAGTAAAGCAAATAGGGTAGGGGTACGTGACGCCATCAATTGTCGTTGGATATCCACCCATCAGCTTTGCGAGGGAAATTGCTGCAGTGAGTTGTAGTAACGGCGGGGTATGGTTCGGGTAATGTAAGCACTGATTGAGGAAAAATGACAACTCAACATCAGTCCTAAGCGGCGGTGCCCATTGGGATTTATAGACGTCGACATCTTCTTCGTATGAACAGAGCATTTTTTCAGCTTCGCCTTTGAGTCTCAGTCTCTCATTTTCCATCACCTGACTTGACAAACCTGCACGCTGAACTTGAAGCAGAGACTCGATTTGGGTCAAGGTGGCCCGTCGTGCATCAATATTCAGTAGCGATAGGCCAAGTTGCTTGCGAATATGGTTGCAGCAATCTTCCTGAGGAATGATTTCACCAATAAGCGCTGACCCGGTGCCGCATTCTTCCAAATCAAGATTGTCCTCCAAAAATTGTCTCAGCGCGCTGTTGTAGGCCAGGTTTAGTTTCTCTTTTAATTCCATCTCCTGCTTGATGAGATCGGTCTGCCATTCAAACTGTGGGTGAAGATAATCTGTTTTCGGGTAGGTGCACTGGTCAAATATTGGATTAAAAGAGAGATCCTTATCAGAACTGCACCCCTCCCACGGGCACCAGTGACGCCAGATCCATGTCGGCACCTGTTTCCATGCCGGCAACTGATCGCCTGGTTTTTGTTCAATAGCTTTCCATAACGGAACATGGGAACCACTGGCAGATCCTTTAAAAATCGGCAACCAGGGCCCGACCAGAAAGCTCCTTACCGCCCCTGCCAGATCCGGAGACCGATCAATCTTTGTGACCGTTGTCAGATTAGCCGGGGCCCCCTGTGCCCAATGTCCCCAACGGGTTGCTTGAGTCTTTCCTTCCCCTTCTTTTTTATTAGCCGCCTGCGCCAGCTGATAATTGGTGATTTTCTCTTTTCCTGATTTGAGCATCAAGCTGCGCTTACACGCATGGGTCCACACACGGGTACGCAAAGAGAAGAGATCTCGTTGAGCTCTTTTTTTCTCGTCCGTCATTTTTTTCATGCCGACCTCCGTATAGCAATCTACTATACAAATTTGTATAGTAAATTGCTACACTAAACATAAGTAAAATAAAGATTGACGATATATCAAAAAGGTTAATAAGATGAATGCACAGATGGTGCAAGATGATCAAGTGGGTTAATGTCCTCTTTGCTGACCATGAAGCAGAAGCTTGGAGAACCAGTCCGAAAGAGGGAGAAGAAATGAAAATCCAAATCCTGAGTGATCTGCATTGCGAGTTTGAGGCCATTACGCCAATGAGCACATACCAGCAGGCGCGCTGGATCCGTATGACCGAAACGCCGGCTGATGTGCTGATCGCAGCTGGTGATACCCACACAAAAGGGCGTGGCCCGGCGGTGTTGGCTGAACGATTCGGAAATAAAAAAATCATTGCGGTCGCCGGCAATCACGAGTATTACGGCCAAACCTACCCGCATCATCTGAGCAAGATCCAGCGCAACGCCGAGCTGTTTGACAACGTCCATTTTCTGGAAAACCAGGCGGTTGAGATCGAGGACGTGGTCTTTGTGGGGTGCTCACTCTGGACAAATCTCAAGCTATGGGAATCCGGGCCATTTGCGGGGTTGTACAGCAAACCAGAAACCATTCGTGAAATCGAAAATGGCATGAACGACTATTCGAGAATTAAGTACTTTGACGGCCACCGCCATCGAAAGTTGACGCCAAACGACCTGGTCAAGGTGTATCTGGATAGTGTCCGCTGGTTGCGTGAGCAGTTTGAAATCCACCGAGGGCGAAAAATCGTGGTTATCACGCACATGGCGCCAAGCTTTCAGTCGGTTCCGGAGAGCTACCAGCAAGATGTTTTAAGCGCGGCTTATGCAAGCCACCTGGACGAGCTGGTATTACAAAGCGGAGCTATCCTATGGGTTCACGGCCATACACACCAGGGCGCGGATTATATGATCGGGAAAACAAGGGTGATCTGTAATCCGCATGGATACCCGGGCGAAAATGAATGGTTCCGGCCTTATCTGGTGATTGAGGTTTGAGCACAGAAAGAAGATTGTTATGAAAATCCAAATTTTGAGTGATTTGCATTGCGAGTTTGAAAAACACGGCTCAACGCTCACTGCTGATCAATATGACGTACAGCAACGCATGTTGAATGCTGACGCCGATATTGTGGTTTTAGCTGGTGACACGCATACGCGAGGCCGTGGGCCGGGCACGGCTTTTGAACGGTTCAAGGGTAAGCAGATCGTCATGATCAGCGGCAATCACGAATACTACGGTGACGTTTATCCGGAGCATCTAAAAGAGCTACAGAAGAACGCAAGCTTATTTGAGAACGTGCATTTTTTAGAAAAC
>JAWLDI010000197.1:0-4042 GCA_041686715.1 Pelovirga sp.
GCCACTGCCGTCACTGCCCGGATTGAGCTGGGAGAACAGATTGAAGATCCGTTCGCTGTGCTCAGGCGCTATTCCCATGCCGTTGTCCCGGACATAAAATACAACGTCTTGCCCTTCTTGGGTTGCTCCGATCTCGATGTGGGGCAACGTTTGATCACCCCGATACTTGACGGCATTTTCAATCAGGTTCTGCCAGATCTGTCCGAAATGCATGGGGTCACCATGCTGCTGCATCTCATTGCTCTTTCTTGCAGTCAAAAAAAAGAGGAGTTCGCAGAGGGTTGTTTCAAAGCAATGCCTGTTCTGAAGCGTGCTGAGGTTCTCCCCCAGCACATTGACTGTACTCACGCTCTGCCATGGCACATCATCGATACATTTAAAGAATTGCTGTATACAGGAAGGCCCTGCTTGGAAAGAATAAAACGCTGCATGGTTGTAATCCCTGAATTGGCTACTATTATGAATCTTAGCATCTCCCAATATGCCTAACAAGAAAAAAGGACACAACTTACAGTACTAAGCCAACAGCAAAACGCATATCAACAACCCTGCCAGGCAGGATAGAGTCTTACCGGGAATTAAAGGGAGGAGGCGAGGTTTAGCAAGTTGATTAAATATCAGAAAAGCGACCGCAGACGGTTGCGTCAGTGAGCAAATCCCACGCCCTTTGCCAGCCAGTAACCTCATCCCAGAACGCGGTGACGGTGATACGTTTGGGCCGCATTATCCCGCTTGACATGATCTGAACAGCAGGAGCAGAATGCCCCCATGCAGCCGAAACCTGTTTTCAACAAGCAGGTACGGGGGACCCATTTTCGGGGGCGAAATTTCCAAACCGTCTTTTTTAGCCGCAAGGAAACAGGACACTTTCAAGTCCGAGCCCGTCAGCTAACCTCGTAGGCATTTGAAAGGGCAGGCCGAAGTACCAGCCAACGTTGGTGTTCTACTGGCGTTTTTTGCCCTGAAGGATAATATCTTTTGCCATTTCGTTAACGATTGACGAGCTGGTACAAGGTTGAATTTCAGGAGTCTTAAGTGAAAATTCTCATCGTTGGTAGTGGCCAGGTCGGTTATTTTTTGTGCGAACGTTTCTCCCGTGAAGGTCATGAGGTCACTCTCGTCGATCACGACCTGGCAGCTGTTGAGCGTGCGCAAGATCGACTCAATGTCCTCGGGGTTGTCGGTAATGGTGCCAGCGCTGAAATTCTCGAAGAAGCGGGTATCAAAAATGCCGATATCTTCATCGCTGTTACCAATACCGATGAGGTCAATATCCTCGCCTGTCTGCTGGCTCGTGAATATCATGCCAAGGTTCTTATTGCCAGAACCAGAAATATCGAATTTACCCGTCAAAAAGCCATTCTCTCGAAAGAAAAGCTCGGCATTGACCTGCTTATCAACCCCGAAGAGACTGTTGCCGAAGAACTGGCAAAGCTTGCCTGTAACTCCAAGGCGTTTGACCTGGTTGAGTTTGCCCATGGCGAAATCCTCTTTCAGGGGTACCGAATTGGAGCAGACAGCCCGCTATGCGACCTTAGTATGACCGAATTAGGTGAATTGCGCGGCATGTATCGTTTTGTTGTTGCCGCCATCAGTCGCGGTAATAGAACCATCATCCCTCGTGGCGACGACAGCATTCAGGCTGGTGACCGTATCTATGTCTTTGCTCTGGCAAAGGAGCTGCCGGCCTTCAATTACCTGCTTCAATCTGCAGCAGATAATAAAAAAACCTCACGGCGCGCTTTTGTCCTCGGTGGTGGGCGGGTTGGGTTGCAGGTGACAAAAAATCTAGAAGGCGAAAACTTTTATACCAAGCTGATTGAACCTGATGAAGTGCGCTGCAACAAACTGGCAGAATGGCTTGATAAGGCGGTAGTTATTCACGCCGAGGCATTGGATGTCCAGACCCTCCTTGACGAAGGACTGGAAGATGCCGGTGTTTTTATCGCCGTTACAGACAACGATCAGACTAATATCCTTACCTGCCTGCTGGCGCGCCAGCACCGGGTACGACGCACCCTGGCGCTGGTGAGTCAACCCGAACTGATTAGCCTGGCTTCCGATCTGGGAATTGACGCCTGTATTTCACCGCGACTGGCGGCCGCCGGTGCGATCCTCAAATTTGTCCGGCGCGGCGACATCCTCTCTATGGTTGCTCTTGAAGGGAATAATGCCGAGGTGTTGGAGCTGGACATCAGCCATAGCAGTGGTCTGTTTGATCAACCTTTAAACGAGCTGCCTTTTCCCCGAGGAGCAATTATCGGTATGATCATTCGCGGGCAAAAGTACGAGATACCCGACGGCACCAGTGTTCTCAAAAAAGGAGACCGGGTTATTGTCTTCGCCTTGCCGGAGGCGGTTGCCAAGGTGGAAAGGTTGTTCAGCTGATATGAACCTGATCCTGACCTTTCGCCTGCTCGGCGGCTTGTTGTTGTTTCTTGCCGTTGCCCAGCTGCTGCCTCTGCCATTTTCGTACTTTTATGCTGACGGCGCCTGGTCAGCCTTTGTGTTTTCGGCACTGGTGTGTGGGTGTGTCGGCGCCGGACTGTTTTTCAGTTGCCGCAGCAGTAAAGAAATGTCCCTGCGCGAAGGATTTGCCATTGTCACCCTGGGGTGGACCGCCTTTGCCTTGTTTGGCGCGCTGCCTTACCTGTTTTCCGGAGCGATCAACGCTCCTCTCGACGCTGTCTTTGAAACCATGAGCGGTTTTACAACCACCGGAGCCACCATTCTCACTGACATCGAAATAGTGCCTGAAAGTTTGCTGCTCTGGCGTGCTTTGACCCAATGGCTTGGTGGCATGGGGTTCATTGTGCTGTCTCTCGCCATTCTGCCGCTGATGGGGGTTGGCGGCATGCAGTTGTTCAAAGCCGAGATGCCCGGGCCGACAGCGGATCGGCTCAAGCCTCGCATCCAGGATACCGCAAAATTGTTATGGGGGATCTATGTCCTGCTGACGGCGCTGCTGATCGTGTTGTTGATGTTCGGTGGTATGAATTTCTTTGATTCACTCTGTCATGCCTTTACCACCCTGGCGACCGGCGGTTTTTCACCTCGTAATGCCTCGATCGGTGCCTTCAACAGTGCCTATATCGATTGGGTGGTTTCCCTGTTTATGTTTCTGGCGGCGATCAACTTCTCTTTGTACTACCTGGCACTGCGCGGACGTCTGCGCGACTTTTACCGTAACGAAGAGGTGCGCATTTATCTGGCACTGGTGGTTGGTCTTATCCTGATGGTGACCTGGTCCAACCAGGGAGCGGTTTACACCTCCATCGTTGACAACTTGCGCTACAGTGTTTTTCAGGTGACTTCCATCATCAGTACCACCGGCTATGGTACCGCTGACTATGGCCAGTGGCCGGCAGCCTCCCAACTGCTGTTGTTTTTTGCCATGGTGGTCGGTGGCTGCGCCGGGTCAACGGCCGGTGGTATCAAAATTGCCCGACTGCTGCTGCTCTTCAAGCACGCTCAGGTGCAGATCTATCGTCTCATTCATCCGCGTGCGGTGCGCCTGGTCAAACTCGGGACCAAGCCGGTTGATCGTGATGTGATGCACTCGATTCTCGGATTTTTTGCCGTCTGGATGGGAGTTTTTTTTATTGCCACCCTGCTGATGGCGGCCGCAGGACTGGATATGGTTTCGGCAGCCGGTTCCGTGGTTGCCACCCTCGGAGTCGTTGGCCCCGGCTTTGGCAGTGTGGGCCCGGTTGAGAATTACGCCCATATCATTCCTTTCGGCAAAACGGTACTGATCCTCTGTATGCTGTTAGGACGTCTGGAGCTCTTTACCGTCCTGGTGCTTTTTGTCCCTTCCGTCTGGCATAAATAAAATATCCGCAGACAAAAAAACCATCTGAAAATTTATACAGTAAATAGTTTCTGTAATAACAGGTTGTTAGCTGTTTGATCTGATTTAATAGGCGGGTCGAATGCCTTCTGACTGTATATTTTCTCTATATACCGTCTGCCCTTCTGCTGATCGTAAAAAAACCATCTCAATAAAAACTTTTCAATACTATCAGTATGTTAACTGATTTTG
>JAWLDI010000198.1:0-4022 GCA_041686715.1 Pelovirga sp.
CAGCCCAACCTAAAATCATCAAGTTGGGCTGTCTTGCATGTTGTTCTTTAATGGTGTCTTACTTCTTCTGGGATTTATAACCCACCACCAGGGGCTTTTGGTAATGACAACCTAAAATTGACCACCTGTGATAACCGAATTTTGACCACCCTAAGCGGTGAACGCAAAGCTGGATGACAGGGTATCCTCCAGCGACAACCTCTGTTTAAAATAAACGATAATCAATGAACGCAATGAGAGCGGTCAGCGTTTATCCGGTGGGCAAGTCTTCTGCTCTACCTGTACAGGTTCAGTGTTTGACGCTGCAACGCCTTGGCCTGAAGCTGGTCATCGTTGACCAGGGATCGGGATGCATCATTAATCCTTAGCGGATAATCCCTGCCATGGCTGGTAATCAGCAGGTCGCCATCCCAATCGGTGATCATTGCGATATCGTCAGTCTTCTCGCTATCGTCAAACCAGGTTGTATTTTCAGTGGTCAACTCCACGGATATCGTTTCCAATCGCCCCTTTTGCGGGTTATATACGGTCAGGTCCATTGTCATTTCCCTTGCTCTTTGCGGGATTCTTTTCCTTGTAAGCTCTGCTTCAGGCGATAACTGTCCCACTGGCAGTTGATGATGTGAGCCCGGTGGGTTAGCCGGTCAAGCAGCGCTGCGGTCATGACCGGATCACCAAAGACCTGGGTCCAGTCGGCAAAGCCAAGATTGGTGGTAATAATCACCGACCCTTTTTCCTGACGTTCGGCAAGCACTTGGAAGAGCAGTTCGGCTCCTTCCTTGGAAAAGGGGATGTAACCGAGTTCATCCAGGACCAGCAGATCGTAGCGGGCATAGCGCTGGATCAGACGCTGCAGGTCTCGGTCCTCGCGGGCTTCGATCAGTTCGTTGACCAGGGCGTAACCGCTGATAAAACGGGTGCGATAATTGTTCCTGCAGGCATCAACCCCAAGAGCAGTTGCCAGATGGGTTTTGCCGGTGCCGCTGCGCCCCAGAAAAATGATATTCCGGCGTTCCTTGATGTAGTCGCATCCCGATAAGTCGCGAATCAGCCGGATATCTAGGCCGTCAACGGCGTTAAAATCGAATTCCTCCAGAGTTTTGAGCAGCGGGAACTTTGCTTCGCGCACCCGGCGGTTGAGTCTGTTCTCGGCTCTGGCCTGGAGTTCGTCCGTTGTCAGATCCAGTAAAAATTCATCATAGCCTGCGCCACTCTCTTTGGCCTGACGCAGGCGGGACTCCAGCCCCCGCGCCATGGTGGAAAGCGTCAGCGACTTGAGGTTCTCCCGTAGTGCAACCAGTGTGGCGGCGGTCATTGCACACCTCCCAACTGCCCATAGACCGTCACATCGGGTGACGGCAAGCGTGACCAGTTGGTCAGCGGCGCAATCGCATCGACGGTTTCTCTGGCGTACTTCAGGATGTGCTGCACGCCGTCACTGGTGCGGATGTCTTTTTCCAGCGCGAGTTCGACCGCGGCGTCCACCTCGCCGGATTGGTGCTGCCCATAGAGCATCAGTACCGTGATGAAGTCCTTGATCCCTTTGGTTTCTCCCTGACTGCCGCAGAAACTTGCCAGCAACTGGTGCAATGCCTGTGGCCAATGTTCGCGCCATTGTTTGATGGGTCTGGCGCTGTGAAACGCCATCGGCCGTTGTTGAATCAGTTCCAGATAATGCTCCGGGGCAAGACTCCATTTGTTATTGGCGTACAAGCGCTCATGGACCGCCAGCTTCTTGCTGCCAAAGAACATCTCAACCCGTGCCACAGACAGAATAACCTTCAGCTTACAGCCAACATACCGCCAGGGCACCGAATAGCGATTCTTATCCACCATGACCGTGGCATATTTGTCGGCACGAACATCATGCAGTTGGATGTTGCTGTAGGGGGCCGAAGGCGCCGCAAGAAGATGGTCTTTTTCCTCGGCATAAAGAGTCTCGACACTCTCTGAGCGCCCCGCCAGCGTGTGGGAGCCATAGTCGAGGCACTGCCGGAGGATCTTCTCGTTTAATTCTTCCAGGGTCGCCGCTTCAGGAACCGGTACCATGTAGTTGCGCCGGGCAAAGCCAACCAACCCTTCAACACCGCCTTTTTCGTGACCGCTAGCGGGATTGCAGAAGCGGGCTTCAAAATTGTAGAAGGCTTTGAACTTACGAAATCCGTCCTGCTCAATGCGCCCTCTGCCCCGCAGAACCTTCTGAATGACCGTGGTTAAATTGTCATAAATCAAGACCGGAAAGATGCCACCAAAAAATTCAAACGCCTTGATGTGTGCATCGAAAAGGGCCTGCTGCCGTTCGCAAGGATAGAGGCGGACAAAGTGTTTGCCGGAATACTTGCTGCGCATGCAGAAAAACTTCAGCCGCACCGTCTCGCCCGCCAGAACCGCCGTGGTCGTGCCCCAGTCGGCCTCAGCCTCGCGACCGGCATCCGGTTCACACGGAATAAAGGCCTGCGTGGAAGGATCAAGGCCCAGCTCCAGGCGAGCCATCCGCACATAACGGCGCACCGTAGATTCCCCGCCAGTGTAACCCTGTTCGACCCGCAGCCGGTTGTAAACCCGGCGCGCTGTGTGGCGCTGCTTTTTCGGCTGCTCTTTGTCTTTCTTCAACCATTCGGTGATGATCGGAAGATAGGAGCCGAGTGCCGGGAACGATTGCTGCTTTCGTTCCTTGTAGCCCCAGGGTTCACCGCGAATGGCCTTCTTGATCGTGTTGCGCGAGTGCCCTGTCATCCGGGCTAATTCGCTGATGTTCTTGCCGTAGTTCCGGTGGGCTGTTCTGACAAATTCATATTGATCCATTGTGAGCAAATCCTTTCCTCCTTTTAGAATGTCGGGCATAAAAGATCCCTATCCTAATCGGAGTAGCTATGCTCAGGGTGGTCAATTTTCGGTTAGCACAACCCCTGTTTGCTGGTCAATTTTAGGTTAGCATTACTACTATCTCCTTGTTGAGGATTGTTTCATTTCTTGCATTGTTTTCTGAATAAGCCTGATTGATCAAAACTGCTGAAAGTTCATATTCTCCGAGTTGCATTTCTGTATATGCGTAATGCAAATACCATTTAAATGATAGTCGTTTGCATTTGTAATCAGTTTCCATTAGGGATTCACATTCATCCCATCGCATAGAACGAGCCATAGCCCAACCCAAGCGGGCATAGCCATCAGTTAATTCAGGGTTGTCTGTATAGACTTTTTTGACCATCTCCAAGGCTTGGGATTCTTTGCTGATTTGGAGTAGAGTTTCAGCATAACGTAGTTGCCAGTCAGGGCTCATGCGCCCCTGTTCAAAGTCGCGGCGCATCCACTTCTCCGCCGCAAGCCAATCTTTGTTCTCACGATAGATGCCACCAATGTGGGAAAAACTGTCCAGCAGGTTCGCGTTTAATGCGTATGTTTTATTAATAAAGGCAACTATTTGATATGCGTTTTCTAATTTTGACAAATCATTGAGAAGCATATTAAAAGTTGTTTCTTGCTCATCCTTAAAGATTGTTTTCAAAAAATTAAGCCTCAGTGTTTTTTACTACGTTTAAAGTTTTTCTTTTTTGCATCAAGATTTCATTTAAAATTGTTGATGATGTTCCTTTGGTATAAGGAAAATAAACTATTCTAACTGAAACTTCATGGAACTTATTTTCAATAGTATTCCATTTTTCAGTTTTGTACCAATCATCTCCCACAAACATGACATCAAACTTGAGTTTTTCCCAAGCTGCAAATTTGTCCATAGAATCTTGTGCAATAACAGCATCAACATATTTTATTGATCTCAGAATTTCACATCGCTCCATGTGTGGAATCACAGGTTCTTTATTTTTGTATTCTTTTAAAAGTTCATCTGTTGTTACACCAACGATGAGCTTATCACACATGGATTTTGCATTTCTCAGTAAATTTAAATGCCCGATATGAAACAAATCATAAACTCCAGTTGTGTAGCCAATGATCATTTTTTGATTCCTTTTGCGGCAATTTTTAGACACTGCCAGTTTTTTGGAGGGATAAAATCTAAA
>JAWLDI010000199.1:0-4018 GCA_041686715.1 Pelovirga sp.
GTCAAAGAGGGCTGCTCAGATGCGTGCCGGCAAGAACTGAGCCCGTCAAGGATCAGGCGGGCAGATCAGAAATGATCGACAGTGTTTTGGTTTTGAGGATATCGATGGTCTCTTCATTGAGATGAAAACGATCAAGGTAGCTCTGATCGATCTGCTCTTCGTGTTGCCCGATATGGGAGTCAAAAGAAAACTGACAGGCAAGGTAATTGCCCACATAGGTTGCCGCACTGATTTCGGCTTCTATCGGTGTCGTACGGGGCTGATGGTGACTGCGGAGGGCCTCTACCAGAAACGGTGGCAGACTCCACCATTCAGCAATCATGGCGCCAAGCTCGGCATGATCAGTTTGGTAAAGACTCTGTTCCGCTTCTGACAAGGGGCTTTGGTTCTGGTTGGCCAGATCAATAGCGCGTTGAAACTGGTCAGGCAGGTAATGGGCCAGAAAGAGTTTACCAAGATCATGCAGGAGCCCGGAGATAAAAGCGCGATCCTGAATGTCGACACGGCTGCTGTGGGTAAATTTAACCAGCAGTCGGGCAATGGTTGCCGTGGCGATGGAGTGCTTGCGGAAAAGGCTGAGGTTAAATCCCGGGATGTTGCCGGCACCGGTGTTGACTGCCCGATATGACGACTCAGACAGAACCAGGGTTTCTACAATATCGGTGCCCAGAACGATGATGGCTTTTTTGATGGTATCGACCAGAAAGCGTTGTCCGAACAGTGCCGAGTTGCCCCAGTGAAGCAGAGTCGTCGACAGGTTGATGTCCTGACTGATGGCTTCAGCCATTCTTTCGATGTCAATTTCATCATCGGTAATGCAGGCCCGTACCTGATTGTAGGTTTCCGGCAGGGTTGGTAACAGCGGAATCGAGTTGATCAGTTTCTGTAGGTCCTGACTGTATCTGCGCTGACAGGCGGCCTGGCGCAAGGCGCTGCGGAGTATTTCCTTGAGTTCGAGGTCAATCCAGGGTACCGGAATGATCTGCTGGGTTCGTCCGTCAGCCAGAGCCGTGAGAACATTGTCATGGCGGGAGTCCGCAGTGAGAAAAAGGCGAATTGTCGCCGGATACAACCGTTGAACCTCGGTCAGTAGTGCGATACCATCCATCTGCGTCATTGCGGCAGCGCTGACGATCAGGTCGGCCGGCTCTTTTGTCAGCAGGGCGAGGGCTTCACTGCCGTTATGAGCAAAGCGACACGCCCAGTCCTCGTCATGCAGCAGACGTTGAAGTGCAGCGAGGATCTGTGCATCCTCATCGACAAAAAGAATTTTTGGTCTCTGGCTCATGACCACTACCCGGGTATCAGAAAAGGTGAACTGAACACTACAGACAAAGAATACCATCTCTTGCCTGCCTTGTTAAGCTGTATTTATGAATTAATTTTAGTCTAGATGTGCAGTTTCGGTCCCTGCTCCTGCAGTTGTAACAATTCGCAGTTTTCAAAGCAGATCTGCCGGAATCCTTCAGAGATTCGTTCATCAATGGCGGCGCTTTTCCAGAACAGAATAGCCGCCTGGCGAGCATCATCGAGCTCTGAGCCGGCCTCTTTACGTAATGGTGGGGGAGTAAACAGGCGCGCGGGAATCTCGCCGGCGATGGGTTCATAAATCGTCGGACGCATACCGTAAGCAGGTGCCAGCAGGTAGTTGTCTTTGCTGTGGGGTAAAAAAGAGATATTGCCGAAATGCTGATTGGAGTTGCCGATCATGTCACTGAACAGCGACAGCCAGTACATTTTTATGGCATCCTCTGGTCGAATCAGCCCCTCTTTCTGTAACCGCCCGGCAGCTGTTACCCAGTCATCACAGGGGGCCTGGATACGGGCATGAAGGGCGCGTAACGAAACAACCGGCAAGCGCCCGAACGCTCCCCGTCGGTCAAAACGTTTTATGCACAAAAAAGTCTGATGACCGTTAAAAACCAGTCGCGAACGGGCCGCATGATGACCGGCTATGCGAATCGTTTCCAGTGCCAGATGCTCGCATATAAGCAGATCAGCATAACGGCGGGCCTCTTTACTGTCCGCCGCTGGTGAAAATTTGACCAGCATCTGACAGGGGGCTCCGCGTTCGTTGAGGCATACGGTAAACTTTGGCTGCTCGCCACTGAGTTGTGCCGGACTGATTTCTCTGGTCAGGATTCCGGCAGCCATTTGCGGGTATTGTACCGAGCGTTCATTCAATTCAATTAACGCCGGTGGGTTCTGAACCTGATCAAAGTAACGAGCCAGGGATTCATCACCGATAATCAGGTTGCCGGGGCGGTCTTCACCGCAGCGACTGATAGCGTATATCATGTCTTCTTCGGTCCAGTCGGTGAGACGCGGCGAGAGTTTCAGTTGATCTCCGTAGCGGTGGGCAAAAGCACGGGCGCTGTAGCCGTTGATCAGCAGGTCCTGCAGCAGCCAGGGGAGGTGGTGGAAAAGTTCTCCCGGTGAAGAAACTGACTGCCACCAGTACTGCCCTCCCTGCAGAGGAGTGAGCAAGCCGTATTTGTGAACATCTCCTTTGGCATCAATGCTGTAAATCGGAATCCGGGCATGCTCCTGGTTGCTCTTTTTAGGCAGACCGTAGCAGGTCGCCCGCCCTCGGCCCATAACAACGATATCTTCCCGCATCCTGGTGATCAGGCGGGATAAGGTCGGCTGGCTGATGCCGAGTTCACGGACCAGTTCCCGTGCGGTCATCACCCGGTCTGCCAGAAGTTGTCGCAATTGTTGTTGTGTGGTTTTCATCCAGACCCTTTATGAATAAAAAGATGGAGGCAAAGATACCTGTTACGGTCTGGAAATCAAGAAAAAAATATCAGATTAGAATGGTAAAATGATGGTTTCAGGGGAGCGGTCAGGGGGTACCGGCAAGTGTCGGTACGCCCCCGAAGCAAAAGCTGCAAAGAGAAATCAGCGGGAAAAACCGCGGGGTTTCTGGCGAGAGATTTTTCCGATTAACCAGCCACCGAAAAAGACCCCGGCGCCGGCAAGAAACCACTGGATCATATTGGTACGATGAAAACTGCTGTTTTCTTCACGCAGGACCTCGACTTCGCGGGTCAGCATCTGGTTCTGTTCTTCAAGAAACTGGTTGTCCTCGTAGAGCTTGATAGAATCTGCCGAGCTTTCACGTAAATTGTCGTATTCTTCCTGCAGTTCGCGGAGGTTGGTCCGTGTTTCTTCCAGCTGGACGATCAGGTCGGCCTGATTCGGCTGATCCGAGTCGGTTTCCTGAAGAGTTCTCAGACGTTCTTCCAAGGCCGCATAGTCGGCTTGCAGATTGTCGATTTCTGCTTGCAGATCCTCAATGATCATATCTTTTGGTATTTGTGACGTAATATATTGTTTGAGTGTGTACCCTTCTGTTCCGGAAGGGGTCTGGATGTGGAAAAAATCATCGTCTTCGCCAATAACGGTGACCGGCGTATTCGAGGTCAGTCTCTCCAGTACCTGGTAATTGGCCGTGGTGTTGTTGCGCACTGTCACTACCAGGACATCAGAGATATAACGGGTGTCGGCTATCGCAGGAGTAAATAACAGTCCGACCAGCAAACAAACGACAGGTATGGTAATGAATTTCATAGAGTTTTCCTCTTGAAATGGTCATGGGTAGAGAAGATGGTTGTTGATACTAACGCTAATGATGGATGAATTCAAGAGAGCATCACGGCGCCAGGCCCCGCCGGGTTCATAATAACCGGCGGGTCAGAAGTTTTTCCGCTTCAACGATAAAGAAAACGGCTGCACCGATGCCCACCGGAATAAACCAGTGCCGACCCTCCAGTGCTGTCGATCCGAACCACAGCTGCATAAAAGGTGCATAAACGAACACTAGCTGCAGACAAGCCAGTATTAGAACTGCTAACCAGGCTGCCGGATTGGCAGTGAGCCGGCTGATGTTGAGGCTGGTGCGTTTAAGGTAGCGACTGTTGAACAGATAAAAAGCCTGACCACAGACCAGGGTGTTAACTGCCAGGGTCCGCGCGTATTCAAGAGAGAGTCCCTGGCTTTTTTCGTAAAGAAAAAT
>JAWLDI010000200.1:0-4005 GCA_041686715.1 Pelovirga sp.
ATCTCAAAGCTGAGGATTTGCCCCCGGCAGATGAAAACACGGTTGTCTGGCACCTCATCAACAGTGATGAAGACCCCCTCAAAATCCATGCCGTTGGAGAAGCACTGATCGCCCTGCATAACAATACTGACTAGCAGATGACCTGCAAACCATAAAACAAACCCATCACAAGGAGTATAACCATGGGAAAAACTGTTCTGATTGTCGACGATTCCAACACCATGCGTAAAATTGTCTCGCGTGCCCTGCGTCAGGCTGGTATTGATTTCAGCACCATCCTTGAAGCGGGAGACGGCCAGGAAGCGTTGGAAGTATTAGGCTCGAACAATGTTGATGTGGTCCTGAGTGACATCAACATGCCGAATATGAACGGCCTGGAATTTCTCAAGGCCAAAGCGGAAGATGCTGCGATCAAGGATATACCGGTCGTCATGATTTCTACCGAAACCGGGGCTGACATTATCGATGAAGCCAAATCTTACGGTGCGAAAGGTGCCATCAAAAAACCCTTCACTCCGGATCTGATTAACGAAACCCTCGGCGCTTTGCTGTAACGCGACAACTATCTGCAATCCTTCTCAACAACAGGGAAGACAGCAAGTGAAATAAGGAGATTAGAGTGGAGTACGCGCAAGATATTATTGACAGCACCCAGGACATCTTCTCCAGCATGATCATGCTGGATGTCACGCCGGGGGAACCTTTCCTTCGCAACGATGATAAACTTGTCAACAGCATTTCCGGTATTATCGGTCTGGCTGGGAATACCAAGGGAATGCTCGCTATTCATATGACCAACGAAGCCGCCCTGGCGGTAACTGCCGCATTTCTTGGAATGGAAGTCGAAGAAATTGATGAAGATGTGCGTGATGCTATCGGCGAACTGGCAAACATGCTTGCCGGCAGCATAAAATCAATTCTTGATCCTGGTGGTAGTGATATCAAGCTGTCGATGCCGTCAGCTATTTACGGTGAAGACTATACGGTCGATTGTCTTGCCGGTGCCCACTCAGTTACTGTCCCCTTCACTTTTGACGGACTGGGCTTCATGGTTGAACTTCAGTTGCGTAAAGAAAGCTGAAACATCTCGAAGAAGTCGATATCATTCTATCTCGTCAGGACGTCAAAGTGGATTTTGCTAAAATAATATCGGAAACAACCGAAGAGATCTTTAACTGCATGATCTTTATTGCGGTTGATGCACAACCACCATTTGAAAGTGGCAAACAGGTTCTCGATTGTCATGTTTCTGCCATGATCGGCCTTACCGGTGATCTGTCAGCGATGCTGGGAATCCACTGCCCCGGAGATGTCGGTCTGGCGATTGCCGGGGCCATGCTCGGCATGGAACTGGAGGAGATTGACGCTGATGTGAAGGATGCCCTGGGTGAAATCTCCAACATGCTGGCCGGTGGTATCAAAGAAAGATTAAGTCCGGAGAAAATCGACCTGGAGCTGGCTATCCCGACGGCAGTGGCTGGAAAGTCCTATACCATTTCAGCCCCCAAGGGGACCCAACGGGTCGTTGTACCTTTTACTATTGAACAGGGCCGGTTTTTTGTTGAACTGAAATATCAACTTAACTAGCCCTAAGCTGACCTTCTTGGCCACGCGAGGTTACATTGAAGCAAAGGGCTCTTATTGACGTAGTCTGTAAAGCCGGTCTGCAAAAGCTGGCCGGTGAAATCGGCGCCCTGCTGGGTCAGATGCTGAGCTGTTCCGACATCAAGCTTCGGGTCTGTTCCAAAGAACAACTTTTCAGCAATCCGACTCGGGAAAAAACCATTCTTACCCGTATGTCGGTCAGCGGTGATCGTGAAGGCAACTGCTTCCTGCTGAATCCCGTCTCTGCTGCTGCCATTCTTGGTGGAACCCTGATCATGCTCCCCGATGATATGATTCAGGAAGCCTCTGCAGCAGGCTCCCTTGAAGGGGAAATCAACGATGCCTTTGGCGAAGTCGCAAATATCATTGCCGGGGTCATGACCCAGGCGTTCGTTGACAAATACCCGAAAGCCCTGCGCTTCGTAAAAAAAACCACCGAAGAACTGATTCCGACCAAAATCAATCTGGAAAGCGATGCTCCTTTTGCGCCAGGCGACTATTACGTTGCCAGTTGTGAAATGACCATCGACGAAACCGACCTGGGCATCTTTGAATTTGTTGTTCCTCTGGCAATTTTTGACCTTGAAGAAACCGCAACACCCCAGGCAGAAGCTGCCGCAGAAAAGGCCGAGGAGCCTGCAACACCTGCCCCGACAACGCAAGAACCGGCCCCGGCAACGGCACCGGCACCGGCGGCAACAAAAGAAACAGCGGCGTTACCAGAAGAGGAAGCAGCGACAACCGCCGCGCCCGAACCAGCGGTCAAAAAACCGAAGTTTGCGGACGCCAAGAAACTGGTCGATGTCGTTTTCAACACCACCATCGGTCAGATAGGGGAAGAAATCGGGGCCCTGTTGGGTCAGCCCCTCAAATGTAGTGACACGCAGCTGGTCATGACCACCAAGGAAGAACTGTTCTCGACCCACTGCCTGGATAAATCGGTCCTGACCCGGATGAAAGTCAGCGGTGACAAAAAAGGGGCCGGTTATCTGCTCACCCGGATTCCTGACGCCATCGCTATGGGCGGTACCCTGATCATGTTGCCGGATGATCAGATTGCTGAACAAATGCAAACAGGAGAATTTGAGGGTGAAGTCTCTGATGCCTTCGCTGAAATCGCCAATATTCTCGCCGGCAGCCTGACTCAGACGTTTCTTGATCGCTATCCCAAGCCTTTGCGCTTTGTCAGAACCGATAGCGAGACGATCGTACCAACCAAAGTCGACATCGATGCTGATCAGCCTTTTGCCGAGGGCAGTTATTATCTGGCGTCTTTCGCCGTTCATATGGAGGGTTACGAACTCCAGCGGCTGCTACTGACCTTTCCGGCCGAGATCTTTGATCTTGATGCCGCTGTCGCAGCCACGGCGACAGGTCAGTCCCCAGATGCTGGAGAACCGGAAGCAACGGCCTCCAGCCGCGAGGGTGGCTGGGGGCAACCAGCCGCTGCAGAACAAGCAGAGCCAGTTCCGGGTGCCGGGGAATGGGGGGGACCGCCGCCAGACCCGACAACTGACGGTTCCACTTCACAGACGGAAGCAACGGCAACTCATACCGAGACAGCTTCCGGACCACCGATCGTCCTTATCCTCAGTGATCAGCAAAGCACCGCTGAACCTTTTGTCGAAATATTGTCTTCTGCTTCCTACGATTGTCGCGTTTTAAGTTTTCAGGACGATATCAAGCAGCTGCTGCAACAGCACCAGGTACTGGGAATATTTTTGGTCATGGCGCAGGTGGGAGAAAAAGGCTTTGCTGCAGCGATTAAACTGCAATCGGCCGGTCGCGCCCTGCCGCCGCTGATTTTTGCCGGAGATCAATGGACCCGTTCCGCTGTATTACGGGCCGTTAAATATGGAGCTAAAGATATACTGGTGATTCCGGCCAGTACTGATGAAATTCAGGATAAAGTCTCCCAGCATTTCCAGAAGGCCAGCTAGCTTTTGTCTGTACAACGATTATTTTTCGGATGGGCGGCAATCAAACCGGCAGGTTCTTCTTTTTGATTTTTTCGATCAGGGTTGTACGTTTCAGATTCAGCAGCCGCGCGGCTTCCTTTTTGTTGCCGCCGGTTCTACTGATGGCCTCCAGAATCAGACGATCTTCGAAGTTACTGATCAGGGAATTAAAATCAAGTCCCTCTTCCGTCCACTGAATATCTGCCGGAGCAACCGGAGGGGATGTTGCCATGCTCTCGGCGACAGCCTCCGCTCTACAGTTGTCGTTCTCATGAACTGCGTCAGGCTCACTCTGGCAGCGATACTTCTCCGGTAATTCTGCCATTCCGATGCGCTTTCCTCGATGAAGGATCACCAGTCGCTGCATCAGATTTTCCAGTTCCCGAACATTTCCGGGCCAGTCAAATGCCATCAGGCTCTGCAACGCCTGCGGATCGAGGGT
>JAWLDI010000201.1:0-2025 GCA_041686715.1 Pelovirga sp.
CGTCGATACAGGGCCAGACCGGCCAGGCCGGAACCCAGCAGCAACAGGGTGCCCGGCTCGGGGACTGGGGAAGCGCCGGCGATGAGTTGAGATTGGACATATGTATTTCCGGACATCAAATTCATGACTTTAACGTTCATCTGTGATTCGTCTATTTCAACGCCAGCCACTAACGCTAAAAGAGAATCATACGTACTTTGCACTCCGGTTATCAAATCCTGACTAATCTGATTTGTACCGCTACCTATCCCATAGCCTTCCAGTGTCCATATGGCCAACTGCAAAGCGCGCACATCATCTTGATTGGAGGGGTTAAAATTAACGCTGGAAAAGCCTCCCAGCGTTTCTTGATTAAAATGCCAGAACAGGTATTTAGTTCCGTCGCTTATGTTACGATTTGGGCTACTTTTTACTTCAACATAGTCAGCTATACTACTTACTGTATAGGGAGTATTGAAGTCCATAAATACTCCCAATTCCAAACAGAAGGTATTGAACAACACATCCCCGTTCGAAGTGGTACTCACACCAAAGTCTCCTCCGCCATATGTGCCATACGGCCCACCAGTAGACCTTTCATTCAGGTAAACTGTTTCGCCACTGGAAATCGGATACGCCCAAACCTGCCCAGCCCCCAGCACCAGCAGTGCTGCCATAACCATCAATATCTTCACTACATTTTTCATAACAACCTCCAGAAATCTATTCATTACTAACTTGCTCCTGAATATAGCAACGATCAAGTCAATATCCTGTAAGTTCTTCAACTCCATGAATTCATTCTTTAGTTTGATAAATTATCCATGCAGTTTCAAAATCTTATCTGGCTCATATTAATCTATTCAGTCATCGAAAAAGTCTCGGACTAACCCAAGAAAAAAACCACTTGTCGGGTTTCTTTACACAAACGGGCCGATCAGCAATGCCGACCGGCCCGTTTGTGTAAATTATTTCGACAGCTATTGCTTAACCGTGTTGGGCGGCAAACTCCTCCATGAAACTCGCCAGCTTTTCCACCCCGGCCATCGGCATCGGGTTGTAGATGGAGGCGCGCACACCACCGACACTGCGGTAGCCCTTGAGAGCGTAAAGGCCGCGCTCTTCGGCCTGCTGCAGGAACTTAGCGGTCAGGCCGTCGCCATTGAGCAGAAAAGGCACGTTCATAATGGAGCGGTGCTCCGGCTGGGCAATGCCGTGATAGAAGGTGCAGGCATCAATCACCTGGTAGAGTCGTGCCGCCTTGGCTTCGTTAATTTTTTCTATCGCTTCAACGCCACCTTGCCCCTTGAGCCACTCAAGCACCAGCTTGATCACGTAAACGGCAAATGTGTTCGTGGTGTTGGTGAGAGAATTATCTTTGTCGACCCGAGTAAAATCGAGGAGCGACGGCGTTGCAGCATCAGCGTCACCAAGTAGATCATCCCGGATAATCACCATGGCCATCCCGGAAGGGCCAAGATTCTTCTGCAAACCGGCATAGACGACACCGAAGCGCCGGTAGTCGATGCGCCGCGACAACAGCTCAGAGGTCATATCAGCAATCAGCGGTACCTTGCCGGTTTCAGGGAACTTGTTCCAACGGGTACCGAAGATGGTGTTGTTGCCGGTGATATGCAGGTAAGCGGCATCCTGATCGATCAGCTCCAACGGCAGCTCGGGAATATGATCGTAACCGCCGGCAGCACTGCTGCTGACCGTTTTGACCTGGCAGAACTTCTGCGCCTCCTGTGCCGCCACTTTGGCAAAGTTACCGGTTTCGGCATACAGGCATTTGCGCGTTGCACAGCGGCCGGCGAGATTCAGCGGGAGGGCCGAAAACACCATCCGTGCGCCACCATGCATAAAAAGAATCCGGTAGTTATCCGGCAGATCGGTCAATTCACGAAAGAGGGCTCTGGCTTCATCGAGAACCTCCACAAACTCATCAGCGCGATGGCTGATTTCGATAACCGACACCCCCATGCCCCGATAGTTGAGCCATTCTTCCTGAACCCTGCGCATCACCGGTTCGGGCAGCATCGCCGG
>JAWLDI010000201.1:2125-3993 GCA_041686715.1 Pelovirga sp.
ACTTGACCACCCGCAAGCCACCCTTGCCCGGAGATTCCGGCGGACCCGACGACGGGTCCGGCTCACCTTCAGGCGCCTCTGACTCCGATGAGGCCGCTTCTTCACCCATCATCGGCAGAGCTCCCTGCTCCAGCATCTGTTCCACCGACCGGGCAACGGACAGACACTGCTTCATACAGACCTTGTAAGCCGGGCACATGGTACAATCCGCCTCACCACCGGCAGCCCTGAGGCTGTGGATCAACAGTTCGACACTTTCTAGTTGGGACAAAGGAACAAAATACATAAGACTCCTCTTTTTTTACAGCGCCAGGGTGCGCTCACTTACCTCAACAAAAGCCCGCAATTTTGTCATCATCGCTGCAAAATCGGCGGGTCGTAACGATTGCGGCCCATCACTGGTTGCATTTTCCGGACTGGGGTGCACCTCCACCAGCAGACCATCGGCACCGGCGGCGGATGCCGCATAGCACATGGCCGGCACCAGTGATGCGTGACCGGTACCATGGGACGGATCGATCATGACCGGCAGATGGGTCTGTTGTTTGAGCACCGGAATCGCTGACAGATCCAGGGTATTACGGGTGGCCGTCTCAAAGGTACGGATACCGCGTTCACAGAGAATAACCCGCCGATTGCCTTCCGACAGAATGTACTCGGCGCTCATCAGAAACTCCTGGATCGTGGTGGCCATTCCACGTTTCAGCAGAATCGGTTTGTCAAGCTGGCCAAGCATTTTCAACAGAGCAAAATTCTGGGTATTACGGGCTCCGACCTGCATCACATCGGCATAGCGCGCTACCAGCTCCACGTCCCGTGGATTAACAACCTCGGTGACAATCGGCAGACCGGTCAATTCCCGCGCCTCTGCCAGCAACTTCAGCCCATCCTCTTCCATCCCCTGAAAAGAATAGGGGCTGGTTCGCGGCTTATATGCACCGCCACGCAACATCCGCGCCCCGGCGGCCTTGACGGCAACGGCGGTTTCACAGATCTGCTCACGGGTCTCAACCGCGCATGGGCCGGCAACAACAACAAATTCCTTGCCACCAACGACCAGGCCG
Organism: Pelovirga sp.; assembly: GCA_041686715.1. Classification (GTDB taxonomy): domain Bacteria; phylum Desulfobacterota; class Desulfuromonadia; order Desulfuromonadales; family Geopsychrobacteraceae; genus Pelovirga. Next base: position 3,190 of record JAWLDI010000201.1, read on the forward strand.
GGAACAATATCAATGGCACTTGGTTCCGGCTGGACTTCCAGACTGGCCAGTTTATAGGGCTTGAGGATTGGAACAACATTCTCCACTCCCGGCATCGCCTGGAGAATCTGCAACTTCTCCTTGCCACGTTCCTCGCCTACCGCCCCGATGACATTCCGGGTTTCTCCGTAGATCACATGGGGATGATATCCAAGCTCGGCAATCTTTTGCTCTACAGCAGCCAGCTGCTCTTTGTCTGCACCCTGCTTCATAACAATGATCATATTGCGCTCCTTTGTCGTTAGCGACATTTGAAGGCAAAAAGGCCACCGGATCTCCCGGCGGCCTTTACATGTCTGATGTAACACACCCGTGGGAGAATCGCTTCAAGCCATCCTGCCATGGGTTGTTGTTTTCGGTGGTGAGCTTATTCGCAACCTTCCATGGCAGACGGCATAAAAAAACCGAAAAACCAGAAAAAAGAAAGGTTATGGCGAAAGCTCACAGCAAACATAATTATCCTCGTTGTCAGTTGCCCTAAAGTACACAAGCTCGACACGACAAGCAAGTGAAAAAATGCCCGCACCACCCGGCGCTTAAGGTCCCGGTATTTTTTCTTGACAGTCCCGCGCCCTTTAGTTATAAACGGACTTCGTTTTGCCCAGATAGCTCAGTCGGTAGAGCAGAGGACTGAAAATCCTCGTGTCGGCAGTTCGATTCTGTCTCTGGGCACCAGCAAAATCAAAGGGTTACGGCTTTAAGCTGTAGCCCTTTTTGTTTGGCTTGTGTCATTCCTGTGTAATCGATTCAGCACCTCCTGCAGCC
>JAWLDI010000202.1:0-3985 GCA_041686715.1 Pelovirga sp.
GGAAAATAATTGAAAATATCTGGGTCTAAATGGGAAGCAGTATGTGACCGGTGCGGTCGCTGTTGTTATGAAAAATATGATTATCAGGGGAAAATATTTTACACCAGCACCCCTTGTGAGTTTCTTGATCTGAAAGATAAATGTTGCCGTGTTTATCACAACCGCCACAAGGTCCAGCCAGAGTGTGCCGGTCTTACTCCTGATCTGGTACGGTCCGGAGTTTTGCCTGCAGACTGTCCTTATGTCAGAATGATAACTGAATTCGATAAGGAGTAAACCCAGATGGTATGAAAGTACCGTTACTACAAAACGTCAGGATGGTAGCCTGTGGTTCTGTCATGACATGATTGTGATATGATTTCCTAACCTTTTTCCACGGAGATTGAACAGAAATGACACAGATTAAATTTGGTACATCCGGTTGGCGGGCGATTTTGTGTGATGACTTTACCCTGGTGAATGTGCGGGCTGTCAGTCGGGCGATTGCAGACTATCTGATTCAGGAAAAAATTGCCGATCAGGGTGTCGTTATTGGCTACGATGCCCGCTTCATGGGTAAAGATTTTGCCCGGGAAACAGTCAAGGTTCTAGCTGCAGCGGGGATTCCCTCCTATCTATGTGATCGTGATACTCCGACCCCTGTGATTGCCCATGAATTGCTGCGCCGCAAAGCTGCCGGCGCTATCAATTTTACTGCCAGCCACAACCCTTATGATTATAACGGAATCAAATTTTCTCCGGCCTGGGGTGGTCCGGCGCTGCCGCAGACAACCAACGATATTGAAGCACGCGCAAACGCATTGCAGGGCAGTGACGTGGCTGTGATGGATATTGACCAGGCCCGGGCCGAGAATCTTTATTCTGAAATCGATCCGCGTGAAGCTTATTTCGCTACCATGAAAAAGCTGGTAGATTTTCCCGCAATCGCCGAATCAGGGATGCGCATTGCCGTCAATCCCCTTTATGGTACCGGGCGCGGTTATCTCGACACCCTGCTGGAACAGGCTGATGTGTCAGTAAGCACTATCAATGCCCATAAGGATCCGTACTTTGGCGGTGAGCCGCCGGAGCCTGCCGAAGCCCACATTGCTGATTTTATCAAAATGATAAAAGAAGATAGTGACATCGGTCTCGGACTGGCAACCGATGGTGATGCCGATCGCTTTGGCATTATCGATAGCGATGGAACCTATATCGAGCCGAACTATATCCTGGCTTTGCTGCTGGATTACATGATTCGTCGCAAGGGACTGTCGGGAGATGCTGCCCGGAGTGTAGCAACGTCGCATCTGATCGATGCCGTGGCAGCTCATCACCATGTTAACGTGCTCGAAACGCCCGTCGGTTTCAAATTTATCGGTGAGTATATCAGTGCCGGAAAAATTTTGATCGGAGGAGAGGAAAGTGCCGGGCTGACTGTTCGTGGCCATGTTCCTGAAAAAGATGGTATCCTGGCCTGCCTGCTGGTAGCAGAGATGGTCGCGGTAGAGAAAAGGTCTCTCAAGGAGCTGCTTGCCGATCTCTATGCGCGGGTTGGTGAAATTTACACCCGGCGTATCAATATCCGCTTATCTTCCGAACTGGAACAAAGCCTGCCGGCGAAGCTGGCTGACCCACCCCAACAGATTAATGGCCGGACTATAGCCGATGTTATCCGCATTGATGGCAACAAGTTCATTTTTGCCGATGGCTCCTGGCTCCTGTTTCGCAAGTCCGGTACTGAGCCGGTGGTCAGGCTGTACGCTGAAGCTGCAAGTGAAAAAGAGCTGCAGGAACTGATGGCCGCTGGAAAAGAATTTATTCTGAGTTGATGTTTTTTTTCAGGGTGTGAGCGGGGGCTTCAGGCCCCCGTTTCAAGTAGAACGGTCACCAGTTCTTTACTTAATTTCGCCAATGCCAGATTCAGGGCACGGATCAGCTCCTCATAGCTGTCATCAATCGCATGTCGATGGGTAAAGGTACCGGACAGTTCGTTGCCGGCGACGAATATGACCCGCCAACGGATATCTACATGAGAGTGCTGACCTAAAATGCCGGTAAACTTCCTGACTGATAATTGTACCATGTTCTCGTTTGCCTGACTCCCATGCCAGGGCCCGATCAAAACAGTGGCGGCAGGTATCATCTGTTCGACATTATTTCTTAAAACAGCAGCTATATTTTCCTCAAGGGCGGTTGCCCAGCGCTGACTGTCTGAAAAATGAAGGATATTGTCCTGTTGTTGTACAACAACCTGCGGTCTTCTTAAATAATCAGGAAAATCAACAACTTCAATATTTATTGCTAATGTAGACTCTACATGTATTTTATCGACGTCGCTCATGGGCTCAAGAAGAAAGTAGCGGCTTGCCGGCGGTAATCCCTGAAGTTGAATACAGGCTGAAGTAGCCAGAACCAGGATGACAAGAAGCATTCTGCGAGATGTCATAGTTATTCCTCCACTGAGCGGCCCCGCAACAGAATTTGCGGGTTCCGTTCAATCTCGTCAGCAAGATAGCGCATACTGCGCAGAGTACGGTTAAGCTCCTGCAGGGTTAAACCGAGTTGCTGCAATAGCTGTGAATCGTCTGCGGTGAGTGATTCTACTTGTATCATGGTGCTGGAAACCCTGTCGGATGCTTTTTTAAATGAATCCATTCCCTCATCAAAAGATTGAGCCAGTGGCTCTACCCGCTGTTCCAGAGAATCCAGGGTTGACCGTGCCAAAGCCAGAGTCTCGTCTATTTCTCTGAAAGCCAGATCAATATTTTCATCTATGCCGGTAAGGGTTTCCCGGGAGCTGTCAAGTGTCAGTTCAGCTTTACTGAGCAGTTGCGGAACATTATCGTTCAGTTGTGTCAACAGATCGTTCAGCAGAGCTGTTGTGGTATCAAACTGTTTAATGGCATTGTGTAATTCAGGTGAATTGAAAAGGCGTTGAACTCCATCAGCTGATTGCATCAGCTTGTCTACCAGCAGCTGCAACGGAATTTCTTCAATGGTTTTTGTTAACTCTGCCAGACCTGAACTGATAGCAGGAATCTGAGGGTACTCACCGGGGATATCGACCCGCGTCAACGGTGAGCCTGGCATCATGTCGATGTTGACAAAAAGTTGCCCGGTTACCAGACTGTCCAGTTGCAACTGGGCCCTGAGCCCTTCGGCAATCAGCGGCAGAATCGGATCTTCTGTCTGAACGCTGGTTTTCAAGGTATCAACAATACCATGCTCAGACCCTTCGGCCCTGATCTTTTTGGGATCGATTTCAATAACAACAGGAATATGAAATTCGAGATCACTGGAGCGGAAACTGATATTGATCTCTTTCACCTGTCCTATTCTCACCCCCCGGAAACGCACCGGCGAACCGACATTAAGCCCTTTAACCGAACTTTCAAAATAGGTGACGTAGCGTCGGGTGTCGGAAAAAAGTCCACCAGGTCCAAAAAAAAGGATGCCGGCGACAATAAGAATGATCGCACCAATAACAAAAGTTCCAATAACTCTGGGATCTACCTTTTTACGTGTATGCATTGCAGATAAGTCCTTTAGTCGATCAGCCGTGCTGCCATCAACCCCGGGCCAAAAAATTCTGGACTCGCGAATCAGAGGATTCTTCCAGTAGCTGCTGTGGTGGACCGGATGCGATCATTGTTTTTTCATCGGTGTCGAGAAAAATAGCAGTATCGCCAACCGAAAAAATACTCTCAAGTTCATGAGTAACCATGATCACAGTGGTTCCCAGGCTGTCACGAAGTTCGAGGATCAACTTGTCGAGCAGTTTTGAACTGACCGGGTCGAGACCAGCCGACGGTTCGTCAATAAAAAGAATATCAGGATCAAGAGCCATGGCGCGAGCAAGCCCCGCCCGTTTACGCATGCCACCACTGATCTCTGACGGATAATAGTCCTCAAAACCATTTAAACCAACAAGAGACAACTTGTAGGAAACAACCTTGGTGATCTGTTCTCTGCTCAACGTACTGTACTCGGATAATGGCAAGGC
>JAWLDI010000203.1:0-3977 GCA_041686715.1 Pelovirga sp.
GCTGATCTTTTTGCGGCGGTAGGTTACGGCAAAACCTCTCCCGGTAACCGAAATCGGCAGCCGCCTGTTCCAGCACTCCTGAGGCCAGTGCCCGTTTGAGGCTGGTCTGGTGTTTACGCAAGCTTTTTTCCAGCAACTCACGCCCGGTGTTAATACTTCTTTCACGCTGTTCTGCCTTGACCCATTGGCGGATTTTATTACGGGCTTTTGAGGTTTTTACAAAGGCCAGCCAGTCCTTGCGCGGAGTCTGATGAGTAGCCGTCATCACTTCGACAATATCGCCGTTGTTCAACTCCGTTTTCAGGGTTGACAGTTTGCCGTTAATCCGGGCGCCGACACAATGAGAACCAACATCGGTATGGATAGCGTAGGCAAAGTCGACTGGAGAGGCACCGCGTGGCAGCTCCTTGACTTCACCCTGGGGAGTAAAAACGTAGACCTCCTCAGGAAACAGATCGACTAGTGCAGACTCTTCGGTAGCATGATCACTGACATCCCGCTGCCATTCCATGACCTGGCGCAACCAGCTGAAACGCTGGTCATCACGTCCGGCCACCGGAACCGGCCCCCCTTCTTTATACTTCCAGTGCGCCGCAACCCCCTCTTCGGCGATATTGTGCATCTGGTGGGTACGGATCTGCACCTCCATGCGTTCACCGAACGGACCGATCACTGTTGTATGCAGTGACTGGTACATATTGGGCTTGGGCATGGCGATATAATCCTTGAAACGACCGGAAATCGGCTTCCAGGTTGCGTGAATCAGCCCCAGCACCTCGTAGCATTCACGCACAGAATCGACCAGCACCCGAAAAGCAATCAGATCATATATTTCGTCCAGATCAACACCGGTTCTCTCCATCTTGCGATAGACGGAGTAGAAGTGCTTGAAACGTCCGGTTACGTCCCCTTCAATCTGATTATCCATCAGCAGTTGGCGAATCTGAGCACCGACTTTGTCGATGTAGTCCCCACGTTCTTCCTTGTGAGTGGTAATGCGCCGGGTCATTGCGGCATACTTTTCCGGCTCAAGCACCTGCAATGAAAGATCTTCCAGCTCGGCCTTAAGCCAGCTAATCCCCAGTCGATTGGCCAGTGGAGCGTAGACCTCTAGGGTTTCGCGGGAATAAGATTCTTTTCTGCTTTGTACACAATGTTGAATAGCGCGCATATCACTTAAACGGTCAGCCAGGTACACCAGCACCACGCGCAGATCACGTGCCATGGCCACAAACATTTTGCGGAAACTTTCTACCTGCTGTCGATTTTTCTGGCGGTAGGGGATATTGCTTAACTTATGACCGGTTTTAATAAGCTGAAGAACGTCGCCGCCGAACAGAGCCTCTATCTCTGCAGATGAAGCATCGGGCGTATCGAGCAGATCATGGAGGATACCGACGAGGATAGTCGTCTGATCCACCTTAAGGCGCGCAAGAATGGCAGCAACTTCAAGGGAGTGTTGGAGGTAATCTCGGCCATCCGGTGTTTTTTGATGGCGGTGGGCATTTTCCGCAACAGCACAGGCACGATCGAACAGAGATCGATCGGCCTGTGGAAAATAATTGACAAATTGTGAAAAAACCTCGTCGCGTGTAAGCATCATCCGACCGAGTCAGACGCCCGACTCAGGTAATAATGCAGTCGAAACGTCTTCAAAAGTGGCAGGTGCCGGCTTCTTGAATTCAGTTTCTGCGCACAGGTATTTCAAATTCGATATTGCCGGAAGCAATTTCACGCAGGGCAACAACAACTTTTTTATTGCGTGCTTTGTTCTCTATCAGTGGTTCCGCCCCCTTATAAAGCTGTTTGGAGCGCTTGGCCGCAACCATGGCCAATAAAAACCGATTGGGAATAACATCCAGACAATCTTCTACAGTAACGCGTGCCATTATTAATCTCCTTGAGGAACAATCTGTTGCAGCAGCCTGCCGGCAAAACGACTCCGACACCGCTCAGCGACAATAATCGATTTCAGTTTATCCGCGGCAGTAGCAAAAACATCGTTTACGATCAGATAATTATACCATACAGCCTGAGAAATTTCCTTACGTGCCACCTGCAGACGTCGCGAAATGACATCATCAGCATCCGTTTCACGCGAACGCAATCGCCGCTCCAGCTCTACCATATCCGGCGGTAGAATAAAAATAAAGACAGCGTGCGGACAGTTTTTCTGCAACTGCGCTGCCCCCTGGTAATCAATATCCAGCAACAGATCTATGCCTTTGCTGCTTGCCTGCTCCAGGGTTTCCAGTGCCGTGCCGTAATAATTGCCATGAACCTCGGCCCACTCGGCAAAACAGTTTTCTGCCTTCATCCGTTCAAAAACCGGGATATCAACAAAGTGATAATCGATCCCGGCCTGTTCACCGGCCCGCATGGGGCGCGTTGTAAACGAGACAGACTGGCCTATTTCCGGAAAAGAGTCAATCAATTCACGACACAAAGAGGTCTTTCCAGCACCGGACGGAGCAGAAACAACAAACAGAATGCCTTCGCGTTGCCGGTGATCACTCAATGTTCTGAACCTGTTCCCTGATCTTTTCCAGTTCTGACTTCAGACTCACAACCTGGCGGGTCAAGATCGCATCATTCGACTTGGAGCCCATCGTGTTCGCTTCACGGTTCAACTCCTGGACGAGAAAATCCATCTGCCTGCCGACCGGTTCGGCATGGGTCAGCAGATCAGAGAGTTGCTCCAGGTGACTTTTGAACCGTACCAATTCTTCACTGATATCACAACGATCGGCAAAAATGGCAATCTCCTGCGCGACCCGCTGCTCATCCATTTCTGTGCCGCTTTGTAATCGCGCCAGTCGCTCAGTCAATTTCCGCTGCCATTCCGCCGGCACCGTTGCCGCCTGGGTTTCAACAAGAGCGAGGTTCTCCTGCAGCAGGGCAATCCGCTCCTGCATATCGGTCGCGGTTGCATTACCTTCCACTTGCCTCATACTGACAACCACATCCAGTGCCGTCGCCAGGGCATCCTGCAGGCAGGTACTGACCTCTTCAGCGGCAACAGATATGTCTTCCAGCTTAACCACATCGGGTAATGACGCCAGGTATTCCAGAGAAATCTCGCCGGTGACACCGTCAAGTTGCCCTAACTGATTGATGGCATCCAGATAAGCCGTTGCCATCTGGTGATTGACAACAGGTCGTACTGACATCTCAACATCATTATTCTGGGTGACATAAATATCAATTTTACCCCGCTTCAGAACAGTTGACACCTGTTTTTTTATCTGTGATTCGTAAGGTGAGACCAATCGCGGCGCCTTGATAGTGATATCGGCGTAACGGTGATTGACAGCCTTGATTTCTACGGTGAACGACAGGCTGCCACGTTGACTCTGGCCGCGGCCGTACCCGGTCATACTTTTGATCATCTGGCTTCCTTCATCTTGAATGTAAAAACATATTACAAGGGGCGCGATAAATCGCGCCCTGCTCTGATCAATTAGACCAGGCGCCCGACCCCCACGTACCCAAAACCGGCTGTCCGAATCAGCTCAGGATCATATTGATTGCGACCATCGAATATCAGTGGTTGCTTCATCGACCGGCGCATAGCATCCAGATCAGGGTTACGGAACGGTTTCCATTCGGTCACCAGCAGCATGGCATCGGCGCCATCCAGCGCCTGATACTGATTGTCAACCAGGCGCAGCTGCCCTGTGGCAAACCAGTCGGAGGGAAGCTCCCTGGCGGCAACTTCCATGGCAACCGGATCGTATGCCAGCACCCGGGCTCCGGATGCAATCAAATCGGCAATCAGCACCTTGGCGGAAGCTTCGCGCATGTCATCGGTGCCCGGCTTGAAAGCCAGTCCCCAGACCCCGAAGGTTAAACCCGACAAATCATCTCCAAAATGCCGCCGGAGCTGCCGGCCGAACCAGCCCTTCTGATACTCGTTGCGCTGCTCTACCGACTGCAGAATCTGCGGCTCAAAAGCGGCCTGTTGCGCCATACGGATC
>JAWLDI010000204.1:0-3871 GCA_041686715.1 Pelovirga sp.
ATCAGGGTCGGAAAATTACGCTTCCACAAAGCCAGCACAGCCGATCTGCATTCTTCAGGCTTTACTGCCTCTATAGAATAGCAACTATCTGTTTCTTCGATATTATCTTTTGATAAAGAATCACCATGAAGAAAATCTATCATCGCGCCAAATGTCGGTGAGGACAGAAGATCACCCGCATCAATGGTTTTGTTGAACTGCTTGCTGATCTGTGCGCACAGCCGGGCGGCCAGGAGTGAATCTCCGCCCAGGTCAAAAAAATTGTCCTGCAGATCGATATCACCAACTCCCAACAACACCTGCCAGACAGTTGCCAATTTCTGGGCCAGCTTTTGTCGCTGCGGATCAAGGGGCCCTTGTATAGTAATCTCCGGCGTCAAATCACTCTCCGGCTCGGCCTCATCAGCTATACCGGACTCTTTCAGCGCCTGCGATGCAGACAGTCCCGACTCGTCATGTCGGGGCGCCTCTAACCAATGCCGGCGGCGCTCAAATGGATATTTTGGTAAATGAATCCGGTAACGCCGTTCATTGCTATAGAATGCACTCCAATCGATATCGACACCTGTCACCCAGAGGTGTCCTGCAGCATGAAGCATTGCAGCAAGTTCAGCCTGATGTTCGGAGGAACTCCCCAATGAAGCAATGGCAACCTGTCTTTTGGCATCCTGAATCTGTTGTTTTGCCAGAGTGGTGGCTGTATTGCGAGGGCCAAGCTCCAGCATGGCACAATCTGTCAGTTCGAGCAGCGTTTTGATGCCATCGGCAAAAAGAACTGCCCCGCGCAACTGCTTCCCCCAAAAATCCGGATCCGTCACCTGTTCATCCGTTACCCAGGTGCCGGTCGCCGTTGACACGTAAGGGATCTTCGCCGGTGACAAGGGGATTGTCTGTACCAGATCGGAAAACGGTGTGACAATCGGGTCCATCATCGCCGAATGGAAGGCATGGGACGTGTTCAGAAAAGCACAGCCTATTTCCTGTTTCTCCAGCTGCGTCTGCAGTCGCTGGATATCTGCGGTTGGACCGGATACGACACACAAGGATGGCGCATTAACTGCAGCCAGGCATAATGGCGTCGCAATGAATTCTTCCACCTCGGGCGCCGGCAACCGTACAGACAACATGGAGCCGGCAGGCATCTCCTGCATCATCCGGCCACGGGCCGCGACCAGCTTCAGGGCATCTTCCAACGAAAACACACCGGCCAGGCAGGCCGCCACATATTCTCCGATACTGTGACCGATCATCGCCGTCGGCAGCACCCCCCAACTTCTCCACAGTTCGGCTAGAGCGTAACCGATACTGAACAGGGCCGGTTGCTGATAGCAGGTGTTACGGAGTGTTGCCTCATCATTCTCATCGCCGGTACCTGTCGCAAACAGAAGATCGCGCAGATCCGTCTGTAAATGTTCCTGCAACAGAGTGGCGCAACGATCAAGAGCGTCACGGAAAACCTCTTCCTGCCGATACAGGTTCAGCCCCATCTGCAGATATTGACTCCCCTGCCCGGGAAACATAAACACGACATCCGGAACCGTCTGCACGCTAACGTCGCGTTGAATCACCTTTGGAGCGGCCGCTTTTTCCAGAATACCAGCGGCATCACCAGCATCAGAACAAACAATGAAACATCTACTGGAAAACTTTTTCCGTGCAGTCTGCAGCGTATAAGCGACATCAGCCAGATTGACGTCCGGTTGTTCCTGCAGAAAGTTCTTAAGTCGGTCTATCGAAGCAGTAAGAGTTTTTTTTGTCTTTGCCGACAGCACCAGCAACTGTAACGGTCTTGAACTTTCTGAAGACTTAAAGACCGGACCTTCTTCAAGCAACAGGTGGACATTGGTCCCCCCCACACCAAGGGAGGTTACCCCGGCCCTTCTCGGATACGGGCCCTGAAGCCAGGGTTTTAACTGGGTATTGACATAAAAAGGGCTTGTAGCAAAATCAATTTCAGGGTTGGCTTGTTCATAGTTGATACTGGGTACCATCTGTTTGTGCTTCAGCATCAACGCAATCTTGATCAGCCCGACAACACCGGCAGCTGCATCGAGATGCCCGATATTGGCCTTGATGGAACCAAGGGCACAAAACTCACTGGCGCTGGTACCTGTTCGAAATGCCCGGGTCAACGCTTCAACTTCTATCGGGTCACCGATAACCGTACCGGTACCGTGGGCCTCAATGTAACCAATGGTATCCGGATTCACCTCAGCGTTGGCAAAGGCCATGGCAACAGCGGCGGCCTGGGCCTCTACACTCGGAGCCGTAAAGCTGGCCTTCCGGGAACCGTCGTTATTAACCCCCGTACCCCGGATCAGGGCATAAATCGGATCATTGTCCTGCAGTGCATCCTCAAGCCGCTTAAGCACCACAATGCCGGCACCATTACTGAAAATCGTGCCGTTGGCATGCGAATCAAAAGGCCGGCAATGGCCATCGGCAGAAAAAATCTCACCCGGCTGATACAGATAACCACTGTTTTGTGGGCACCAGATAAAAACTCCACCGGCCAGGGCAACATCACTCTGGTAGGTCAGCAAACTGTCAAAAGCACTGGAAACAGCTACCAGAGATGAGGAACAGCCGGTGTACAGGCTGATACTCGGCCCTTTCAAATTCAACTTGTAAGAAACACGGGTAGCAAGGTAATCAGGGGAATTGGCAAGCATGGCCTGATGCTCACCCAGGGCATGAAATTGTTGCTGATTGGCAAGAACATGGTTCAAAAAATAAGTATTGTACCCTGCCCCTCCAAAAACCCCGATAGGACCGGGATAATCGTCAGGAACAATACCGGCATCCTCCAGCGCCTCCCACGCCACCTCCAGAAACACCCGCTGTTGTGGATCAAGAATTTGTGCCTCACGCGGACTGATGCCAAAAAACGCAGCATCAAAACATTCCGCATCCGGCAAAATTCCTCTGGCTGGGATATAGGCAGGATCATGTTTAAGAACGTCTCCGATACTTGGGTCAAGCTCTTCTTCAGAGAAAAATGTTATCGATTCAACACCATCACACAGGTTTTTCCAGAGGGCACTGATACTGTTCGCACCCGGAAAGCGTCCGGCCATACCAACAATGGCAACGGCCGACTCATCTGCTGACACCTGATCATTTGCCATAGGCTGATCCCTCCCCGGTGACGATCATCAAAAGAAAAATTACTTTTCATTTTTTTCTGTTCACCATGGACGCCCTGCGGCGCCGGGCTCGTTGATCCAATCCGGCAAATACACTTTCGTCGTTGGTGGCATGACGCAGGTAATCAGCCAATAAGGCAACATTCGGGAATTCAAAAAGCTTAACTACTGGAATATTGACGGTTAAAGAACGTCTGATGCGTTCAACAACCCTCATACCCAAAACAGATGATCCGCCTAACTCAAAAAAACCATCCCTCGTACCGATCTCATCTATTTCCAGAACAGCCCCCCAGATGCTACAGAGCACTTTCTCTTCATCGTTTTGCGGTGGAACATAGGGTGTACTCAGATGTGGCCGACGCTGTCCCGGGTCCGGGAGAGCATTTCTGTCGATTTTACCGCTGTGTGTCAACGGTAATGAATCCAGATAAACAAATACTTGTGGAACCATATAGTCAGGCAGTTTTTCGCTCAAAAAAGACCGCATCCCCTCCACAGACAAGTCTCGACTTCCATCCGCAACGATATACCCCACCAGCCGTTGACTGTCCTCTTTCCCCTTTTTTACTATCACGGCAGCCTGGCGAACTCCGGGATACTGTCTTAATACAGTTTCAATTTCCCCCAGATCAGTGCGCTTGCCATGCAGCTTGACCTGCCCGTCAAGGCGACCCAGAAACTGCACTCTGCCATCAGCCAGAAACACCCCTTGGTCTCCCGTT
>JAWLDI010000205.1:0-3789 GCA_041686715.1 Pelovirga sp.
GGGATGAGGCGGTAACGCCTCACCCTACTCGATTGTCGTGCGCCGATGAGCCAATATGACAACCGAGCGGCTTGATGTCCTTCTGCTGCAACGCGGCCTTGTTGCTTCGCGTGAGCGGGCCCGTGCCCTGATCCTCGCAGGAAAAGTCATTGTTGATGATCATCGCATTGACAAGGCCGGTAGCCGGGTTCATGCAGATGCTGAAATCCGTCTCAAGTCCGCTGATATCCCTTATGTGTCACGTGGAGGTCTGAAGCTGGCGGCAGCATTGCAGGCTTTCGCTCTCGATGTAAAAGACAGGATTGCCCTGGATGTCGGAGCCTCCACCGGCGGCTTTACCGATTGTTTATTGCAGCAAGGGGTTGCAAAGGTTTATGCTGTCGATGTCGGTTACGGTCAGTTAGCCTGGCGGTTGCGTGACGACCTGCGGGTGGTGAATCTTGAGCGGTGCAATATCAGACATTTACAATCAGACATGCTGGACGATATTCCTTCTTTGGCCGTCATTGATGCATCATTTATTTCACTGGCCAAGGTGTTGCCCAGCACCGTGCGCCTGCTGTCACCAACAGCTGATATTGTGGCTCTGATCAAGCCCCAGTTTGAAGTAGGCAAAGGGCAGGTCGGTAAAGGGGGAATTGTCAGGGATGTGCAACAACAGCAAAATGCCATCGACAGTGTCTGTACGGTAGCTGCAGATCTTGGATGTATGGTTCACGATGTTGTTGAAAGCCCCGTGCAGGGAGCAAAAGGAAATCGTGAATTTCTGATCCATCTGCAAAAATGCCGCAATAATGACTGACCGAACAAGCTCATCGGGAGCATATTCCCTGTTGCCACCAGCCTTTGTTGGATTATAAGGTGTAGCAAGTGGGCTGAAGGATGCATTATCAACAAAAAGAGCCTTTGGTGAATGATCAGAAAAGAGGTGATTTATGACGTCCGATTGTTTGTTCTGTAAGATCGCAGCCGGGGAGATTCCAGCAACAATTCGCTACCAGGATGAGACCCTGATTGTTGTTGAAGATATCAATCCTCAGGCCCCGACGCACCTGTTACTGGTGCCACGTAAACATATTCCAACAACTCTCGATTTGACCGAAGAGGATAATGCGCTGGTTGGTCATATTTACCAGGTTGCCGGGAAAATTGCCCGCGAGCAGGGGTTTGCTGACTCCGGTTTTCGTATTATCAACAACTGCAACCAGGATGGCGGCCAAACCGTGTGGCATCTGCATTTTCATCTGCTTGGACAAAGACAACTTTCCTGGCCTCCCGGCTGACTCATCCCGACGTAATTTTTATGGCTGCTTTTGACGAAAAAACTGAACAGCGACTGATGAACGACATCATGGAGCTGCTGGTGACCCACTATGGCGCCGAGCTGCCCGAGGATGTCCTTGATCATGAACTAGAGCGTGTTGAGATGGCGCTCAATGATGCGCGTGAGTCTCATGGCGGACAGGTCCGGAAATCCGGGGAACCTTATATTTTTCATCCATTACGTGTTACCCATCTGGCGGCCCGTCACTGGATGGATTTTTCCTCAATTATTGCCTCATTACTACACGATGTTGTTGAAGATACGCCGGTAACGGTTGAGGATGTCCGCGTCAAATACGGTGACGAAGTCGCCCACCTTGTTGATGGATTGACCAAGGTGACTTCAGAGGCGATGAGTCGTGATGATTTAAAAAAAGAAACCTATAAAAAGACCCTCCTGGTCGCCATTGATGACATTCGGGTTTTGTGCCTGAAGTTCTGGGATCGTATCGATAATCTGTACACCCTTGAGGCTCTTCCGCCCTATAAACAGAAGCTGATTGCCGAAGAGACGCGAAGTGTTTATGTGCCATTGGCGCGCCATCTGGGTATGGGATATGTTGCTACCGAGCTGGAGTCGCTATCCCATTCGGTTCTTTACCCCAAGCGGGCCAAACGTTATCAGCAGGCCGTTCAGGACTTACAGCAGGAATCGGGCAGCTACCTGCGTAAGATTCGTGCCAGAATTCACAACAGCTGCGAAAAGCAGAAACTGTCAGTATTGGTCAAGGACCGCTGGCGGCCTTTTACTGTTGCCGCAGCCAGGGAGATGAGAAGGGGGTTTGTTGCTCTTTTTACCCTTGAGGTTCAGGTTGATCGCATGATGGATGCCTACCTGTTCCTCGGTATTCTTCACAGCCTGTTTCCCCCTATTCCCGGTAAGCTGCGTGATCACTTGAATCAGACCTCACAGCATGGCTATATGGCCCTGAAAACAACTGTGCAGGCTGAAGAACACCGTATCCGTGTAGAGATTACTACCCGAAAACTGGCCCGCTTTAACCAGTCGGGTGTTCTGGCGCCGGGTTTCAGTTTTCGTCATGATAATTTCCGTGCCCTGATGAAATCACTGATGGATGGAGAGTCGGCTTTTGATACGGAATCCCTGAAGCTGGCATCGGCGACCATCCAGGTTTACACACCCCATGGTGAAGTACGCAAATTACCCGAAGGAAGCAGTATCCTTGATTTTGCGTTCGATATTCACGATTCGGTCGGGCTGCATGCCCATCGTGCAATTATTAATGGCAGAATTCGCCAGCTCAAAACCCGCCTGCTTGATGGCGATCAGGTCGAGGTAGAAACTTCGGAAACTCCGGAAGTGTTACCCAAATGGCTGGAATGGGCCATCACCCCCAGGGCGCGAAACAGTATTCGTCGTTATCTGCGCAAAAAAGTGCGAGAGGTAAACGCCGAATAAATAAAAAGGAGCGTCACATTGATTCGCTTTACAGTTGTTTTTATCCTGGTCTGGTTGTTCTGTGCCACCCTGGCCGGTGCCGGGCAGATTAATTCATTTATTTATCATCGATTCGATGATAACCGCTACCCCTCGACCAACATCAGCGTCGAGATTTTCACGCAACAGCTGGAATTTTTGCGTGAAGAAAATATCCCGGCCGTTTCCACCCGGCAGATTTCAGAACGGATCGCCCGCGGTGAAGCATTGCCCGCGCATGGTGTAATGATTACCGTGGATGATGCATACCGGTCATTTTACGAAGAAGGCATGCCGGTTATTCGCAAATTTGATATTCCGGTGGCTCTTTTTGTTAACACCGATGCTGTCGGTACGCCCGGTTATATGACCTGGGATGAAATTCGCGAAGTAGCACAAGAGGGGGTTGAGATCGGCAATCACACGGCGTCTCACGCCTATCTGGTTGAAAAACATGCGGGAGAAAGTTTTGCCCGGTGGCGGCAACGTATCCATGATGACATTCAGAAGGCACAGCAGGCATTCAAGCGTGAACTGGGTGTTGCCCCTGATATTTTTGCTTATACCTATGGTGAATATTCTTCCGAGGTTATCAGTATTTTAAAAGATTTGGGGTTTATTGTTGCCTACGCACAACAATCCGGGGTCATTCATGATCAGCATGATCCATTCTCACTGCCGCGATTCCCGATGGGTGGCCCGTTTGCGACCTTGGATGATTTTAAATCCAAAGCCGTGATGAAGCCCTTAACAGTGGCTGAGCAACATCCCTTTGATCCGGTTATCTACACAAGCGACGAACCACCGGTGCTGGATTTGTATATGCCCGCAGTCAGCGGAAGTGCCGACCAGTTTAATTGTTTTGCCCAGGGAGGGAACCGCTGTTCCGTCAGCATCAACAGGGAGCGAGGCGATGATTGGTACAGGGTCACAGCTGACAGCCCCTTGAATGGCCGGCGCAACAAATATACGCTGACGCGACAGGCCCCCGGGGGCGGGTGGCAGTGGTTCAGTCAGTTATGGATCAA
>JAWLDI010000206.1:0-3771 GCA_041686715.1 Pelovirga sp.
CAGGTTGCGCGCCCGCGAATAGTACCCAAGACCCGCCCAGGCATCGATCACCTGCTCAACCGATGCTGCTGCCAGATCAGCCAGGGACGGATTCAGTCAGATTATGGCGGCACTTTCCCGGCAGATCCTGATGTCCTGCAGCAACTTCCCGGGATTGGCCGTTCCACTGCCGGGGCGATCGTTGCTATTGCTTATGAACGACCCGCACCGATTCTCGATGCCAATGTTCGCCGCGTGCTGTGTCGCCTGTTTGCTCTGCAGCAACCACCGCGCTCTGCGGCGGCGGAGAAATTGTTGTGGGCGTGGGCCGAGCAGCTGACACCGGAACAGCAAGTCCATGACTACACCCAGGCGATGATGGATCTGGGGGCAATGATCTGTGGGCCGACAAAGCCACAGTGCGAACAGTGTCCGGTAAATTCTTTTTGTCTGGCTAACAAACAGGGATTGCAACAGGAGATTCCGTTAAAGACAACGAGAAAGTCGGTACCAACCCGTTACCAGGCGGTTGTGGTGCTGCAACGGCAGGGACGGCTGCAGGTAGGTCGGCGACCGGTTGCCGGTTTCCTGGGCGGTTTGTGGGAGTTTCCGACTGTTGAGCTGGAGCAGGGGACAGATGCCGATGTTGTGGTGCGTCGATTTTTGTCCCAGACGGGATTGGCCGGTGATCCCGTGTCACTCGGAACCAGTTATCATATCTACAGTCATTTCAAGCTCGAATCGCAGGTGTATCTGGTGGATTTAACCGATAGTTTACTGGTTGCGGAAACGCAAAATCAATGGAAAACCCGCGAGGAGCTGGAGTTGTTAGCGCTGCATGGGGCGCACAAGAAGGTACTTGAGAAGGTTAGAGCTGTAGTATGTGTTCAGCACCGATCCGGCGCAAGGCCATAGCTGAATAGTCACGATCTGTAAAGGATATGACTGACAGAACATAAACGATAAGGACAACAAATCAATGTCATTACCCACAATTTTAACCACCACTACCGAAGTGGTGGATTTTGCTGCCGAGCTTGCCGGGCACGAAACCATTGCCGTCGATCTCGAGGCCGATTCCATGCATAACTACCAGGAAAAGGTCTGCCTGCTGCAATTTACCACAGCGCAGCGGACGGTACTGATCGACCCTTTGGCGATTCCTGATTTAGATCCGCTCAAGCCGATTTTTGCCAACCCTGCTCAGCGCAAGATTTTTCACGCTGCCGATTATGACATCCGGTCTCTGGGGCGCGATTTTGATATTACCGTCAGCGGGCTGTTCGATACCATGATCAGTTGTCAGTTCCTCGGCGAGGAACGCTTTGGTCTGGCTGATGTGCTGAAAAAATATTATGGCGTGGAGTTGAACAAACGTTTTCAGCGTGCCGACTGGTCGCTGCGCCCTTTGTCAGACGAGATGATCCGTTATGCTGCCGAAGATACCCGTTATCTTCATGACCTGGCTCAGTTGCTTGAAGATAAGCTGGTGGAAAAGGGCAGAGTGGAATGGGTCAAAGAGGAATGTGAGCTGCTTGAGCAGGTGCGCTTTTCTTCTCAGCAAGGTCCCTTGTTCTTACGCTTTAAAGGCGCCGGTACTCTTAAGCCGCGCCAGCTGGCGGCGCTGGAAAACATGCTGGCATGGCGCGATGATGAAGCCCGGCGCCGCAATATTCCCCACTATAAAGTGCTGGGAAATAAGCCGCTGCTTGAACTGGCGCGGCTGCTGCCCGAGGGTCGCAACCAGCTGGAAGGGATTGAGGGTCTGCCGCCGCGTCTGGCGGGACGTTACGGAGGTATTGTCCTGCAACAGATAGGTCAAGCTCTGGAGTTGGCTGAAGAGCAATTACCAAGCTATCCGCGCAGCGTCAGAAAAGAGGTCGATCCGGCGATGGAAGGTCGCTTTAGTGCGCTGAAAAAATGGCGGACAAAAATCGCAGCAGAATTACAGCTGGATCCCGGAGTGTTGATCAATAATGCCCTGCTGGAAACCTTGGCGACACATAATCCGCAGGATGTGGATGAGCTGGCTGGGTTGGGACTGCTGAAGCGGTGGCAGCAAGATGTCTTGGCGGAGGGCATTGTCACGACACTACAGCGGAGTTAATCGCTGGGAAAGTAATATATAATCAGTGAGCAGTGAGCAGTGAGCAGTGAGCAGTGAGCCGGTATTGTTTCGTTTGCGGGAAAAACTCACCTGACATTTCAGACCTTTCCCGCTGTACTTAACAACACCGACCCCCTGACTTGCCACTTTTATATGCTCTCAGGCAGAAGGCCTGGTCATGCTTGCCGGATCAAGCAGGCGATCAAGAACTTCCTCGTCAACCCCATCTTCCAGGGCCAGTTCACGCAATGTCCGCCCGGTTTTGTGGGCCTTTTTAGCCAGCTCGGCGGAACGGTCGTAACCGATTTCCGGCACCAGGGCAGTCACCAGAGCCAAGCTTTGTTCGAGCAGATCGCCACAGCGTTTTTCGTCGGCCTGCAGCCCCTGCAGGCATTTTTCGTCGAAAGCGCGAATGGCATTGCTGAGCAGTTCAATGCTCTGCAGCACGTTCCAGCCCATCACCGGCATCATGACGTTTAGTTCAAAGTTCCCCGACAAGCCTCCGAGCGACACAGTAGCATCGTTACCGATCACCTGGGCACACACCTGGATCAGGCTTTCCGCCATCACCGGATTGATTTTTCCCGGCATGATCGAGCTGCCCGGCTGCACTGCCGGTAGAACCAATTCGCCGATACCACAGCGCGGGCCGCTGGCGAGAAAACGGATATCGTTGGCGATTTTAAACAGACTGACTGCACAATCTTTCAGGCTGCTGCTGGTCGCTACCAGGGCATCCTTGGCCCCCTGCGCCTCAAAATGATTGTCGGCTTCACGAAACGGCAGGGAGGTTTCGCGGGCAATGGCGGCGATGGTGGTGGCAGCAAACTGCGGATGGGTATTGATGCCGGTACCAACTGCGGTCCCCCCCAGAGCCAGTTCATAGAGTCCACTGGAACTGGTCGCCAGGCGTTCCTGCGCCATTTCAACCTGGCGGGCGTAACCGGAAAAGACCTGCCCCAGACGGATCGGCGTCGCGTCCTGCAGGTGGGTGCGGCCGATCTTGAGAATATGGTCAAACTTTTCTGCCTTGTCGTTAAGGTGTTGAATCAATTGATCGAGCACCGGCACTAACTTGTGATGGAGTTCTTCAGAGCAGGCGATATGAATGGCGCTGGGGAAGACATCATTGCTCGATTGCCCCATATTGACCTGATCGTTGGGGTGAACAACTTTGCTTTCCATCGATTGGCCCAGCAGCTGGGCGGCGCGGTGGGCGATCACCTCGTTGGCGTTCATGTTGCTGCTGGTGCCCGAACCGGTCTGGAAGATATCGACGGGAAACTGCTCAAGGTGGCCACCATCGGCAATTTCGTGTGCTGCGTCATGAATCGCTTCGGCAACATCCTGTGGTAACAGGCCAAGCCCATGGTTGGTTGTTGCAGCATGCTTCTTAATCAATCCCAGAGCACGGATCAGGGACGCCGGAAGGGGTTGGCCGGAACTGGGAAAGTTATTGATGGCCCGAGCTGTGTGCGCGCCATACAAAGCCTCTTGCGGAACCTGCATCTCACCCAGAGAGTCCTGTTCAGTCCGGTATGCGGTCATGGTGCAATCCTTTCATCCTGGAATATTTTATCAGCCCCTCGTGGTTAAGAATAGCTGACTTGTCGTCAGAATCAAAGTCGCTTTTCTTCCTCCCGGTCATCGGCTATGATGCCGGCCATGGAAACCCTCGCCCTGCT
>JAWLDI010000207.1:0-3760 GCA_041686715.1 Pelovirga sp.
CTTTGGACTGTGGTCATCTATGGTTTTATGAAATGACCGCTATGCTTTCCAGGTTGGGTTGTCTGACCATTCCAGCCAGCCTGTTCGACCGCTATCTGGCGGAAGAAGAACTCAGCGACGACGACTTAAGTCTGATCAACGCTCATCCGGCAGTTGCCGAAGAGTTGTTACTCAATATCCCGCGCATGGAAGATGTTGCCGCCGCCGTGGCATTGCAAAACCTTCCTTGCAGTGAGTTCAGTCAGGGCGCCGGCCAACAGTACAGTGAACGGGTCAAGATGGCCGCACAGTTGCTGCACGTATTGAATGAGTATGACCATCAGCTCAATATCCGCCGCCGCACTTATGGATCCCTGGTGAAAAAACTCGCCGCTAATCCCCTCGAATATCACCCCGACATGGTAGCCGCGCTGGAGCAGCTGCAATCCATCAAGGTACAGTATGAGCCGGTATCCATCGGCGCCATGGAGCTGACCATGCAAATGCAGCTGGCAGAAGATATTTTTACCAATACCGGGGTCAAGTTGGCCGCCAGCGGCCAGGAACTGACAGATTTTCTGCTGATCGGCATTAAAAACTACGCGAAAAAAATCGGCGTGAAGGAACCCTTCACGGTGCTGGCTCCCGTTGATTATGTTGAAAAACATCGGGTGAATAAAGGAGCAGGAAAATGAAACAACTCATGTTTATCGATGATGAAAGAGCACTCCTTAACGCGATGGCGCGAATGCTTAAGCCGTTGGAAAAACAGTGGAAGTTCATTTATGTTGAACGTGCGGCTGAGGCGCTTGACCTGCTCAACACCGTGGATATTGATGTGGTTATCAGCGATCTGTGCATGCCGGGCATGAACGGACAGGAATGTCTCGAACGTGTGCGCGTGCAGTACCCCCAGGTTACCAGGGTCATGATGACCGGCCGCTCGGAGTACGACGTGTATCGTGAGGGGATGGCGGTAGCAAAATATTTTCTCTGGAAACCGGTATCGCCGCAAGCCCTGTCGACACTGCTCCAGCTGTTATCCAATCAGGAAGCCACCTTACTGCCGGGAGAAGATCATGTTAACGATCCCCCACAGTAACCCTCTCCGTCCGTATCAGGTGTTAACCAATGGACCTTCAACGGAGGGGATATCTCTGTGAAAATGACGGCATGGGCGCCCGATGAGCGTCAGGCGGAAGTTCTGTTTGTCGATGATGAACCCGACAACCTGACATCAATCCATCGTCTTCTTCACATTTCGCGCAGCACCTGGAACAGTGCCTATGTCGGCAGTGTCGAAGAGGCCCTGCAGCAGATCGACGCAAGGCCGATTGACGTGGTGGTTTCCGATATCTATATGCCGGAAAAAACCGGTTTTGATCTGCTTCGCCAATTGCGCCACCAGGAACATACCAGGGATTTGCCGGTCCTCATTCTTACCGGGAGCACCCAGAACGTTCTCAAGCGGGAAGCTCTCGATCTGGGAGCAACGGATCTTTTGTTCAAGCCGATTGACCGCGATGACCTGATCGTTCGGGTCAACAATATGCTGCGGATGAAATACCAGCAGGATAAGATCAAGGAACAAAACCGCCTGCTGGATGAAAAAGTCAAAGAGCGCACCAGCGAATTGGAACATGCGCACGTTGACCTGATCTGGCGGCTGGCTAAAGTCGCCGAGTGCCGTGATCAGGACACCGGCAACCATATTCTGCGGGTTGCTCATTACTGCCGCATCCTGGCGGCAAACAGTGGTGAGGATCACCAGTGGTGCGAACAGCTGTTTCTGGCGAGCCCCCTGCACGATATCGGCAAGGTAGGCATTCCTGACCGGATACTTCTGAAAACCGGAAAGCTCGATGAAGAGGAACGGCAAGCGATCAATCAGCATTGCCGTATCGGGGTCGAGTTGCTGCAGCGAAACCTGCTGGAAGCCAGCGGCTTTTGGTCGTTGTCTGATCAGCCAACGATCAAAAACCAATATCCCAATCCGGTGCTCGATCTGGCGGCGCAAATTGCCCTGAGTCACCATGAGCGCTGGGATGGCAGCGGTTATCCCCATGGGCTGATGGGAGCGGATATTCCTGTCAGCGCCCGAATCTGTGCAATCGCCGATGTTTTTGATGCCCTGTCCACCGAGCGGCCTTATAAAAAAGCCCTGCCGGAAGAGACGGTTCTTAACCTCATGACCGACGATCGGGGTAAACACTTTGATCCGGATTTGTTTGAGGTTTTTCTGCACAGTCTATCGGAATTTCGGGACATTCGTGACCGGCTGGTGGACTGACATCATGACCGATAAAGGATATTCGTATGGGGGACAGGATGAGACGTGAGCTGTACCAGGAAATATTGCTGGAAATTGCCCTGTCGATCAGTGGTGAGTTTGATCTCGACAAGTTATTGAAAAAATGTCTCCCCCTGTTTCAACGCAAGCTCAATTGTTTGTTTTCCGGAGTTTACAGTGAAACTGAAGGGGCGCTTGACCTTGAGAGGGTTCTGCCGACGGCCATTCGTTCCAGTGACAGATATCGCTGGGCTCACGCCGAACTGCTCCGGGTTCATGCCGAGGGAAATACCGAATCGCTGGTCGTTATCAGTCATGATGGTGTGCATCTGTATCTGATGAATCTGCTGGGCTTCGGTCGGTTGCTGCTGTGTCGAGCAACAGCTTTTGATCCGTATTTTCTCAAAGAGCTGCTCCCTCTGGCGCCCATGCTGGCTCGCGCCTGTACCTCCTGTCAGGAGGTTGCCAGACGGCGGGAGATCGAAGCCTCCCTGGAGACCAAGGTCCGGGAACGTACCGCCGAGCTGTTGGAGGTCAATGACAAGGTTCGTCAAGCCCTTGAGCAGTCAACCCGCGCTGAAGCGGAGGCGCAGGAACTGGCGCGGCAGAACAGTCTGCTGCTGCAATCGATCAGCGAAGGCTTTTACGGTGTTGATATGAACGGCCTAACGACGTTCGTTAACCCGGCAGCAGCAAAGATGCTGGGGTTTGAGTCGGCGGAACTGCTTGGCCGGCCGATCCATCAGCTCACGCATCATACCCGAATCGACGGTACCGAATACCGCGCGGATGATTGTCCGGTCCACCAGCAGGTGATCAAACAGGGGCAAACGGTCTCCAAGGTGGCGGATGTTTACTGGCGTAAAGACGGCACCTGTTTTCCGGTAGAATATCACTCCGCGCCAATCCGCGAAGGCGATCGGATCAGTGGGGCGGTTGTGGTTTTTACCGACATTACCGAGCGTAACATCCTTGAACAGCAACTGCTGCAGGCGCAGAAAATGGAAGCGATCGGTCAGCTTGCTGCCGGAGTTGCCCATGAGATCAACACGCCGTTGCAATATATTCAGAACAACACGGCCTTCCTGAAATCCTCGGTTGAAGAGCTGACGGACCTGTTACAGACAGTGCAGGAACTGACGACCGTGACGCCGCCGGCCAGAGAAGAAAAATTCGAGCGGATTGTCTCTGCCGCATCAGCGTGCGATCTCGATTTTCTTCTTTCGGAAGTCCCCTCAAGCGTAAATGAAACCCTGGATGGAATCAGTCATATTGTGAAAATTGTTTCGGCCATGAAAGAGTTTTCCCACTCTGATCATCGCGATATGGTTCCCACCGACATTAACGCGCTCATCGATACCGCTGTAGTCTTATCCAAAAATGAATGGAAATATGTCGCCACTCTAACGACGGATTTTGACCCAGCCTTGCCGCTGCTTGACTGTCATCCTGGATCTTGGCGGCAGTTGATTCTCAATCTGATTGTCAACA
>JAWLDI010000208.1:0-3739 GCA_041686715.1 Pelovirga sp.
TCTGTTTGAAAATCCAGGACCCCAGGTGCTGGGGATTCATCTTTTTACCACCTGTCACGATTTGATCGTTGCTCTGACGAATCGCGGACGTACCGTTAAGCAGGATCAGGTTCAGCAGATCTGTTGTCTGGCGGCTTTAAACCGATCGATTAAAACAAGGCCGGCCGGCAGCACGACAAGATCACAGATCAATGCCCCGAGCATGGTTGTGCCGGTCAGTAGCGAAAAGTAGACGGTCGGCAGAAAACTGCTGGCGCCTCCAGCCGCAAATCCACAAAAAAGAACCAGTGCGGAAATGCTCAGGGCCTGTCCTGTTGTTGTGGTTGTCCGCCTGATGGCCGTGTTGATATTGTCGGTTTTTTCTCGTTGAAATTCTGCCAGGTAATGGATGGTACTGTCCACGGTCAGCCCGATAGCGACGGCAGCGATCATGGCGGTGCCGGTACTTAAATCAATGGCCAGAAAACCCATCAGTCCGAACGTCCAGAGCAGCGGGATCAGGTTGGGGATCAGTGCCACGCTCAGGAGCTGGAGAGATCGAAACATCACCAGGATGGCGGTAAGAATCATCACCAGAGAAAGAGAAAAACTGCTGACCAGGTTGCGGACCAGCTGATTGGAGTCAATCGCCAGTTGGTAGGCTTCGCCGGTTGGTGTCAGCGTATAAGGGTGGCCAAGACCCCGGCCGGCAAGGGTTTCGATGTCGTTGATCAAGGCCGCCAGGTCCGCAGTCCCCAGCACAGGAGTGCGGACACTCAGTCGCAAGCGGCGCTGATCCGCACTGCTGAAGCGGGCAAAAATGCTTGATTCCGAATCGCGCATCAATTCCAATCGGCGCGTGATCTGATCAAGGTTGGTCGCTGAATCAGGTGTGCCCGCAGACCCCGTCTGCTGTGCGAGTAACGACACCAGGCTGTCACTGCCGGTGACCTGAGGCAAGGCCTCGAGGCCATGCTGGAAAATGATCAGCTGTTGAACATCCCGGTTTTGTGTGAGGGGCAGTCCATCAGTGCGTTCAAGCATGAATTCAATCCGGTTGACTCCGCCGAAGGTCCGGTCAATATACATGGTATCACGGAACAGCTGCTGATCTGTTTTCAGAAATCTGATCAGGTCGGTATTGTTGCTGATCTGGGGAATGCCGCTGACAGCAAACAGAACCAAAGCCAGAGCGGCCAGCAGTATTCTACCTGGCTGGTTGATGGACAACTCAGCCAGTTTCGCCAGGATATGGTGAAAAGGCGAAGAGGTTGCCGACTGTTGTGGAACCGGTTGCGGTAAAAAGCTCAAGACAATCGGCACCAGAAGAAAACTGACAACGAATGACAAACAGATACCAATCGCCGCAAAACCTCCAAATAAGCGAACTGCCGGAATATTGCTGAGCAACAGGGATGCCAGCCCCATGGCTGTGGTGAGGGTGGTGAACAGGCAGGGGCGCAGCAGGGTCGTGACCACGGTGATGATGTGGTGATTGCTATCGTTGGCTCCCCCGTGGCCGCGCAA
The DNA here is from genome assembly GCA_041686715.1 of Pelovirga sp. Classification (GTDB taxonomy): domain Bacteria; phylum Desulfobacterota; class Desulfuromonadia; order Desulfuromonadales; family Geopsychrobacteraceae; genus Pelovirga. The sequence goes on from JAWLDI010000208.1 coordinate 1,507, forward strand.
CCAGCTGTTGTAAAGATGAACGGTGGTCGTTACGGAAAGAACCATAACAACCGGAGGCAGCAGTGCGGTAATGGTATTCAGGGCAAAGCCACCCAGGCTGTAAAGCGCAATGGTCCAGCACAGGCTGATGGCCATCACTGCCAGGGGCAGCAGCAAGCCGGACAACCGCCGGAAAAAACACAGCAACAGCAGGCCCAGAATAACGACAGCAAGGGGAATCGTAACCAGTTGGTCTCGTTGTATCAGTCGCGATACGGTCAGCTTTTGCAATGGGATTCCCGCCAGGCGCAGATCGAGGTCGGTATGAACCTTGTCAATCAGGTCTTCAATGGTCGTCAGCGCCTGCTGTTGCCTGGCAATATCGGCACTCAGATCCACCAGGATCAGTGCCGCCTCCCGGTCCGGCGACAGGAGCATAGGTAACGCTGAAAGACCTGATGCCGGGTCGGTGAGGGGCGGTAAAGCTGCCGAAAAGGGGGTCATGATGCCGGGTGGTGCGGGCGGCAGGAAGGGTGTTGTCACACTGATAACACCATTGATCCCGATCAGATCAGCCCTGATGTTCTGTACCCGCCTGATTTTTTCCGGAGTTAACAGATCCGGCGTGGTCAGGGCGATCATCAGGATTTCATCATTGCCGAAATTGTCGCGAAAAATGTTGTAGTTCTGCTGCAGTTTCTGGTCATGGGATACCATGGAGCTGTTGTCGTTTTCGATATCAACCTGCAGGGCGGGATAAATTGCTGCTGCGGTCAGAACAAGGAGCAGCAGCAGACAAAAGTTACGGCCGCTGCCGAGCTGATACTGAAGAAACTTCTCTGCCGGTGATCTGGAGTCTTCCTGCTGCCGACTCATCCTGGAGACTCCGTTGAAAAGTGGCTCGCGGCACAGGTTCTGCCGGGGATCGTCTGCATGGCAAAATAGGGGGGGAGGCGGTTGCTCAAGGGGGTGTTCAGCAGGATTCTCACACCCAGACCGCGCAGGAAAGATGCTGTGCGGCCACGCCTGGTTCCCAGCCACATCCCCCGCGCCGCCCGGTTGGCGGCCACAGTGAAGGCTTTACGTCTGATATGATCATAACGCTTCAGCAACACATCCAGATCGTCAGATTGGCGCAAGTGCCTGATCAGGGTGTCGGCAAGAAACTCCGCGTCAGCAAGGCCGGTATTCATGCCCTGGCCACCAATGGGACTCATGACATGGGCGGCGTCACCACAGAGTGCGATGCTGCCGGAAAAATAGCGTCTGCTGACAAAACGATGAACGTTGAAGTGGTTGATGTCACCGCAATCAGCGGGTAGCAGGGTCAGTCCGGAGCGTTGCTTTATCCCGTCGATGAGGGTGGTGACGTCGGGACTTTTCTGGTGCTGATCGAGCTGCAGAATCCAGCGCCGCTGCTCCTTTGGCAGGGGAAATGACTCCAGGGCTCCGGCGCGGTTAAAATAGAGGTGTGCTTTGCTGCCGAAATCTGTCCGATCATGAAAGTCGGCCATGATAAACGAGTGCGGGTAGGTTCTGGTCTCGATACAGGGGATTGCTGCCGAGGTTCTGACGTCACTACGATGGCCGTCACAACCGACCAGAATCCTGGTTTTCTGTAACTGGTCATGGTTGTCATCAGGGCGTAGCGTCACCTTGATGTGGTGATGCCCTTCTTCGGCATTCAGGAAATGACAATGGCGCTGGACCCTGACGCTGCTGAAGTTTTTAAGATGTTCCTCAAGCAAAGAGATGGTTTTTGCCTGCGGAAGAGACAGGATGAAAGGATACTGTCCCGCCAGTGAGTTGAAGCGTAACTCGCCACAGCGTTTTTTTTCTTCAAAAATACAAGCGTGATCAATCTTGACCGCTTCTTTGATGAAAATCTCATCCAGGCCAACCCGAGACAGGATTTCCAGGCTCGGGGGAGTGATGCCGATGGCCATGGATTGCCGGGGTGCCGCCGTTGTTTTTTCTACCAGCAGCGTGCGGATGCCGCCCTGCCCGAGGAGGTTGCCCAGCACTAATCCCACCGGTCCGCCACCAACAATGACGACATCGTAATCGCCGGCGCTGGTCACCTGTTCCCCGGTTCCAGCTGCAGCAGGGCCATCTCAGCTGTCAGGCCGGGACCGAAAGCCATGGCCCCGATCAGTTGATCATGATCCACTGTTGCCGCTGCAAGAATATCGTGCAGCACAAACAATATGGTGGCACTGCTCATGTTGCCGTAACGCCGGAGAACATCACGCGA
>JAWLDI010000209.1:0-3722 GCA_041686715.1 Pelovirga sp.
GGTGACGATTCCTCTGCCCTGGGTGACGATTCCTCTGCCCTGGGTGACGATTCCTCTGCCCTGGGTGACGATTCCTCTGCCCTGGGTGACGATTCCTCTACCTCGTCAGTGCAGGCAAATACCAGCAGAACCATCAACAGCAGCAAAACACCTCTTAATGTTTTAGTCACTGCACGATCAGCTGCTTTGCCCAACCAACCGATAGCAAAGCGCTTTCTGTTGTTCTTCATCACCACCCTATTGCCTCCCACCAGGGGTCAACAAACGCAGCAAGTCATTGACCAGTTCATCAGCGCCCATGGTCTTGACCTTCTCCATCCGCTGCAGTGCAGCGTCGTACCGGCCGGTAAAAGCATATGCCACCCCAAGGTGGTAATGAGCCTCCGCCCGCTGATCCAACCAGCTGATATTTCGCTCCATAAATTGAATGCTTTGCTGAAATTGCCGAACCTGGTTAAATGCCGCTGCCAGATTAATGTGGGCATCAGCATAGCGCAAATCCAGACCGATAGCTTTCTTGAGCAAAGGGATAGCCTCATCGCTACGTCCCGTCATCATCAGCGCCAGAGCAAGGTTGTTATAAGCATGGGGATGCTCCGGATCAAGTTCGACAGAACGCGATAAAACATCAATCGACTCTGCAAATTGTCCTTTGCCATGCATGGCAACTGCAAGATTGTTATAGGGACGCGCCTTACCCGGTGACTTTGTAATCACGTCCTGCCACAACCCGATGTCATCCTGCCAGACGGCATTTCGCTGAAATGTTGCATAGCCCAGCACACACACCAGAGCCACAGCAATCACAGCAACAATCCGGGCAGCGACTGCGGAACCAGAGTACTGAAGCAACCACAGAACACTACACACACAAACCAGCAAAAAACCGATACTCGGCAGATAGAGACGATGCTCGGCAATAACATCCTTGATCGGCACCAGACTGGACTCGACTGCCAGGGTGAGAAAAAACCAGATAATTCCAAAAGACACCAACCGCAACAACCCACCCGTAAGGAGGCACTGACGTGTAGCCTCCTTCGGTGCAGGCGCCCCCGGTATCACAATGTCCTGTGCCTTGCTCTGCAAAACACGAGACTGTGCAGACTCGAAATACCAATAAACCGCCAGCCCGAACAAACCGGCCAGCAACAGAAAAGATAAAAAGACCGGCGCGGTAAAAAAGGAGGTATAAACCGGGTAATCATAATCAATATTCTGATTGACCGGAAAAATCAGCAGTCTCAGATAGGTCACAATGACGCGGAATTGCGTAAACAGATAGACTGAACGTGATAAATTTCCGGCAGCAAACACTCCATCTTCAGCCGCTGGAATATTCGCTTCTGAGGATTCAGCCAACTGTGCCGCAAGTATTACACTCACAGGGATAATGGGCAGAGTAGCCAGAAATGGCAGCAGCAATAATAATCTTCTTTTCCACTGGCCACGAAAAAAATAGACTTCGCAGAGGATTAAAGCAAAAGGGATGGTAAAGGCTGTTTCTTTGGTTTTCATCGCTAATATAGTGGCCGCAACAGCAGCACCGATCAGCAATCCCCCTTTCCACCATGCCCCTGCGAGAACCGGTGTTGATCCTTGCAACCCGCCATCTCGTTCCGCACTGGAAGGCCTGATGTTCTCAATAACAAGCCGCCCTTGAACATACAAAACAACTGCCAGCAGGTAAAACAGAGCCGATAACGACGTCATGCGCTGAACGATATAGGTCACCGCTTGCGTTTGAATCGGGTGAACAGCAAACACCAGTGCTACAAACAGCGGAATCAACAAATCAAACGCGGGGGTACGCCGACGTGCGACCAGCCCTGCACCCGCTTTTTGATCGTTCAGCGACATAAAATAAGGCGTTCTTAAAATCAGTCGCAGCAACAGGTAAACAAGCAACGCGGTGATGAGATGGATGGCAAGATTCACTATGTGATAGCCACTCACTGCATAGCCACCAAGATGATAATTCAGGGCAAAACTCAGATAGGCCAGGTAGCGGGGAGCATGAAACTGAAGATTTTCGGGATGTCGAACAGACCAGTTCTCGATCAACGCATGGTTATCATCAAAAACAAAAGGGACCTGAAAGGTATTTGAATAAATTAACAGGCCAACCACCACAATGATCATTGCAGCGACAAAGCTTCCCAATCGCCTAAACGGCCATGCGCCAGTTGATATCAACAAGATGATCCCCTTACAATAAACCACCGGGAACTACAGTACACCATATCGCTACCCCATCTTGGCCTACCCCGACAAGGAACCACAGGATATGATCTACAATTCCCGGCTGACCTGTTCGCTCAGTTTATTAAAAAGCTTTTCAAAGCCCGGCTTGTTTTTATTGCTGTTACCGCCGACGACAATGCGAGTTCCTTTTCCAGTAGCCGAAACACACACCCAGACTCGTCGATGAGACATGAAAAAACTGATATAAAGACCGACACTAAGTAAAATAAAACCGACCCAGACAACCATGACCCCGGGATCCTTGTTGACCAGTAAAAGGACGCTCGTCAACTGTTCTAAACTCACTCTGAACTCTCGGCCCCCGTGTTCTACTGTGGCAGCCTGATTGTTGCGAACCCATACCTCGGTTGATTCCTTGTCCTGATCAGCACTCAAATTCACTCTGGCCAACAGAACCTCCCCGTCAGTACCGCGGGTAAATTCCTCAAGACGTGCGGTCACTTGAGAGTCGGGCCAGGGAAAGTCCATCTCTGCGCCCACCCGGAACGCCTGTTCAGTTCCCTTTTGAATGTCGCTAATCACGACAAAAAATTCATCGATCGGGTGAAAATCACCAAGATAGAAGTTGATTCCCCGATAGCTGAGCGGATCATTCACAATCACTGACTTATTGAATGCAATTCCGCGTTGCGTGTCCTGAATTCTCATATCGGCACGAAACTCACTGACCATCCCGTCAGGGTAGAAACTTTTTTGTGCCTGATCGCAATAAATCTCAAAACCCAGCGGCAGCTCTTCAGCGTTTCTCTGATAAAAAACCGTGTCGCTCGATCGGCCCTCCGGCAGAAAAATATAGGCCTTGAAACCAAAGAGTGCTCCAATCAGTGCCCCGAGCAAAACAATCAGTATACTGACATGAACCAGGTAAACTGACAGTCGTGTCCAGCCCCCGCTCTGAGCCACCACACTGGACGAATCAGCGTCAGTGTTTTTTATCAACAGCTTTTTCCAGCCCTGAAGGACTAAAATTTCTCAATTTTCTGGGTTGTTTCTTTGACCGGGGATTTAGCCGTCAACGAAAAAGAACAGGCCATCTTTTTTACCTGTTCCGGTGTCATCTCACTACCAGAGCCGACTGCCATGCGCCAGACAGCCGGAAGACGTTCTATTGAACAGACAACCAGATTGGCGGAAAAAAGCAGCAGCAGGGCCACAAACCACCAGGAGCTGTACATATTGGTGAGGCTGAGCAATTCAAGAAAGCCCGCCAACGACTCACCATACTTATCAATATAGAACTCCTGAGCTTTTTGCTGCTCAATAAAAGTACCGAAAATGGAAGTCGCCGCCAGGACGAAAAGGGTAAAAAGGGCCAGTTTAACAGAGGCAAAAAAAAGCCAGAGTCCACGTAAAGAAAAATTCATAGAAATCACTACCAGCGTTGGTTAAAGAAGAAAATCAGGCCCTCTGTCTTGATTCATAAATCTATTCGGTGTTTTTGGTGGTCTGCAAACGTG
>JAWLDI010000210.1:0-3707 GCA_041686715.1 Pelovirga sp.
CCAGCCATGACCCGGTGGTGTATCAATCGCCACTGATCAATCGCAGGATCACCCTGCGTCACGGCCGGCTGGTTGACGACAATAAGACAGGGGCAGGGGTGTGATCCTCCATCCGGGTATTCTCGCTCTGTTGTCCGGTTCAACCCTGATCCTGCTGATGCTGCTGGTGGCTGGAGGGGTAGCGCTGCGGATCCTGCGTCACTGGAACGCCGACAGCGGTTCTACGACCCAATTGCAACTGGAACGGCAGACCTGGCTGGTAACAACCCTGCTGAAATACACCTTTGGTTTCCAGATTGTTACCCTGTTCCTCTTTCTGTTTACCCTCGATGAAATCCATCCGTTGTTTGTCGGCGCCATGTGTGCGACCGGATCTCTTAACGCCAATCTGGTCGGCTGGCTGGTGTTGCTGGTCAAAATCGGACTGGTGTTTGCTGCCGCTTTCTGGCTGGCGGTGAATTATCTGGATCAGCGCACCGAGGATACCCCTTTAGTACGCTTTAAATATGTCACCCTGCTGCTGCTGATTCCGCTGGTGGCGCTGGACCTGTGGCTTCAGTGGGAATATTTCAGCGGTTTGCGTCCACAGATGATCACCTCCTGTTGTGGTTCCCTGTTTTCTGCCGAAGGGGAAGGGGTGATCAGTACCCTGGCCGGCTTGCCGGTCGAGCAGGGGATGCCCCTGTTTTTTGCGGTGGTTTTGTTGTATGCCGGGTTGTTACTGGCGAGCCTGCGCCGGCGGGCGGTGCTGTTGCGGCATTTGTTGTTTGTGGCGGCGGTGTTACTGTTTTTTGTCTCCCTGGCAGCGCTGGTGTCGTTTCTTTCTCTGTATATCTACCAGCTGCCCAGTCATCAGTGCCCCTTCGATATGCTCCAGGGACACTACTACTACGTCGGTTATCCGATCTACCTGGGGCTGTTTATGGCCACCCTTTTTGCCCTGCTGCCGGGACTCTGCCGCCCGCTGGCAAAGACAACGAGCCTTGAGCAGGAACTTGAACGTTGTGAAATCGTCTGGCTGCGCCTGGCCCTGTTCGGCCTGATCCTCTTTCTCGTAACCAGCTGCTGGCAGATGGTGTTCGGCCCGTTGAAATTACTGGGGTATTGAAATCAGATCTGATACAGGCTTTTTGGTCCACGGAAAACACGGAATGACACGGAAATTAAAGCATTAAAAGCCAGCCAGACATTCACCAGAAAAAATTAAAAAAATGAAGTTGAATGCAGTTAAAACCTGTCTTGACTCTGTTCATGCCTTCCGTGCCTGTCTGTGTCTTCCGTGGACAATCGCTTGTTCAAAGCTTATTTTTTTAAATTAGCCAGAGCCGCAAAGGGAGAGTGGGATAACGAGGGTTTGGCTGAATTCGATCCCACATCCCCGTCGCGGTCTTCCTGAACCCCGCGGGTGTGTTCATGGTCATGGCAGTAGACGCAGAGCAGTTCCCAGTTACTGCCGTCCGGTGGATTGTTGTCGTGATTGTGGTCCTTGTGGTGAACGGTGAGTTCACGGATTTTTTTCCCTTCCAGCTCACGGGTGCAGCGGGCGCAGACGTGGGGGAAGAGTTTCAGGGCCTGTTCACGGTAGCCTGACTGGCGCTGGCGATGCTCGTCGCGCATGGCTTCCAGTCGTCGTTCCAGCTCTTTTGGGTCCAAGGTTTTTTTCTGTTTGCTGCTCATCTGTTACGTTTCTCCTGTCGGTAAAAACAATCAAGCCAGGTGGTAGATCGATCAACTTCATGGTAGTTGCTGCTGCCAAGGGCCTGAAAACCGCTGATTTCCGCTGCAATGCGCTGGATCAGTTGCTCTTGAGCGTTGGTGATCAGGGCCTGATTATATCCTGAGTCCCCAAGTTCTTCGACCAGCTGAAGAGCAATAAGGCGGCTGATCAGCTGACCAAAGGCGTTAAGCCGGCGTTGTGACAGAGGCAGGATCAGGTCAATATTCAGGTGGGCTTTAAGATAATCTGCCGCTCTGCCGGTCAGTTCAAATGCGCTGACAAAGGCCAGGAGATTATTGATTTTTTTCCGTTGCATCAGCTTCTGAACGGCTTCTGCGATCTGGATATAAAGAATATCGTTGGAGCCTTCAAAGATCTGGAAGGGACGGCTGTCGACCAGAGCACGACCGGCGATATGATCAAGCCGGTAGCCTTTGGCGCCCACCAGTTGCAGCAGTGACTGGGCTGATTCTTGCATCAGATCGGTGACACAAGTTTTAACCGCATTGGCTTCGAGTCCGGCGCCGGACAGATCATTGTTGGTGCCAGCTTTCTTGCTGCTGTTCAGGCACATGGCCGTCGCAATGGTCACGTTGGCCTGCAGGGCTGACAGGCGCTGTTGGACCTGATCGTAGCTGAATAAAGTTTTTCCCCCGACCTGGCGCTGCCGGCAATGGCTGACGGCTTCGTCTTCCAACCGCTGGAGAAATCCCAGGGCCATGCCGGGGAACTGCATACGACTGCGGTGAAGCAGGTCGAGCATCATCTTGATGCCGGTGCTGTGGGGTTCGAGCTTCTGCAGTTTGGGTATTTTGACGTCAATCCGGTTACGACCGTAGGGGAGGAGGTAGATACCGAGGTTTTCAAAGAATTCCTCGACGATGATCGTCTGATTCTCTGCGGCAGCATCACAGATAAAGAATTCAACGTCCCGTCCGAGCTGGCCGGACTCATTCTTGCGGCGCGCGGTCAGCAGCCAGTAATCGGCCCAGCCGGTCAACCCCGCCCAGTGTTTGAGGCCCTGCAGGTGGAAATGGTCACCCTCTTGCTGGTAATGACTCTGCATGTGCAGGGCATCACTGCCATAGTCGGGCTCGGTGATCATCAGTCCACCCATCTTCTGCTGGTGAATAAATCCGTCAAAAATGCTTTGCTTGATGGGTTCCTGCGCATATTTGGCCACCGGTTGCAGAAACAGCGCCCAGTTGATGCCGAACCCCAGAGACAGCGGCAGGGATTCGTAGCTTGCCGCTGAGAGAAGCGCCAGCCCTTCATGAATATGGCCACCACGGCCACCGTATTGCTGTGGGATAAAGGTCGCCAGCGGTTGCGCTGCAAGGATATCGCGCAGGATGAAGGGGGGAACGCCGCGCTTGACGCTGAGCTTGTCGATGTCACTGCGCACGTGCAGCAGATGCTGTAACCGGTCTTTAAAGCTGGTCAGAAAAGCATTGAAATCGGTTGTCGGTTGTTGTTCCGAGAAGGATGTCATGAGGGCTCCGCTCCGCTGAATGACGTTTGCCGTGGGTGAGTCTTGATATTACATGAAAAAAGGGCCCCGACAAAGTAGTCAGAGCCCTTTTTATGATCAGAGAATGTGATAGTTGAAGATCTTCAGGTTCAATTACAGAGTTGCAGCAACTTTCGACTGTGGTGGTTCAGAGACGATCATTTGTCTACCTCCCTCTGTTGTATGGTTAATTTCAAACTATCATACGTTCCTGCCGGGATTCAAGGTCAGCAGGAATATTTTTTAGACGATGGCCTTCATGCCCTGCATGGCAGCGCGCAGGTGTTCGCCTACTTCTTCGATCAGATGGCTGCGGATGTCAGCATTGATGACCACCAGAATCTGGTTGTCGACGTAGTTGTCTTTGATGTCAAGCCCCTTGCCGATTACATCGGTATCGACGCCGGCCATGAAATCCTTGAGCAATGGTACACAGGCGTGGGAGAAGAGATAGCAGCCGTACTCGGCGGTATCGGAAAT
>JAWLDI010000211.1:0-3695 GCA_041686715.1 Pelovirga sp.
GGACGACTTCCGTGATAAGCACGCGATAACCGGGCCGCGGCAAAGCGCATATCAATCTGTGCCAGCAGCTGCTGGTTGTTGAGCAAAACAGCGCGATCGCGGCGCAACAGATCGGTAAGCTCCAGAAGAATTCGCCGCTCTTCGCGCAATTCATCTCGTAACAACTGCTGCAGCTGGTTATTGCTATCAAGTACTTGGGCCGGTTCCAGATAAAGAGTCTGGCCGCTGGCCGATTCATCCTGGACAAAACCTTTGAGCTGTCCGCGGCAGTCACTCTTGAGAGGAACAACGTATCGCCCGTTACGCACCGTAACCAGTCGTTCCTGAAAACAGGGGGCCAGCCTTTCATCGGCCAGCAGACGATCCAGCTGCTGCTTGATCCGTCCGCGCATCTGCCGACTTTCATAGCGCAACTCTGCCAGCTTTGGCGAAGCACTGTCGAGCAGTTCGCCACGCTCGCCGATAGCATCCCGCAGGCGCCGCTGCAACTCCGGCAGCGAGACAATCCCGACCGCAAGATCGGCCAGCGACAACTGTCCGGCCCGCCCCTTGAACCAGATGCGGCATCCTTCTGTTGCCTGCAGCGACAGCAGCACCGGGCGCAACTCTGCCGCCGGAACCAGGGCTCCGGGGGCCTGACAGTCAGCCAGTACAGGCGTCAGATCATGACAGCCCCCCACAGGAGGACATTGTTCTTCCTGCAGCAGAGCACGGGCTTCGTCAACCTCGGTCAGGGCCTGTTCCACTGCCGCCCTGTTTGCAAGCAGCCCCATTTGTTGTGCCAGCAACTTTCCCGGCTGCGACTGGGTCTGTCCGGCAAGCCAGGTACGCAGTTGAAAAAAACCGAGACGTTCCAGCAGGGTCGGGTCAGTCGTCATCTGCCGGGCTGCCTGCCCATCAGCTCGCGCCCCTCATGAAGAATGGCCTGCCCCAGGGTGGCAAAAGGTGGTGCCAGGTGTGAAGATGATACCATCTGTCTGGCCATCACCGGCGCCGGTTGCGAACCCATAGCCAGAATCAGCATGGCAAGAATGACGACGGCCTGCACAACGCCAAAAACCGCCCCCGCCAGCCGATTAACACCGCCCAAAAGAACCATTTTGACAAATCGGTGAAGGATAAAACCCAGGACCCCGAAAACCAGGACAACCACGAGGAAGACACAGAGAAAAGCCGCCCAAACCGAAACCTGTGCCGGCAACCCGGCGCTGTCCTGTAAAAACTGGGCCAATGGCACGTGGAAGCTGAAGGCAAAAACACCCCCCAGAATTAATCCGAGCAGGGAACAAATTTCCTTGAGCAAACCGCGCAACAACCCCTTTAATAGAAAAACAACCAGAACAACGAGAATCAGGATATCAACCAGGCCCAAAAAAATACTCCATCGTGCTTAACAAGTTTTCTCCGGCCCGTTCAGCCGGCCAGCAGCTCCCTGACAATCTGATTGACCAGCCGCCCCTCAGCGCTCCCTTTGGTTTTTGCCATTATCATCGGCATCACCCGGCCCATATCTTTCAGGGAAGTGGCCTGGGCCTCGGCAATCACTGCGGTAATCAGAACGCGCAATTCCGTCTCACTCAACTGTGCCGGCAGATACTGCTGCAACACCGCCAGTTCGGCCTCTTCCTTACCAGCCAGTTCAGGGCGATCGTTGGCCCGATAAAGCTCAGCAGACTCTCGTCGCTGCTTGACAAGTGAACCGATGACAGCCAGAATAGAAGCATCATCAAGTTCTTGTCTGAGTTCGATTTCTTTGTTTTTGATGGCACTGCGAAGCTGGCGAATCGTACTGAGACGATCGGCCTCCTTGCCCTTCATTGCTGCCTTCATATCTTGATTGAGCTGCTCTTTTAAACCCATAAGGCACCTTGGTTGTAGCTGTATGAAAAAAGACGAATTCAAAGGGAACCGGAAACTCTCAGTGCCCGAACACACAAACACTCTATTATAACGACCTGAATCTGAAACTCAAGAGCAGAAGTAGCGTTTTTGCAACAATTCGGCCTGTAGAAACTGCAGATCAACACCAGATACAGCTCCGGCATATGACCAACTGGTAACACTTGCAAAGGAACGACACTTTAAAAAAATGAAAATACGCCTTGTCAGCAGCCTTGCTGCCCTTATCGGTTTTGTTTTTATACTGTGGCCCCCTGCCCCCGGGCTTCAGGCAAACCCGCCGGCGTCTGACAGCATTATCCTGATTGAGGTTGCCGGGGCTATCAATCCGGTTATTGCGACCTTTATTGCCACTGAAATCACCACGGCAAACGACAACGACAACCGTGCTGTCATGATTCAGCTTGACACCCCGGGCGGGCTGGACACAGCCATGCGCGAGATCATTCAAGCCCAACTGAACTCCCGCATACCCGTCATCGTGCATGTTGCTCCGCAGGGAGCCAGGGCCGCCTCCGCCGGCGCCCTGATCACCCTTGCGGCAGATTTCGCGGCCATGGCACCAGGTACCAATATCGGTGCAGCAACACCGGTCAGCATCGGTGGCGGCGGCGAGGCTGACGAGGCGATGATGAAAAAAGTTGCCAACGATGCCGCTGCCTACGCCCGCAGCCTGGCACAGAAACGTGGCCGCAATCAGGAGTGGGCCGAAGAAGCGGTACGGGAAGGTGTGTCGATCTCAGCCCGGGAAGCCCATGATCTTGCCGTTATTGATCTGGTTGCCGAACATCGCGACGAACTGTTACGCCAATTGGATGGTTATAAATATATCCGTGATGGCGAAGCGATTGTTTTCAGCACCACCGACATCCAGGTAGTAATCGCGGAAATGAACTGGCGGCAGAACATTCTCGACGCCCTGAGCAATCCTACCTTTGCCTATCTGCTCATGATGCTCGGCATTCTCGGTATCTTTTTTGAAATTTCCCAGCCCGGTGCCATCTTTCCCGGTGCGGTCGGCACCATTGCTATTCTGCTTGCGCTGTTCGCTTTTTCGGCACTGCCGGTTAACTACGTCGGCGTTTTGCTGATTGTCGTTGCCTTTATCCTCTTTATCCTTGAGGCCAATGTCCCTTCTTATGGCATGCTGGCCGTTGGTGGCATTATCGCCATGGCGTTGGGGTCTTTGATGCTGATCGACAGCAGCGAACCCTACATGCAGATTTCCCGGGCGGTTATTGCCGCAACCGTCCTCTCCTGTGCTGCCTTTACTACCTTTGCCGCCACCATGGTGGTCAAGACCCAGAAACGGCGTGGCCATTTTGGCCAGGATGGCCTGATTGGCAAACAGGGAGAAGCAACTGAAGAAATTGATCGTCGTGGTGGACGCGCTTTTGTTTATGGTGAACACTGGTTTGCCTGCGCCGATGACCCGATTCCCCAGGGGACACAGGTTGAGGTTATCGCAGTGCTTGACGGTTTAAAAATTAAAGTTGCGGCAGTCACAGCCAACAACGGGGCCGCAGATTTCAACAACAAGGAGGATTTATGATGTTTGATTTTGGGGCAGGATTTTTCTGGATTATCCTGGTTGCCATTGGTGCCGTCGTCATCAGTGCTGCGGTCCGGATTCTGCTCGAGTACGAACGAGGCGTGGTTTTCCGTCTCGGACGCTTTTCCAGTGTCAAAGGCCCGGGACTGAAGTTCATCATCCCGATTATTGATAAGATGACTAAAATCAATATGCGTACCGTTGCCATGGATGTTCCGGAGCAGGACATTATTACCCGTGACAA
>JAWLDI010000212.1:0-3673 GCA_041686715.1 Pelovirga sp.
AGAAAGACAACAGCTCCGCCGATTCACAATGAAGCTGATAATGGCTTGACCAACAAAGTCGGCAGTCTGGCGATGGCGCGAACCAGTGAGATCGACAGTGCCACCAGTCAGTTTTTCATCAACCTTAACGACAACGATTTTCTTAATCATCGTGGCAAAACTCCCGGCGCTTTTGGTTATGCCGTTTTCGGGCAGGTGATTGATGGAATGGACGTTGTCCAAAAAATCGGTAACCAGAAGACCTACAACAGGAACAATTTATTTCAGGATTATCCCGAACGGCAGATAATTATTGAAAGTATTCGCAGAATTGATACATTGTAGTTCTGTTCACTGCTACTGGTGACCGTACGGCCTGGTGACCAACGACCCAGAGAAAGGCTGAGAGATGTCGACGTTCCGGGTCATGAGTTACAATCTCAAGCATACCCACAGTGATATCGGGGCACAGTGCGCTGATTTATGCACCCGGGTTGTTCGTACTGAAAGTCCCGATCTTGTCATGCTGCAGCAGGTTGGTTCGCCGGTTACTGAGACATCCCTGCAGCGATTGTCTGATCGGGTCGGTTTAGCTGCCTATGGATCCGACACCGAAGGCAGCTGTGCCTTTCTGTCCCGCCACCCCCTTCACAACCTGCAGACCATACCGCTTGGCTATGGTGATATATGTGTTCGCGCCGATTTCGATCAGGCATCAGAACGGGTACACCTTCTCAATCTGACGCTGAGTTGGCATCCGGGTCAGCGCTTCAGGCAGGTAACAAAGTTGCTCGGTGAAGAGATTCTCGGCAGTAACAGCTTTCCCTGTGCAACAATTATCGCCGGTGACTTTGGATTACCCTTGTGGGGCTGTGGACAAGTCGCTTTTAATCCACAGATTGTGCGTGCGCAACAACCTGCGTGGCGGGCAAATTATCCTGCTTCGTTCCCCCTGTGGGGCCGGGGACGGATTTATTTTCAGGGTCCGATTCGTGCTCTGGATGGCAAGGTCGTCAGATCTAAAGAGGCTAGAGACGCGTTAAATCAGTTGCCCCTTATTGTTTATGTGGAAACCCGTGAAACGCGTAAAACACTCAAGGTGAAGGATCACGTTACCATGAGTTCAAAACAACCTAAACCGGTTTGTGGATAAGTTGATGAGCTGTGGATAAGTTGTTTTTGTGAAAAAAGACAGGTTATGAAGAAGCGTGAAAAAGCGCTCGAACTACTCAACAGACTGGAACAGCTCTACCCGGATGCGCACTGTGCATTGAATTATTGTACCCCCTGGGAATTGCTGGTTGCCACCATTCTTTCGGCCCAATGTACGGACGTGCGCGTGAATCTGGTGACCATCGATCTGTTCAAGGCGTTTCCTGATCCGGCAGCTCTTGCTGCAGCACAACAGGAAGAGGTGGAGAATTTGATCCGCTCTACCGGTTTTTTTCGCAACAAGGCAAAGAATCTGATTAGCTGTGCCGAACAGCTGTTGCAACGGCATGAGGGAGAAGTGCCGCGTACTCTGGAAGAACTTGTCGCTCTGGACGGTGTCGGCCGCAAAACGGCCAACGTTGTTCTGGGTAACGCCTTTGATGTTCCCAGTATGGTTGTTGATACCCACGTTAAACGCTTGTCACGCCGGTTTGGCTGGACCCGATCGGAGAATCCTGATCAGATCGAGAAAGATTTATGCCGCCTGTTGCCGGCATCGGCCTGGACCCAGTGTGCTCATACCCTGATAGCTCACGGCAGGGCATGCTGTAAAGCGCCGGTCCCTTATTGCAGCCGGTGTCAGGTTGTCGATATCTGTCCGCGTGAAGGTGTGGATCGTGCCCACTGAAGTAGATTGTTATAAAGAAGAAAAGCCCCGCAACAAGTTGCGGGGCTTTCCGGTCTACCCTCAGAGACGTCCAAAACCACAGCCAGACTGTGGTTAGCGGTTGTTTAAATTTTTACGACGTTTGCAGATTGTGGGCCTTTTTCTCCCTGGATTACGTCAAAGCTGACTCGATCTCCCTCAGCCAGGGATTTGAAGCCCTCGGACTGGATAGCAGAAAAATGGACAAACACATCAGGACCGTTGTCCTGCTCGATAAAACCAAAACCTTTAGAATCGTTGAACCACTTAACAGTACCTTCTGCCATGCTTTACTCCTTATACTTTTGTCGAGGGTAACCGATTACTTCGTTTTGCTTCTAGCATAAGCATCAACGAAAAACAATGTTATTTTACACGGAGTACCCGTTCTGTTGTCAAGTTTAATGAGTCTATGCGACATGAAACATTCAGGCAGGTACTGCGTGTTTGTGCTGAAATAAACCTCAGCAGGAGTTGTCAAGCGGTTCGAACACGGGGTAAACTTGGATATTAATCTCATCAGATAAGGAGGACGCCGATGCCCGGCAATTCATTCGCAAGTGAAAAAAGTCTGCAGGTCAATGGTATAACGTATCAATATCACAGTCTAAAGGCCGCAGCACAACAACTGGGAAGTGTCGACCGCCTGCCCTTTACGATCAGGATTCTGCTCGAAAACCTGCTGCGGAAAGAAGATGGCCAACTGATCAAGCGCGCAGATATCGAAGCTGTGGCCCGTTGGGGCACAGACTCGACCGATGCGGGCGAGATTGCCTTCAGTCCGGCGCGAGTCCTGATGCAGGATTTTACCGGTGTTCCGGCCATTGTCGATCTGGCCGCCATGCGCGACGCGGTGGCACAGAACGGCGGCGATCCGGCAGCGATCAATCCGCAGATTCCCGTTGATCTGGTGATTGATCATTCGGTAATGGTAGATCATTACGGCAATCCCGATGCTTACAAGGCGAACGTCGAGCGTGAAATGGAACGCAATCGCGAACGTTATGCCTTTTTACGCTGGGGACAGAAAGCCTTTAATAATTTCCGTGTGGTACCGCCGGGAACCGGCATCTGCCACCAGGTCAATCTGGAATACCTGGCTCAGGGCGTATGGAGTGAAGAGATCGATGGACAGCAGTGGGCCTATCCGGATACCCTCGTTGGTACCGACAGTCATACGACCATGATCAACGGTCTCGGTGTCCTTGGCTGGGGGGTCGGCGGTATTGAAGCCGAAGCAGCGATGCTGGGTCAACCCATCTCCATGCTCATTCCTGATGTAGTGGGGTTCCGTCTGACCGGGAGCCTGGCAGAAGGCGTAACTGCAACGGATCTGGTGTTGACGGTGACACAGATACTGCGTCAGCACGGTGTGGTCGGCAAGTTTGTCGAGTTTTTCGGCGCCGGCTTGTCGCAGTTGCCCCTGGCCGATCGTGCTACTATCGGTAACATGGCACCGGAATACGGTGCGACCTGCGGTTTCTTCCCCATTGACCAGATTACCCTGGACTATCTGGCCTTGACCGGACGCAGCCGCCAGACAATCGATCTGGTAGAGGCTTACTGCAAGGAGCAGGGATTGTGGCGGACGGATGATCTTGCCGATCCGGCTTACAGCACCGTTCTTGAACTTGACCTGAGCAGCGTCAGATCCAGCCTGGCTGGGCCGAAACGGCCGCAAGACCGGGTACTGCTGGAACAGCTGCGCACCTCAACAGAAGCTGTTATCCCGGAAAATGGTCGCGATCAGGCGGTTCCCATTCCTGGCGACAGAGATCAATTACGTCACGGCGATGTTGTTATTGCAGCGATTACCTCCTGTACCAATACCTCCAA
>JAWLDI010000213.1:0-3667 GCA_041686715.1 Pelovirga sp.
AAAACCCTTTTTCTTTCATCATTTCCAGCGCACCGGGATATTTTGCAACAGCGTCCTTGGTATGTGACTCTACATCGCCCTCGAAGTATTCATCGAGAGTAAAACCGTCCTCATCTTCAAAATATTTGGCCAGGCCGGTCACAATCTCAAATCCTGAGCGGGTATCAAACATGGGTTTGATCAACGGCTGACGAATCGTTAATGTCGGTTCGATGCCATTGACACCGTAGCCGTTAGGTGGATCAATACGCTCAAGGTAGTTGGTTTCGGGCAACACGACGTCCGCATGCCAGGCGGTATCACTCATAAAAGTATCGACACAGACAATAATGTCCATTTTATCGAACATTTCCATGGTTTTATTACGGTTCGGCAGAGAGGCGACTACATTCTGCTTGTAAATATAGAGACCACGGATTGCGTAGGGGTCGGCCTTGATGGCACGTTCACGCCAGGCCATCCAGGAACCATCGCGTGCATTGAGAAAGGTCACATCGGCTTCTTCGAGACGCGGGCGGCTTTTAGTGTACCAGGCCGGCTCATAAAAATAATTCGCGGTCTTAATCGCTATACTCGGAACCAGTCCGCCCTCACTATCAAAAGCACCGACCAGAACATTCACCATAGCGACAGCACGCCGGGTCTCGACATCATTCCCCTGCCACGAAGAACGCCGTCCGGGATAATAAACAGCATTTGGTGTTTTAGCGAACTCTCGAGCGATATTGCGGATATCCTGGGCCGGGATGTCCGTTTCCTTAGCTGCCCATTCCGGGGTGTACTGTTTGACGTGTTGCGCCAACTGCTCAAAACCATAGGCATGTTTGTCAACATAGGCCTTGTTGTACAGACCTTCGCCGATAATCACGTTCATCATGGCCAGGGCGAAAGCCATGTCAGTGCCCGGCTTGATCGGATACCATTTGGTTGACTTGGCTGCGGTTCTGGTGAAGCGTGGATCAAGACAGATGATCTTCTTGCTGCGATCACTGAACATATCCATGGTATCGGGCGTAAAGATCGATTCGGCGCGATCAGCCCCGGCCAGGATAATATAGTTGGAGTTTTTAATATCCACACTGGGATAGGTGCCGACAACCGCCATAAATCCACGGATAACGGAACTCAAGCACAGGGTCGGGTGGCGCAGGGAGTTGGGAGAGCCAAAAACGGAACGGAACTGGTTCCAGTAATGCTCATGATAGGTGCCTTCCGAAGAGACAAAACCGATGCAGGAGCGATGCCCGTCCTCTTCTTCAACGACCTTGTTGGTTTTTTCGGCAATGTAGGCGTAGGCTTCTTCCCAGGTGGCTTTTTTCCATTTGCCCTCACCACGCTTGCCGGTACGGATCATCGGGTACTTGACCCGATTGGGGTCATAAGGGGTCCAGGCACCGGCATTACCACGGGCACACATCATTCCGCGTGCCTTGGCAAACTCGGGCTGTGGTTCCAGACGCTTAATGACGCCGTTGACAACCTGCCCGCGAAAAACACACTTGTTGGTACAGATAGCGCAACTTGATGCGACGTATTTAACCTGTTGTGTTGCCAGCTCCTCGGCATGTGCCTTGCTCACATAGCGAAAACCCGCTACGGACGACATTCCCAGACAACCGAGTCCGGCAGCCGTGCCTTTGAGAAATTTTCTGCGTGTAATACTCATAATGATTGTCTCCACCAGATTCTGTTGATAGCCTTAACCGTCTGCGCGGTCATCAGCTACGGTGCTTGATGCCGTCTCTGTTGCAATTTCCCGCAGGATCGAACAAAGCTCCTCAGCAACTGTCACGTAGATACCGACATCGTCATGGCGGCGCAGTGAGGAGGCAAAAGCCTCCGGCCATTGACGATAAAAGTCGGCAATCAGGGAATGGAGGGTTTTCTGTTCTGCATCCTCGTTCAGGAGCATCACCAGCACCTCCACCATCATCGGGATGTAATCCGGAGGCTGCCCCTGATCTATGGCAACACCATGCTCCAGACACCATCCGCTGAATTGGGACATGAACTCTAGTCGATTTTCCTTGTCCAGAAAACAACCGGCATAGGGGGGAGCCGCGACACCACCCAGATTGTTAACAAACAAACGGATATAGCGACTCTCAAGATCCTCAAACTTGAGGTCGCAACGCTCTGCGACCTCAAGTGTCGGATACTCAAGTAAAGCTGCCAGTTCCAATAGACGCTGGGAAGCTTTTTGTTTTTCTATGGCTATCACGTTTTTTTGTGATTAACCACAAGACTCAGGCTTCTGCATCATCGGATCATCAGAATCAGAGGCGTGGGTGTGCAGAAACAGGTAAATGTGCTTGATGGTGCGCTGGCTCAAGCCGGCGCCTCCACAGGGAAGCTGGTCTTCGCCGCTGGTCATCAGCTGCTCCCATTCGGCACGGGTTTTTGCACCGGGAACCGGGATAGTTTCATCACATTTTTGTGCCTGACCGGTAAACCAGGCCCACTGACCGCGATCTTTGTTGGCGCTTTCCCAACCGCTGATGTCGAAAGAAAAAGCAACGCCGGGAGCCATCAGAGCGAGACACGCAATAAGAATAACGACTTTCTTCATGTTGGAACTCCTTCTTGTGATTGATAGAATGTTCTTTCGTCCGCACCGACACAGTACAAAATGCCGGCAATTGGTCAAATCGGCAAAACGGTCATTCCGTGACCCCTTTACCGTCACCCCCCAAAACTATTCTGAGAGACGTCTTCAACCGGAAATTATTTTAACTTGATGTAAGGGCTTACCCTATCCAGCGGTGAGGATGCTATGATAAACACAACTTTATGTCAATGAAAAACGGCGCAAATCATCGTAGAATGATGACCGTTTCAGTTGTGTGGGGAATTGCCTTTTATGCTCGAGTACAGTATAAGATCACATCGCTTCACTCACCCGATCACCCGACGGAACACTTGATCCATGGGCTATAAACATCTTCGCCAGGCCATCAACGATCTCGAACAAAGCGGTCAACTGATCTGCATTAATTGTCCGATCGATCCCGATCTGCTGGCCGGTGCCATCCAACGCCGCGTTTATCAGCACCAGGGCCCGGCGCTCTTGTTTACTCATCTCAGCGGTTGCCGGTTTCCGGCAGTTGCCAATCTGTTCGGCACGCTCGAGCGCACGCGCTTTTTATTTCGTGATACCCTGCGCCGCATTGATACTCTGGTCAAACTCAAACTCGACCCGAAACACCTGCTGCGCTCCCCCTCGGCCCTGTTCAGCGCCCCGTACGGCGCCTTTCACCTGCTGCCGCGCAACGTCAGTAACGGCCCCATTCTTGCCGGACAGACAACCTTAAGCTCCCTGCCCCGGATCAAAAGCTGGCCCGATGACGGTGGCGCCTTTGTCACTCTGCCGCAGGTCTACAGTGAAAGCGCAGAAAAACCAGGGTTGCGCCATTCCAACCTGGGTATGTACCGGGTACAGCTTTCCGGCAATGATTATGTGCCGGATTGCGAAGCCGGGCTCCATTATCAACTCCATCGGGGCATTGGTGTTCATCAGCGCGAAGCCATGGACAAGGGGATGCCATTCAAGGTCAATGTCTTTGTCGGCGGGCCACCCAGCCTCACGCTTGCCGCCGTCATGCCCCTGCCGGAAGGGATGCCGGAACTAGCCTTTGCCGGCCTGCTTGGTGGCCACCGTCTCCCCATG
>JAWLDI010000214.1:0-3587 GCA_041686715.1 Pelovirga sp.
ACTACATATCCCCTTGTCGACTTTTTATCGCCTGCCGGAAACCGGGCCGGTGCGCTTGCAGGTTTATACCAACGTCAGGGAGGATGCTATTGTCCTGTTCGGGTTCTTTACCACTGCAGAAAAAGATCTGTTCACCCTGTTAATTTCTGTCTCAGGGGTCGGCCCTAAACTGGGCATCACCATCCTTTCGCACATTGCTCCGGCTGAATTGGCCCTGGCTCTAAGCCAGGGGGATGTTACTCGCCTGATCGCTATTCCCGGGATTGGCAAGAAAAGTGCTGAACGCCTGGTCCTCGAATTACAGGATAAAGCCAGCGCTTACGCAATTTCGGCAGCTATCAGTGTCCCATCCACAGATGCCGATACCGGTGATTCTCACCATCAGGATGCCCTCTCGGCACTGGTCAACCTGGGGTATAAAGAATCCCTGGCTCGACAGGCCCTGAAAAACCTCAAGTCAGCACCGGGAACACCACTGGAGCAGATTCTCAAAGCGGCGCTGCAGGTCCTGCTGAAATAGTGGCAATTGACGGAGAGCCCATGGATGATCGCCTGATTAACCCCGCCGGCCAGCCCGCAGAAGAGCAACTCGACCTGTCGCTGCGCCCCCGTTCTCTTAAGGATTATGTCGGTCAGGCTAAAGCCCGGGGCAATCTTCGGGTCTTCATCGATGCCGCGCGTAACCGCCGCGAAGCCCTTGATCATGTCCTTTTTTATGGGCCGCCGGGGCTTGGCAAAACCACCCTGGCCAATATTATTGCCCATGAAATGGGGGTCAACATCAAGAGCACCTCGGGGCCGGTCATTGAAAAAACCGGCGATCTGGCAGCGGTACTGACCAATCTGGAAGAAGGTGACGTCCTGTTCATTGACGAAATTCACCGCCTCTCGCCAGTCGTCGAAGAGATCCTCTACCCGGCGATGGAGGACTACCAGCTTGATATTCTCATCGGCCAGGGGCCTTCTGCCCGCACCATTAAACTCGACATCCCGCGGTTTACCCTGGTCGGCGCCACAACCCGTGCCGGGCTGTTGTCTTCCCCATTGCGTGACCGCTTCGGAGTTATTTGTCGACTGGAATTTTATTCAACCGATGAGTTGACCACGATCGTTCGGCGCAGTGCCGGCATCCTGAATATCCCGGTTGACGAAAAGGGAGCCTGGGAGATTGCCCGACGCAGTCGTGGTACACCACGCATCGTCAATCGTTTGCTGCGACGGGTACGGGATTTTGCTGAAGTTGAAGGTGACGGTATCATCAGTCAGACCTTGGCCGATCGCTCCCTTGGTCGCCTGGAGGTTGATCAGCAGGGACTCGATCACATGGATCGCCTGTTGCTGTTAACCATGATCGACAAGTTTGGGGGCGGCCCCGTCGGCCTTGACACCCTGGCAGCTGCCATCGGTGAGGAACGCGACACAATTGAAGATGTGATTGAGCCCTACCTGATTCAAAAGGGTTTTTTAAACCGTACGCCACGTGGGCGCGTGGCAACGGAAAGCTGCCTGCAGCATTTCCATCGCGAAAAGCCGCGCCCTGTCACTGACTCCCTGTTCAAGGACTGAGTGTCTGTTCATGAGCCCACATCTCGTACAGTTCGCCCACCAGCTTAAAAGCTGGGCACAAGACATCATTGACCACGGGCGCACGCCTTTTCGCCGTGTCGACTGTCTGTCACCTATCCTTACTGAAGTCGGCACGGTCAGACCGCCGCTGATATTCTGGATCAATCGCCAGAGCATGATGGCAGGTGGCATAGTTCTTCTGCCGGAAAAAAATCTGGCGGAGGAACTGCAGCTGGGAAGACATTGTGCTGAGTCCCTGGGACTTAGCCACTTTGTTACCTGGGAAACCGAACAGGTGCGTTTATGGCGAACCAGCGACGACCATATCAGTGAGGAGAAATGTTTCCCTTTACCGGGGACTGATCACCCCGATTTTTTTCGGCATCTACTGCGTGATCTCATTGACGCATTGAAAATTCCAGCGGTCATCGGCGCCATCCCCCAGGATCGACTTTCACATCATTACTTCCACAATCTGTTTAATATTGCCGAAGAGCTTGCGTTGCCCGCCCTGACCGATGCCTTTCGCAGCCAGCGGGCCGAGGAGCTTGAGGGAGCGGCTTTTGATGTCGATCAGCGCGCGCTGGAAGCCAACCGCCTGTTCCTGCTGCAACTTCTTACCGCTTTGCGGTTTAGTCTGCTACCTGACATCCTGCTTCCTGAAGATCTCGGTATGATAATCACCACAGCTCTGGAACGCGCCCCCGAGCCTTTTAGTACCAGTCTGGTTTACCGCTGGGATGCGGCACCGTTATCCCTGCCCAACGAAGCGGCCGTCTGTTATCATCACCTGCTGTTGCGCCTGCAACAGTTACGCTGGATGACATCGCCCCAACGCATGAAAAAAAGCCTGCAACATCTTCTTGATCTCTGGTATCCGGAGACTGGCAACTCCGAGCTGGAAAACGCCAACATGCTCCTTTATCCCCGCACTCCGGCCACCAACCCCAACCTGAATGCAATTCTTTCTGATTCGCCGTTGCTATTGGCCGGCACGGCTATTGCTCGTGAACTTGCCGGATTGCCACAGCCTGCATTCTGCTATGATTCACTGATGTCACTCACTCCGGAGACCCTTTATCGTGGTAGTATCTCGGCCTGGTTGCTGAGTCCGATCCCCATTTCCCGTAACGAAAGAGCACTTTTTGGTGCTCGCCTTCGTACCTCCTGGCCGCATCGTAACTTCAAGATTCTAACCGATCAACCGCGTTGGAAGTGGCAGATGATTCACCTTCTCGGTATTTGTCAACCGCAACAACGCATGCAGATTGAATGCCCTGTCGCTCTGGTCGAGATCGCACCTGATGATCCGCTGTGGTCCCTGTTATGTGAACATTTCCATCTGTGCGAAATCGTCAAGAGCGAGCACAGCCTGTGTTTATCACTAACGCATTCTCCACTAAATACTGAACCAACTCTGATTAAAACAACCGACAACCAGGCTGAGGTGTCCCTGGTTTTTACTGAGCCGGAGCTATTCCGTCGGCAATTGATCAGTGTCCTGCAGTTACCTGTGCCCAAGTCAGACAAAGAAACCCGCGCCGTTAAAACAACTATTCAGGCATCAAAAAACGTCAAACAGCAGATTATAGAGCAACTTCAAGCCCATGGTATTCCCAACTTTCCCGATCAATACCTGTATTTTCTTGACCACCCCGACATGCTAAGCTATGCCATCACTGCGCCTCTTAAAGTAACATCAAGACTCCTTGGCCAATTTGATATGGTTGATGGAGACGGCCAAGTTTTAAGCGGTTACGGGGAGGAACTGGAGCGGGCGTTGCTGGTCTGCTCTCATCTGGGCAAGACGACTTTTGATCTGCCCGGCGATCGCAAACAGCTTGAACAGATCCTGCAACGCTATCGCAAAGACCTCGACATCCTTCATCAACTATTGAGCGACTTAAGCTACAGACAGATGGAAAAACCGCAAGCAGCACGTAATCTGGTCCGTAATGTCTGGAAAAAGCTTGAACTGCCCGATCCGGAGTGGTTTAAAAATTGACAGCGGTCCGCAGGTA
>JAWLDI010000215.1:0-3576 GCA_041686715.1 Pelovirga sp.
TTGATCATGATCCACTGTTGCCGCTGCAAGAATATCGTGCAGCACAAACAATATGGTGGCACTGCTCATGTTGCCGTAACGCCGGAGAACATCACGCGAAGCCGCGACCTTGGCGGCTGGAAGCTGGAGCCCTGCGGCGACTTTATCGATGATTGATTTGCCACCCGGATGGACAGCCCAGGTATGGATGTCTTCGCTGCTCAGATTGTGACGATCCAGCAGGGGCATAGTCAGCTCGGCGATTCCGGCGCCGATGATTTTGGGTACATAACTCGACAGGGATATGTCAAAACCGTTATCACCGATACTCCAGGCCATGGCATCTTCACCGGAAGGGATCAGGGCCGAGTGAAAATCCACGATGCGACAGCTTTTGCCGGTGACTGCCGGGCGTGAGCTGACCAGGGCAGCGGCAGCACCGTCGGCAAACAGGGCATTGGCGAGCAGGCTGTCTTCACTGCCGTTCAGCTGGAGATGCAAACTGCACAACTCCAGACACATTACCAGAACCACGGCGTCCGGATCGGCCCGGCAGAATTGGGCCGCCATATTCAAGGCCGGAAAAGCGGCGTAACAGCCCATGAAGCCCAGATGATAACGCTGGGTACTGTTTGCCAGCCCCAGCTCCCGGCAGAGAATATAGTCAATGCCCGGATTGAAAAAACCGGTACAGGACGCGGTGACAACGTGGGTGATGTCTTTAGCGCAGAAGCTGTCGTGCTGCCCGAGAACTTTCTGACCGAGTTGTGCTGCCAGAACACTTGCTTCTTTGGTGTAAATCTTGTTGCGTTGGGCTGTTGTCGGTTGAATGGAACTGGAATCCTCGCCGGAGGCAAAAAAACTGTCGCCCCAGTCGGGAATGACGCTGTAGCGGGTGTCGATACCGGAACTGCGATAAAGCATGCGGACAAGGCGCTTATCACGTGGGTCCGAAGTCCATTCAAGCATTTGCGCGCCGATATTCTGTTGCTGGTAGAGATGTGACGGAACAATCGTTTGTGGTTGGTGCAGCCAGACCTGGGTCATGATTTACTCCTGAATCTGCGGCGTCTCTGCTGATGCCGGATTCCTGTTGAGGAATATTCTCACTTTGACCTTAACAGTATCTTTGACTCTGATGACCCCCATAAAGGATGGCGGACTCAGTTCGAATGATGACAGTGACAGGTTAAAGACGAGGGTTGCCGCAATGGTAGCTGGATCGATGTGAGGCTCCGTCACCGTTGCCGCGATTTTTTGGGTGATATCACGAATTGTTAACGCGAAAGAGACCTCCTCGGGGGTACGAACAATTTTGTGCTCAGACGTCAAGAATTCATCAGCAGCAAAAGCCTCAGCGTCTCCGGTGATGAGGGGAAAGGTCTCATATTCGAACATCGTGCGCATATCTTTGTCCCGTCTGCTATTGCCTGTGTCCATGCTGGTGATTTGAACGGCAATAGCGGGTACTCTGATCATGTTGTCAGTAATAAAGATCTCAAAAGGTTCGCATTCCGCTGTTCCGGAAAAATCATTGATGATCGTTTTTTGCACATAGAAGGAGATCTCACAATTGCCATGATAGCTTGTAGAGGCGGCAGTGGCAGCCAAAGGTGCTATGAATATTATGATCAGCAACACTAAAAAAGATAACTGCGATTTCATCACCTGAGCTCCCTTCAGACAAGACTGAACCCTATCCTACTATGCTTACAACTGGGAATGTAAGAGTGGCAGATTCTGAATAAATTCGCGCCAGGTTTGCCAATACTCGTTCTGCTGGTGTGAAAGGGTGTCGTTGTGACCTGCGCCCTCAATCAGGTGCAGGGTTTTCGGTTGCTTGGCGCGGGCGTATAGATGTTCTGCCATGTTGGAAGGGGCAATGGTGTCCCGTGTTCCATGGAGCAGCAGCAGGGGGGTGTTAAGTTGATCGATTTTGGCCAGGGTGTCAAAATGGGATTGCAGCAGCCAACCGAACAAAAAGTAGAGAATGGGATTGTGCCGGCGACCCATGGCTGCAACAGAAGTAAAAGGAGATTCAAGCACCAGGCCGGTCGGTTTTTTTTCCAGGGCGAGCTGAGTGGCAACTGCCGCCCCGATTGAGCGGCCAAAATAGATGATGTTTTCATTACTCCAGCCGTTATCGTGGAGCCAGTCAAGAGCACCGCGGGCGTCGGCATAAAGGCCTTCTTCACTGGCTTTTCCGGTACTGTTGCCGTAACCGCGATAGTCGATAATAAAAACCGACACACCTAAGTTGTGGTGGAGCCGTTGCAGATTGTG
This sequence comes from Pelovirga sp., assembly GCA_041686715.1. GTDB lineage: Bacteria > Desulfobacterota > Desulfuromonadia > Desulfuromonadales > Geopsychrobacteraceae > Pelovirga. Next base: position 2,263 of record JAWLDI010000215.1, read on the forward strand.
AACCCGGTGCGAAATATTGCCGGCGTTACCATGAAAGAACAGAACCACCGGGGCGCCGGGTTGACCCGGCACAAACCAGCCGTGCAGTCTGGTATCATCGGCGGCAGTGAAGTTCACCTCGTCGTAAGACAGTCCGGCGCTTTGGGGCGTCATGACCAGTTCGCGGGTCGGGAAGAAAATAAAGGTATCGTCCATTGTGCAGCCACTCAGCAGGATAAAAATGAATCCAGCCAGCAGTGTCGTGAGTTTGCCGGTAACCTTGTTGTAACGCATCTGGTCATCTTATCAGAAACAGTTGATGTTAGGCCTGGATTGTTTGTTTAATATGGTATCAGTTCAGTAGGGGCACGGCGCGCCGTGCCCCTTAGTACAGCCTTTCGCCCAAAGTATAGTTAAAGAATCAAGGTCTGGCAAATTGGTGAGAAGTGCAGGAGGTTGACATGCTCGGAGCGTTGATCGGGGACATGGTCGGTAGTCGCTTTGAATGGAACAATTATAAGAATAAGGATTTTGAGCTGTGTCATTCTGATTGCCGGGCAACGGACGATTCGGTGCTGACTATCGGTACGGCGCAGGCACTGCTCGATAAGCTTCCTTTCGGCGAGGTCTATCGCACCTGTTATCGGCGTTATCCTCATGCCGGTTACGGAGCTAATTTTGCCGCCTGGGCCCTGGGTGAGTCCGACGAGGGGTACAACAGCTTCGGTAATGGTTCGGCCATGCGGGTAGCACCGGTGGGCTGGTATGAACAATCTCTGGACAGGGTACTGCAGCAGGCGCAACAGAGTGCCATCGTCACCCATAGCCATCCGGAAGGGGTCAGGGGAGCACAGGTGGTTGCCAGTGCCATCTTTATGGCACGTCAAGGCCAGAGTAAAGATCAGATCAAGGAATATGTTGAGCAGAACTTCGGTTATGCTCTGGATCAGACGCCGGACGAAATCCGTCCCGCCTATCAGTTTGATGTCACCTGTCAGGGCTCGGTGCCCCAGGCACTGTGCTGTTTTCTGCACAGCAGTGATGTTGAAGATGCCCTCCGCACGGCTGTTTCCATCGGTGGAGATTCCGACACCATTGCCTGCATCAGCGGCAGTATTGCTGAGGCTTTTTATGGCGGTGTAGCACACGAGTTGATGGGCTGGTGCCTGGGCAAGCTGGATGTGCCTCAGCGCCAGCTGGTGATACGCTTTCGCCGGGAGGTGATGGGAATTGTCACTGCCGATTAAATTTCCAGACAGCTGCCCACGCTTGCCGAAAAAAAGCGTTCACCGAAGCGTGCCGCCAGAGCCATTGCACCGGACGCAACGGTGCCCT
>JAWLDI010000216.1:0-3545 GCA_041686715.1 Pelovirga sp.
AGGATCAGGCCGAACAGGGCCAGACGCAGCCAGACAGATTCACAACGTTCAAGTTCCTGCTCAAGGCTCTTTGTCTTTGCCAGCGGGCGGCACAGTCCCGGCAGCATGGCAAAAAGGGTGGCCATAAACAGACCCAGGTAGATCGGATAACCGATGTAGTAATAGTGCCCCTGGAGCATATCAAAGGGACATTGATGACTGGGCATCTGGTAGATATACAGAGAAAGAAACGACACCAGCGCTGCCAGGGAGACAAAAAACAGTAACACCGACGCCACAAACAACAAATTCCGTAACAGCACCGCCCGCCGACGCAGACTCGCCAATAACAACCCCGCATACAACAAGACCGCAGCAAAAAACAGGGGCATTCCCTGCTCGACCGGTAAACCCACCAGGGTACTGATCACCCCTTCCCCTTCGGCAGAAAACAGGGAACCACAACAGGAGGTGATCATCTGGGGGCGCAAACCGCTGAAATATTCCCACTGAAGCCACAGATCCAGCGCCACCAGAGGAATCAGCAACATCAGGGTGACATATTTAAAGCGTACTAAGGGGGTATCCTCGGTGCGCTGATCCAGATAATTAACCGCCAGCCAGAAAGCGGCAGCAAACACCAGTCCGACCTTGACCAGCAACACCAGCCAGCCGACCAGATTGGCGTTAAGGGAGCCGGTCGCACACATGGCGCCGACAAACAGGGGATGGATTTCATCAAGGGTAAATAAAAAGAGAAACAAAGTAACAATCTGGAAACCAAAGGTATATTTCAGCAGGGTTGTTACCAGCCAGGTCTGTCGTTCCAGTTGCAACTGGGTCGCTGAACCGCTGTCGGGGTTCCAGTGACGCAGGATCCGTAGCGCCACCCCTCCTGCCACAAGCAGCATCAGCAGAATCAGGGTTGAGCCTGACAACAGAGCGAGAATACCCGGATGGAGGATCACTGACCTGCTCCTGCCTTATTGTCGTCAACCAGCTTACCGTGACGCAGGGCGATCCTGCGATTGATCAGTGGCGATTGATACACGACCGGGTCGTGGCTGGCGATGATGATGGTTCGACCTTCCGCGTTCAGTTCTGTCAGAATTTTCAGAAGTTCTGATGACAGCTCGGCATCAAGATGGGCCGTCGGCTCGTCAGCGATAATGATCGGCGGATCAGCCATCAGGGCACGCGCCAGTGCCACCCGCTGCTGTTCACCACCGGAGAGTTGGCGAACCAGGGTTTTGTCTTTATCTGACACATCAAATTTTTCCAGCAGCTCCAGCGCTCGTTCACGCATAATTTTGTAGGACAGCGCGGCAGGATAAAGAGGAAACATCAGATTGTCGAGCACCGAAACATCGCGCAGCAGATGGTACTGCTGAAAGACAAAGCCGTAAGTCTCGCGGCGAATCCGTGCCAGAAATGATTCCGGCAGTCGACTGACACGGCGCTGCTGCAGGTAGATGGTCCCTTGAGTCGGACGCGCCATACAACCGATCAATGCCAGCAGGGTCGACTTGCCGGAGCCGCTCGGGCCGGTCAGGGCCACCACCTCCCCCGGAAAAAGCACCAGAGAAATATTCTGCAGGGCGCGTACTTCATCGGGCTTGCCCTGATGGTAGATTTTACTGACCTCCTCGATGCGGATCAGTGGCTTGCGGTTATCCATGTCGACGCCCATTATCAGCCTCGCATCACATCATCTGGATCACTGCTGGCAGCTTTCCAGGCCGGAATCACGGTACAGGCCAGATAGGGAATAATGGTCACACAGCCAAGCACCGCCAGCTGGTAAAGGTCCACCACCCGGGTCAGTTCAAAGGTTGGAAAAAGCACCGACCAGCCTTTTAACAACGGCATCAGCAAGGGCGCCCCCAGGACAAACACGTGCCACCAGGCCAATAGCAGGCCGGCAATAAAGGCACTCAGGGAAATCAGCAGGGCTTCGCGCAATTTGGCACCAAGAATGTGGGAGGTTTCCCATCCCAGGGCTTTTAAGATACCGATCTCACGCTTTTCCTCGGCACTGATGCCGGTCGCCCGATCCCAGGCGAGGATGAGAAACGCCATCAGGGCTGAAACAAACACCGCCAGCATCATCCCGCTGCGCCAGTTGAACAGGGAATCGTAGGTATGGAGCAGTTCCTCGCGGGTGATCGGACGGCTGTCGGGGAGAAAATAGGCAATCTTTTTGGCGATGGTACTGATCTCCCGCGAGTTATATACCTCCACGGTCAGATCGGTGGCGAACCCGTTCGGCATGGCAAAAAAATCGCGCAGGGCGGCTTCCTGCAACACCACCAGATCGTTGGTCAGCAGATTCGATCGGGAACGAAAGATGCCGGTAACGCGAAACTCCGAACGCCGTTTGCTGCTGTCTTCCAGCACCAACAGATTGCCGATCTGCGGACCAAAGGCCTCCGCCACTCCGGCACCGATGACACACTCATCGGGTGCTTGCGGAAAGCGCCCCTCAAGCAATTCGAGTTGTTCGTGATATCCGCCCAAACCCATCAGGGTCAGATTGGCCTTGATCAGAGAATCATAATAGTATCCCCAGACCCGCGGCGTGACTTTGCCGACCCCTGGAAAGCCCGCAATCGTCTCAGCGTAGTTGACGGGAATCAGCTCGTGCCGTCCCCCTTGAGTACGTTGTACGACAATTTCCGGAGCTGCGCTCAGGGTCATGAGCGCTTCGGTTTTCAACGCATGGGTGAGCAGCAGCACCGACCCCAGGGTGGCAATGACCAGGGCATAAACAACCATCAGGGCGACGTTCTTTTCCTTGCGCCGCCATAGGCTCGAAAGACTGTATTCAAGTAATTTAAAATTGAGGATCACGGCTGGGCCTGTTGGCTGGATTCAAACGACACCCGGCCGCTGTAACCTGCAGGGCGCGGCGGAATCATCGAACCGGTGGGAAAATGCTCAAATGCCGCAGGAAAGTCCTGAAACGCCGAAAACAGATCGGCCTGAGTGACATGGCGGGTGTAACGGGCCTCACTGCTCAGCGACAGGTCGGTGATTGCCAGGGCAGCGACCAGATCGCGTTTATCCTGCCATCCTGCCAGGGGGCTTTGCTCATGCAGATGCGCTGAGAACAGCAAACTGACAAGCAACAACGCACCGGCCAGCAGGACTGTCAGACAGATAAAACTGCGCTTCATCGATAATCCGGCGGCAACATATCCGGCGTCACTTCAGCAAAAGTCACAATCCGCTTGCCGCTGTAGTCTTTCATGAAGGTTTGTGCGTGTTGCCGGCCTCGAACCGGAATCAGTTCCGCTCCCATCGGACCGTAGACATCGCTACCCAGGACAAACAGCACTTCATCTACCGGCGTATAACGGGCACTGTAATATTCAGTCACATAGATACTGTGGATATCGTCGCGCGTCACCTTGCCCTCGGGCAGGCTGAAATAATAGCGGAACATATCCTTGGCGCCGTCGAAGAACAGCTGCTGACCATCGTTAAGCACAATAGTGGCAATCCATTCCGGGTACTTGGCAACGAACATCCCGCAGACCGGACAGCGGTCACGAGGCCCCGGCATC
>JAWLDI010000217.1:0-3536 GCA_041686715.1 Pelovirga sp.
TTCGATCATAATGCCTGGTTGTTCACTCATTTTTCACTCCTGAAAAAAATCAAACAGTCGGTAGCAGCGGACAGGTTTCGGGACGGTAACTCCTTCTGTCGGATGCTGGGATCAGCAGGTAAAGACATCAATCACATGGGACAGGTTTCTGACAGTTTAAGCTGTCAGGAATCAAAGATGCCGGTTTCCAACAGATCCATGAACTGATCGTTGGGGATTGGTCGACTGAAGAAATAGCCCTGGAAAATGGAGCACCCGTTTTCTTTGAGAAAATCGAGTTCCAAACCTGTTTCCACGCCTTCGGCAATCACCTTCAGATCGAGGTGTTCAGCCATGGCAATGATAGTGGCAACGATGGCAGCGTCATTAGCATCGATTTCGATATCACGCACGAAAGACTGATCAATTTTGAGAATATCCAGGGGCATTTTTTTCAGATAAGCCAGGGAGGAATATCCGGTACCGAAGTCATCGATCGACAGTTCCACGCCGAGGGTTTTTAAACCCTGCATTTTTTCAATGGTATCAACGATGTTATCAATGACCATGCCTTCCGTCAGTTCAAGGCAAAGCATTTTTGGGTTGATCCCTGTTTCCTGTATGATTGATTGAACCTGGGCAATGAAGTTGGGTTGACGAAACTGGCGTGGACTGACATTGACAGCCAGGTGACTCAGGCCCAGACCCATATCGTTCCATTGTTTCAGATGCCGGCAGGCAGTATGTAATACCCACTCACCGATGGGCAGAATCAGACCGCTCGCTTCAGCAATGGGGATAAAGGTCCCGGGAGAAATGAACCCCTTGGAGGGGTGAACCCAGCGGATCAGTGTTTCCGCTCCGAGAATATTTCCTGCACTGTCGACCTGGGGCTGGAAAAAGAGGGTCAGCTCATCACGTTCCAGGGCGTGACGTAATTCTTTCTCAAGGGCCAGACGATGATCAGTGGCCGCCTGCATACTCGGCAGAAAGAAACGGATCGTGTCGCGCCCGTCATCTTTGGCCCGGTACATGGCCGTATCGGCATAGCGGAGGATATCGCTGCCCGATTCGTAGCTGCCATCATTTGAAGGAAACATGGCAACACCGATACTGGGGGTGATATGCAGGATATTTTCCTGGATCATATAGGGCTCGGCCAGTCGTTCCTTGATCGTTTCAGCCTTGAGCTGAGCAGCCGTGGCGGCCTTGTCGGAATCTTCATCGAGGTCTGCCAGAAGAACGACAAACTCATCGCCTCCAAGTCGTGACACAGTGTCCTCGGTACGCATATCAACAATAAGGCGCTCAGCGACCTCCTTGAGCAGATCATCGCCGATCGGGTGGCCCAGTGAATCATTGATATTTTTAAAGCGATCCAGATCGAGAAACAGCATTGCTCCATAATGACCGTAGCGCCGGGCCCGGGAGAGATTCTGCTCCAGTCGATTCAACAGCAGGCGCCGATTGGGAAGCTCTGTCAGGGCATCGTAATAGGCCAGATATTCTATCCGCGCTTCAGCCTGTTTGCGTTCGGTAATGTCACGCAGTGTAGCACAGACTTTGTCTGTTTTCTGGACGTCACTGGTCTGATAACTGGCGTTGAGTGAACAGGGGATCTGCTGATCGGTTTTGTCGCGCAGGTGAATTTCCAGGTCTTTTACCTGTCCTTGCTGATTCAGTATCCGCTGCAGGTCATCACGTTCTTCGGCCAGGGGAAAAAGGTTTTCTATATTGCTGCCGACCAGTTCATTGCGTTGATAATCAGAAATCTGCGAGATGGAAGGACTGACTTCGAGAATGATGCCGTTGCTGCCGAATTCCAGGTAGACGTCCTGTAGATTTTCAAAAATAGAGCGATAGGTTTCTTCGCTTTTACGCAGCTTCAGATGGGATTCGTTAAGGTCATTAATGGCTTTCTGCAGGGCCGCTGTGCGCCGTGTTACCTCTTCTTCCAGGTGCTCCTGGTAGACGCGATTTTCAACGATCAGGCGTGCCCGTTCAAGTTCCTGATTGATGGCATGAAGTAAAACAGACAGGTCCTGAATTGGCTTGAGCAGGTAATTCCAGGCCCCTTTGCGGATAGCCTCAATCGCATCGCCAATGATACCGGTTCCGGATACTACCACAATCGGTGTGTCAGGAGACTCCGTTTTGATAGTCTGCAGAACCTCTAAACCATCCATTTCCGGCATACGCAGATCGCATAAAACCAGATCGGGTCGTTCGCAGCGAAAAACATCCAATCCTTCGCGCCCATTGCCGGCTTCGACAACATCGAAGTCGTGATCTTCGAGGTACAGTCTGAAACTGCTGCGGATATGCTCTTCGTCGTCAATAGTGAGTATTAAAGGGTTTTTCTGTCGCCCCATAATAACAGACCTTTATATGAAAAAGCTCATGATATTATTTTACAATAGCATTTAATCGAGATAAACAGCAGCAAAAAAAGCAGTTGTTTTGCTGCGCAATTGTTTTTCGCCGCATTGCCTTTTGTGCTCCCCCTGTTGTTACAGATCTCCTGTCAGGTTCTGCAGGGTAAAGAGCTTGGGATTGATCGAAGAAATTGCTGTGATCAGTTCTTGGAGTTGATCTGAATCGAGGTTTTCCTCCGTATCGGTATTCTGAAAATAATTATAGCCTTTGGGTAATTCGCTGTAATTTCCCTGATACAGCAAGGAGGCATCAACCAGATCGTTAACCCTTCCGGAGGCTTCCCAGGGGTCGCGGTAGTTGTACTGGCGTGCGACGATCTGCAGGCCCAGATCATTGCTAAAGATCGCCCGGACTTCAAATGAGAAATCACGCGGAGAACCATAATGATCGCTTCTTCCGGAGCGTGTTCTGACGCGGGCGCCGGCATCCTGAAGCATTGTTGCAACGGATTCTTCGGACATGGGAGCAGGTTGGCTGCAGTTCATGCTGTCTCCATCAGGTTGTCAAGTCGTAATTCAAGGCCCCAGTCTACCGGTTTTTCGCCATCAGGTGACAAGACCCACAAGGTCGGAATATCCGACAGGTCCGGAGCCGGGCCGTATCCATCCGTCAGGTAAACGATCGCTGCGGGACGGGGTTGCATCGTTCCGGCGTAATCAAATACGGGACGCAGATCGGTGAACCCACCGCCGCGAAACACATCAACGACCCCCGGGTTGCCGCTGAAGGACGAAACCTGTTGGATACGACTGCCGGCATAAAGAACGGTGATCCGGCTGTTCCGTGCCCGGGCGATCTGTACCAGCTCGCGGGCAAAGGCTTCGCGCAGGGGGTGAGTGTCGGTGGAGTCACTGACGTCGATACCAACCACCAGGTTGAGATATTGCTGCTTGCGGACCCCCGGTGTTGACTGGCCAAAACGGCGATGGCTCCGTTTCCAGGTCGATCTGCGACCGACTCGTCCGGCGGTACCGATAAATTGACGAAGAACCTGTTGCCACGGAATGGCCGGTGGAGTGAGATAGCCATTGATAAGCTGGCGCAGTTCGCCATCGGTTTCATCCGCCCCTTTTTGCCAGGCAGACTGAACCATCTGCCGGACAACCTGTTCGGTCAGGGAC
>JAWLDI010000218.1:0-3521 GCA_041686715.1 Pelovirga sp.
TCTTTCGGCCTGGGAAGTGCAGCTTTTTGAGGGGGAGACGGATTACCGGGTAGTAGTCGAAGAAGGTGGCGGATCGGTACTGCAGGCGACAAGCTACGGTGCCGCTTCAGGACTGGTAAAAAAGATTGACGTCGATCCCGCAGAGTATCCCATTGTGACCTGGCGCTGGAAGGTAGAGGGCGTTCTGGAACGTGGTGATGCCCGAACCAAAGAAGGAGACGATTACGCGGCCCGTGTTTATGTGATTTTTCCTCACTGGATCAAGCCACTGACCAGATCAATCAACTATATCTGGGCCAATCGTCTGCCCCGCGGGGAGGCGGTGCCCAATGCCTACTACTCACGGGCTATGCTGCTGGCGCTGCAGTCGGGAGATGAGCATGCCGGACAGTGGATAACAGAGGAACGCAACATCGTTGAAGACTATCGAAACCTTTTTGATGCAGATCCTCCTCGCATTGGGGCTATTGCGATCATGACGGATACCGATAATACCGGTGAGTCCGTTCGGGCCTGGTACGACGATCTGATTCTCCTGCCGGCAGCAACGCCCGAATAAAATGACTGGTTATTCATTTTTTATCGAGCTGTGTTGTGCAAAAAGAGGAGACGGATGACCCCTTTCGGTCGCTTTGCTTGAGCCAGGTCGATATCCGCAGAAGCCTTGCACGACAGCTTTTAAGACTGGCGTGCTTTGAGTTTATGGTAGGCGCTGGTCAGCATGTTGACTGTCGTATCCCAATCGACGCATTTATCTGTAATCGACACGCCGTATTTGAGGTCGCGTGGATCGGCCGGAAGCGATTGATTGCCGGCATTGATGTTACTCTCGATCATGACGCCGGTAATGGAACCGGGACGCTCCACCAGCTGATCTACGACATTTTCAAGGACACCCTGTTGCCGTTGATGATCTTTACCGGAGTTGGCATGACTGCAGTCTACCATCACCGCTGTTGACAGGTTTTTTTCGCGCAGCAGGGTAGCGGTCTGTTCAATATCTTCCGGATAGTAGTTGGGACGGTCATTGCCACCGCGCAGTACGATATGGACGTTCGGATTGCCGCTGGTCTGGACAATCGATGAACGACCTTCACGATTAATGCCGAGAAAACTGTGCGGGTGCTTGGCTGCGGCCATGGCATCGGCAGCAGTGGTCAGGGTGCCGTCAGTACCGTTTTTGAAGCCGACCGGAAAGGATAGCCCGCTGGCCATTTCCCGATGTGTCTGGGATTCTGTCGTGCGTGCGCCGATGGCGCCCCAACTGATCATGTCGGCAAGATATTGCGGTGTGATCGGGTCCAGCATTTCGCTGGCAATCGGCAGTTTCATAGCCGTCATGGCACAAAACAGTTGGCGGGCGATGCCCAGACCTTTGGAAATCTGGTGACTGCCATTCATGTCGGGATCGTTGATCAGCCCCTTCCAGCCGATGGTGGTACGCGGCTTTTCAAAGTACACGCGCATGATGATAAACATCTGATCACTTAAGTCGGTGGCCAGTTGCGATAATCGACCGGCATAATCAAGGGCCATGGCGCTGTCATGGATCGAGCAGGGGCCAACCACCACCATCAGGCGTTTATCTTCCCCCCGCAGGATTTTTTTGATGGTGTTACGGCTGTCATTGACAAAGTTGGCACCGTCAAGGGAGAGTGGGAACACCTGCTTGAGTTCAGCAGGGGCAATAATGGGAGTAACATCCAGAACATTCAGATTGTTTGTTTGAACCATAAGAGTGTCTCCGCAAAAAAGCAGTAGGTGGTACGCCGGCCGGCTGCAAGATGTGCAATCTAACCATTTTTGCAATTGCTGTCAAAGGTTGAATTCCTCCGTCTTTCGGGGATTTATTGACACTGTGGCAGTATTTTGGTTATAAAACCCATCTGTTGTTACAGCGTCTAATAAGTGAGGTGTTATATGGGTTCTCTTTTTATCGCGCTGGCTCGACTGGTCGAGCTGGTTTTTACTGTCTACATATTTATTGTGATTGCCAGAGCTTTAATCTCTTGGGTCAGCCCCGACCCCTATAATCCGATCGTCCGTTTTCTTCATAACATGACCGATCCTGCCCTGTACCGTCTCAGGCGCTTGATGCCTTTTCTGCAGGTCGGAGGTCTTGATCTATCTCCTATAGCACTGCTGCTGTTACTGTCGGTTGTGCAACAACTCGTGGTCGGCTTTTTATATCGTCTGGCGGTCTGAATGATGTGTTGCCAACTGCAGGTTTGTCGATGCGCATAACTCCGATAGAAATTCAGCAACATCAATTTAAAAGTCGTTTGTTCGGCTATGACACCACGGCTGTTGATCAATTTCTCGAAATGCTTGCCGACGAGATTGAACAATTGCATCGTCAGAACAACGAACTCAAGGAGTCCCTTGCCCGTACCCGAACATCACTGGAGCAAATGCGCGAGCGCGAAAGTCTGCTTCAGCAGACGCTGGTTACGGCACAGCAGATGACCGATGAATTCAAGGACCAGGCGCGCAGAGACGCAGAAATTGTCATCGCCGAGGCGCATATTGAAGGGGAACGAATCTTACGTGATGCCAATGAACGGCGTATTCAGCTGGTCAGTGAGATACAGGAAATCAAGCATATCCGGCATTCATTTAAAAACAGCCTGCGGGCTCTTATTGAAAACCATACGCAATTGCTTGATATGGACATGGACACGCTGCAGATTGATATAGAAAATCATTCGGAAAAAGTGCAGGCCCTGTTCAGTGATGATGTAGCGGATGATGACCGGCTGGATTAATGCCTGACTATCTTGTGCCATCCTCTGAGGGTGTGATTCTGTTTCTGAAGGTGCTGCCACGTTCCTCCCGCAATCAACTTGCCGGTTCCCATAACGGTGAACTCAAGCTGAAGCTGACAGCTCCGCCGGTAGCCGGCGCCGCCAACCGGAGCTGCTGCGATTATCTCTCCCGATTATTGCAGGTCCCCGCCGGCAGAATCGAGATCCTGGCGGGCGCGAACTCACGACATAAAAAGCTTCTCATCAGGGGGGCAACTCGGGCGGATGTCGAAAACCGGTTAACCATCAACAGCTGACCATAAATAATCAGAGCGGGGGGCTCTGACAATAACCACCTCGTACGGGTGTGAGTCTTGAAATTTTATCTTTTATTGTTATTGCTGTTGTATTGTGCCCCACTTTCAGCACAGACCAATGCACAGGCCGCTGTTGCGGAACAGGAGTCAGAAGCGGAAGCGGAGGTGCACACCTTAAGTCCGGTCGTGGTGCGTGCCACCTCTGTAGAGTCCGGTGCGACGACCATCAGCGGTGCGGATCTTGAGATGCTGCCATCCGCTACCGGCTCTATTACCGAAGCCCTCAAGGGCATGTCGCAAATTCAATACGACTACCAGCGCCAGTCCAGCCTCACTGTCGGTGAAATTGCCCCGCCGCGTATTTCCATCTCCGGTGCTAAACCATACGAGAATAATTTCATGATCGATGGGATGAGTATAAGTAATACGCTGAATCCGTCGGGGTTCGATCAAAGTGCAG
>JAWLDI010000219.1:0-3512 GCA_041686715.1 Pelovirga sp.
ACTGGAACGATCTTCGTCAGTGTCAAAAACGCCGACAAGCTACCGGTGCTTGGGTCCATGAAGCGTCTGGCGGCGGCCGGTTTTGATATTGTTGCCACAGCGGGAACAGCGGCATATCTGCGCCAACACGGGGTGACAGTGACCACCATCAACAAGGTTAAGGAAGGACGTCCACACTGTGTAGACGGGATCAAAAATCGTGATTTTTCCATGGTGTTTAATACGACCCTGGGGGCCTCTTCGGTAGCTGATTCCTACTCCATCAGACGTGCTGCTTTGATGAATGATGTTGCATATTTTACTACTGTTGCCGGAATCAACGCTGTTACTGATGGTGTGCTGGCAATGCAGCGAGAAAGTCTTGACGTCAAACCGCTGCAAGAGTATTATCAGAGCTTATAGATCAGTCAGTTATACAAATATTCAACCAGTGGGCGGTTAATCACCGCCCGCTGTTTTTTTAGGAGCAGGCCCAATGAGTAATTCGGTACCAATGACCGTTGAAGGACATCGTAAACTTCAGGAAGAACTTAAAAATCTGGTTCGCGTTGAGCGTCCGAAAGTTGTTCAGGATATTGCCGAGGCTCGCAGTCACGGAGATCTGTCTGAAAATGCCGAATACGATGCGGCCAAAGATCGACAGGGTTTTGTAGAGGGGCGTATCCAGGAGTTGAATGACAAGATAGCGCGGGCACAGGTTATTGATCCGGCAACGATTAAAAGTGAGAAAATTGTTTTTGGAGCAACCGTGACACTTTTTGATATAGACACGGAAAAAGAGGTCACCTACCAGATTGTCGGCGAAGATGAGGCGGATATCAAGGTCGGAAAAATTTCCATTACTTCACCAGTCGGAAAGGCCCTTATCGGCCATCGTGTTGATGAAGAAGTAAAAATCATCGTTCCTTCCGGCGTTCGCGTCTACGAGATAACCCGTGTTCTTTATGAATAGCTATCACCAAGCAACTGTTTGTCAAGGGTTTCCCCGGTCGGAGGCAAAAGACAAATCAGGAGCAGCTTGCTTTTTTGCATAAATTCTGTGACAATCGCATCGCGGTCCAGCTTATAAGGAGGTGCTCCATGAATCAAGTGATTACCAGGGATATGACCTTTGATCAGGTGTTGCAGTTGTATCCGGGTGCTGCAAAAATTCTGGCAGATTTAAACCTTGGGTGTGTCGGCTGTCTTGGTGCTTCTACTGAAACTCTTGCACAGGGGGCCCGGGCCCACGGGTTGGATGTTGAAGAATTGCTTGCTGCACTGAATTCCCGCCTCCAGTAATTATCGGGAATTATGCCTGATCGGAGTGCCCCGGATCCGGCCTGGATCTTGACACAACCGTTGAGCACCTTGTCAGGTATCGGCCCAAGGGTGCAAGCCCGGTTACAGAAGCTCGGTCTAGAAACCATTGAGGATGCTCTCTACCACCTGCCTCATCGCTATGAAGATCGCCGTCAGTTTAAATCAATCCGTCAATTAACCGATGATTCTCTTGAAGTCTTCAAGGGAACTGTTCTTGCCTCCGGTGAAATTCGCACCAGACGTACATCACGACGTATTTTTGAGGTTATTGCCGGAGATGACAGCGGCACTATCTCCCTGAAGTGGTTCCGTTACCGGACCTCCTGGCTGGAAAGACGTTTTTCGGTCGGTCAAACAGCAATTTTTATCGGAGAGGTCAAGAGATTTGGCGCCACAAGGGAAATTCATCATCCCGATTCTGAATTGATCAATGATAACGAAAATATTGATGTGTTGATACGTAAAGATCCGATCTCATTCGGGCGGATCGTCCCGGTTTATCCGTTGACTGAAGGAATAAGCCAGAAACAGATGCGTACTATCTGGTTTAACCTGATACGTGAATACGCTCAATATCTGACAGCAACCACACCGCCTAATATCCGCAATACATATCGTCTGCTGGACAGGGATAAGGCTATTCGCCAGGTTCACTGGCCTGATCCGCACGAGCATTTCAAGAATCTTGAACAAGGTCTGCATCCCGCCCGCAAGTCCTTAGTTTTCGATGAGTTCTTTTATCTTGAGGTGGGCCTTGCGCTAAAAAGGGCAGGGGTCCAGCTGGAGCAGGGGACGGCCATGCCCTGTGAACACAAGTACACGTTACCCTTAAGTAAAATGCTCCCTTTTAAACTGACAGCGGCACAACGGCGGGTTCTCGGCGAAATCAAGACTGACATGGCCTTGCCATATCCCATGAATCGTCTGCTCCAGGGAGATGTCGGCAGCGGTAAAACGATTGTTGCGCTGATGGCGGCATTGATTGCTATCGAAAATAAACGCCAGGTTGCCGTTGTTGCCCCGACGGAAATACTTGCCGAGCAGCATTTTCGCACCTTTGCCCCCTGGTTGGAGCGATTGGATCTGACCTGCTGTCTGTTGCAGGGCAGCACCAGTTCGGCAGATAAGAAAAAAATCTACGCACAGATCGCTGCCGGTCAGATTGATCTGGTCGCCGGAACCCATGCAGTGTTACAGGAAGGTGTCGACTTTGCGGACCTTGGTCTGGGTATTATTGATGAACAGCATCGTTTCGGGGTGCGACAGCGCAGTATACTTAAAACCAAAGGAATTAATCCGGATATTCTGGTGATGACAGCGACACCCATTCCACGAACTTTGTCCATGACTCTTTACGGCGATTTATCTGTATCAGTTATTGATGAGCTGCCACCAGGTAGAAAGCCGGTAACGACGACAATAATCCACCAGCGCAACCGCACAAAAGCTCACGATCTCATCCGGAAGCAACTGCAGCAGGGGCGCCAGGCCTACGTGATTTATCCTCTGGTTGAGGAATCAGAAAAAAGTGATCTGCAGGCAGCTACCAATGCGGCAGAATATTTCGGCGAAATTTTTCCGGAAGAACAGGTCGGTCTGGTCCACGGAAGAATGAAAACAATAGAGAAAGAAGCTGTTATGAGCGGTTTTCGTGGTGGCAATATATCATTGCTGGTATCGACCACGGTCGTAGAAGTCGGTGTTGATGTGCCTAACGCAACCCTGATGGTCATCGAACACGCAGATCGATTTGGACTGGCACAACTGCACCAGTTGCGCGGACGGGTTGGCCGCGGCGCGGAACAAAGTTACTGCGTATTGATTCCATCAGAAAACTACAGCGATGATGCGGCAAAACGGCTTGATGTGATGATCAAAACAGAAGACGGGTTCAGGATAGCCGAAGCTGACCTGGAAATTCGTGGACCAGGTGACTTTCTTGGTACCCGTCAGGCCGGGCTGCCGGACTTCAGGGTCGCAAATCTGGCGCGTGATCTGAAGATACTAGAAGCAGCCAGGCAGGAGGCATTCAAATACGTAGAGACAACAAACAGTCTCAACACCCCGGAATCGCAACCGGTCAGAGCAGAACTGATCAAGCGATGGGGGAGTCGACTGGAGTTGGCCAGTGTGGGGTGAATTACTAACAAACATAAGAAGTCTACATATCGTTTAGTTTACATAATATATATTATGCGACGTTCTAGTGT
>JAWLDI010000220.1:0-3469 GCA_041686715.1 Pelovirga sp.
GAACACCTTATAATATGTTTTTTTGACATTATTGATCCGTATAGCATCAATCAGCAAGGTGACGATGTGGGGTTGAAATACAGAACAGGAATCTACAGTAAAACTGCTGAACATTTGGAAACAGCCCGGCAGTTCATCGATTCAAGAGCAGATGCTGAACAAATTGCTGTTGAAGTTCTGCCCCTCACTCAGTATGTAAAAAGTGCCGAGGAGCATCAGGATCGGCTGGCCCGATGTCCTGATGATTATTGTCACATCCCCTCTGAAATATTGAATAAATATAAAAATCGAGCGCAGCAGTCACTGCGTTGACGGTTCACATCGACAATCCTGTTACTGCTGTCTTAAAAAACTTGTTGATTTGTATAAATTGCTGCAATGCTTGTGTCTGCATATCCATTGGCTGCGATAAGAGGGGTAAACTCCTGATAAATGCAGTTTTGGTGCACTCTTACAACATGCTGTAGAACCTTGGCCCGGTATTTTTTATGAGGAAGAGGTTATTAATGAAAGCAGTATTTACCCGGTTGCCATGGCGAATGATTGACCGGGTCAAGTTCATCATTGAGCGCCAGCTTGTTAAAGGTGCCGGCTTCCAGCTGCTGGTGGTGGGGCTCTTTATCGGTTTGATTTCGTTGATTGGTGGTCTCCTTGTCATGCCACAGGGTGGTGACTTTGGTGATCCGGGTGCTGCGGTATGGTGGGCTTTTTTGCGTCTCACAGATCCAGGTTATCTGGGCGACGATACCGGCTCCTGGCAACGGATTGTAGCAACTTTTTTGACGATTTCGGGGTATGTGGTGTTCATGGGTACCCTGGTCGCCATTCTCACTCGTTGGCTGATCGCCAAGATGGAAGACCTTGAGCGGGGGCTGACGCCGGTTACCTTGAAAAATCATATAGTGATTCTTGGCTGGTCGGCCCAAACACCACCACTGGTAGCGGAACTTTTCAATTCATCCGGGCGGGTGAAGCGGTTTCTCGAAAAGTTCAACACCCAGAAGCTGCGGCTGGTTGTTCTGGCAGAGGAAGCAGGGGCGGACAAGCTGCATCAGTTGATGAGCGAACCCGGTTTGGGTTCTCGTGCCAACCAGGTCATACTGCGCAGTGGTTATGCCATCCAGCCGGAAGCCCTTCAGCGCGTCGCCTGTCTGGAGGCTGCGGCTGTTATTATTCCATGCCAGGGACATGACGAACGCAGCCTGGTCACATCGGATGTGGAAACAGCCAAAGCCCTGTTATCAATCGCCGTTCAGGCCCGGCATGCGCATGCCGCCTTGCCACTTGTGATTGCAGAGATTCAGGATATGCGCAAAATATCCGTTATTGAACGGGCGTATCCCGGAGCCGTGGAAGTTGTTGCCGGTGATGTCACCATCAGCAGACTGATCGTTCAAAATGTGCTGCATCCTGGCCTTTCTGAGGTCTACAACGAGTTATTGACTGCCGGGGAAGGTAACGAGATTTTTGTTCGCAACGGAGAAAGCGTCGCGGGGTTGACCCTTGGTGAATTGGCCGCGCAGCGGCCCTGCGCTATTGTTTTGGGTCTGTTGCATCCGGCATCAGCTAATAACCGCTGGCAGGTTAATTTGCTGGCACCGTCAGATACCGTCATCTGTCGCGAGGATCGAGTGGTGCTGCTGGCCAGAGATTACAGCCACACCGGGCTGCGTCAGAAAACAAAACCGTTAACCAGAATTGAACGATCGGTGCCGACAAGGGAGAAAGTAACAGCAGATATACACCGGGTACTGGTGCTCGGCTGGAATCGCCGGGTACCAAGCCTGGTGGCAGAATTTGCCAGTTATGAAGACCGCAAATTTGAGTTGGATATGGTATCGATCATCCCCTTGGAAGAGCGACTGCAAGAGCTTGCCCGCTACGGCGTTAATCTGGAACCTGTTTGTGGCCGGCTCCTGGAAGGGGAGTATATGGTGGCGGAAGAGCTCAAAAAACTGAATCCGGCCACCTATCACACCGTAATTTTTCTGAGCAGTGATCGCATAGGCACCGGAGAAGAGGCAGATGCCCGGGCCATGGTGGGTTATCTGCAGTTGGAGGATATCCTTTCCCGGTCAGTAGAGCGACCGCAGGTGATTATGGAACTGAGCGATCCCCACAATCGGAGCCTGATGTATGGCCACCAAAGTGAGATTTTAATCAGCCCCATGATTTTAAGTCATATTCTGGCCCAGGTCGCTTTGCGGCGTGAATTGCGTGTGGTGCTGGATGACCTCTTTACTGTTGGTGGCCCGGAAATCCAGTTCCATGATCCCGCTGAATACGCGTTGTCTGAACCTATGGATTTTCAGGCACTCGAAAAAGTTGTGGCTGCCAGGGGAAAAATTGCCCTGGGCGTATTTCGGGTGGCAGCGGATGAACATGGTCGTCATGTGTTGATGAACCCGCCCCGGGAGCAGGTGCTGGAATTGTGTGAGGGAGATCGACTCGTGGTTTTGTGCTGTAATTGATAGCTCTGCAAACTTCTTCGAAGATAGCGGACAAAACATATAGCAACGGTGGCTTTGTGAAGTTTCCCGGTGGGGTGGTTATACTGATTTTCGTGGCCCTGGCATTGATCGTTGCCATGGTGATAACACTATGGCTGGGCGGTTCCCGCAGTCGCCACGGATATGGTGGTGAAGTGCCGACCCACCAACCCCCGACAGTGTCAGCTGCTGGGGGTTGGAAATTCAATGATTATTTCAGTGATGCCATATCGATGGAAAAGCGATATTTGACATCCGATTTTAATAGCCGCTCGTAAGCTTCGTTGACCTGCTGCATCGAAATGATTTCAACGTCAGCAGTAATGTTATGTTCACCGCAGAAATCGAGCATTTCCTGGGTTTCTTTAATGCCGCCAATCAGCGACCCTGACAGGCTCTTACGCCCGAACAGCAGGGAAAAAGCAGAAACCGGTAAGGGATTATCCGGCGCACCGACCAGGGTGATATTGCCGTCAAGGCCGAGCATTCGAATATAGGCGTTGATGTCGTGCTCGGCAGCGATGGTGTTGAGAATAAAGTCGAAACTGCCGGCATGCTGCTTCATCTGTCTGGCATCTGTCGAGATAATCACCTCATCGGCTCCCAGGCGCAGGGCATCATCCTTCTTCCCGGGGGAGGTGGTGAAAACGACAACCCGAGCGCCGAAGGCTTTAGCAAATTTTACCCCCATGTGACCTAATCCTCCCAGACCGACGACGCCGACTTTTTTACCGCTGATATCTCCCCAACGCCGCATCGGGGAATAGGTGGTGATGCCGGCACAAAGCAACGGTGCAACCCCGGCCAGCTCCAGGTTCGGCGGAACTTGCAGAACAAAGCGTTCATCAACGACGATATTCTCTGCGTAGCCGCCATAGGTTACCGGTGCGGTTTGATGCTTGTCAGGGGAGTTGTAGGTAAAGGTGGCTTCAGGACAGAACTGCTCGACATGGGCCTGGCAACTCGGGCATACGTGGTCG
>JAWLDI010000221.1:0-3446 GCA_041686715.1 Pelovirga sp.
CATGAACTGCAGGTGCACTTTGACAGGCACATCGCTCATCTTATTCGTGAACGGGTCTGGCACCCTTGTCAGCAGATCGATGAACAACCGGACGGCTCGCTGACCTTGCGTTTTAGCGCCAGCGGTGACAAGGAGATTCTGGCCTGGCTGTATTCCTTTGTTCCCCATGTCAGAATTCTGCGCCCTGAATCATTACGGCGCCAGTTTGTCATGGGACTTCAGTCAGCTCTGGCCGCACAATTGAATGATTCAGACAGGTGTGACATAAACTGACACTAAAGGCTGCTATACAGATGATAACCTATTCACATCATGTCAAGGAGAGTTGAATATGATCTGGTTATCAAAAATGCACGAGCAGGCTCATGTCAGTTATTATTTTTCACCACAGTCGATAAGTTTAACCTCTTGCGCAGGCGTGTCCAGCGGGGTTATTGAAGGAGTGTTCGGGGACGGAGCGGACGAAGTATTAACCGAGGTTTCATTGGGAGGTGATGAGTTCGTCCGTTTCCTGCCGGTTTGGAATGAGAGTGATGGTGCCACGATCTTCCCGCGTCAGGGGGACGATCAGACCCTCGGTGCGCTGCTGCTGGATGAAATAAAGCGGCGGGTTGATCTTGATGCGGTTCTTTTGAAGGGTGAACAGCAGCTCAGCAGCGACCTTTTAGCACCACAGAGACCTTCCTCAGCCTGTGTTCTTGCCGCGTAAAGGTATAGAGTCTGCGGGACTGGTCGATCAGCGGAAGAGATTAACAATGAGAAAAATTGTTCTTGCATCAACCAGTCCTTATCGTCAGCAGTTGCTTAAACAGTTGCAGCTTCCGTTTGTGACGGCAACCCCTGAGTTCGAAGAAGTTATCGATCCGCATGTGTCACCGGCGCTCCAGGTCCGTCATCTGGCGGTTGGTAAAGCCCAGAGTCTCGTCGGAATGTACCCAGATGCGGTAATTATTGGTTCCGATCAGCTTTTTGTTGATCAACGGGGCAGAATCCTGGGAAAAGCGGGTGATGAACGTGGAGCTTTCCAGCAGTTGCGCCAGATGGCAGGAAGAACCCACTGCTTTTACACTGGTCTGGCATTACTGGATTGCCGCAGTAACACCCTGCAAACAGATTATGCGACCTTTTCTGTTACCATGAGAGAACTTACCGATACCCAGATTGATGATTACCTGAAGCGTGAACGTCCTTTTGACTGTGCCGGGTCTTTCAAGGTTGAAGGGCTGGGTATTGCTTTGATAGAAAAAATGGAAGGGGAAGATTTTAATACCTTGATCGGGTTACCCTTGATCAAGCTGGTGACGATGCTTGATCAGGCCGGCATTCAGGTGTTGAAAAAGCTTCGCTAAAAAATTGGAAGAGCCTCATTTTTGCTCTTGATTTGTGCTTCAATATTTGCTAAGTTGTAAAGCAAATCGTATACAGCAGTAAGCTGTCTACCGAAAGGGCAAAACCAGAGTAATCTGGTGACGCAAAGCCACGGATCCCTGATAACGGGACCGCCGGGTTGCCGAAGCGGACGCGACGCTTTTCCCGCCCTTTTGAGTTTGGTAGGAAGAACGCCCACTTCGGTTATTGGAGTGGGCGTTTTTTGTGCTCATTCACTTCCCGGTAATGGCCGTCGGCCGTAAAAAATTATGGTTTCTGATGCGTCCTGACCGGCACCTCGGCTATTGCTGCAATTTTAACGTACAATATGAATGTCTGTAACTTGTTTTACCCCGCTAACGAGCTCCAATAGCCTGAGTGCCTTTGATGGCGACGGGCAAGAGTCCGGAGGTTACAAATGAAAAGAAAAATGGTTCTGTTATCGATGGTCCTGCTCGTTCTCGGTCTGGGAGTGACCTCGGCCGTTTGGGCTAAAACGGCCACCCTGTCCTGGGAAGCCAGTCCCAGTGAGGTTCTTGGCTACAACATTTATTACAAAGCCGGATCAGATGATCTTTCGCGTGCCGGGGATGCCGGTACACTCATGATCGATGTCGGCAACGTTCTGACTTACAGCTTGTCCGATCTGGACCCGGCCCTTGATTATTACTTTGCTGTTACCGCCTATGATGCCGATAGGCAGGAGAGTGAATTTTCCAACCTGGTTCACAGTCCGGCCGCAGTTGCGGTAAACAATCCACCCGTGTTTGACCCGATTGGAAATAAAACTGTCATTGAGGGTGCGCTCCTGACTTTTGTTGTTGCCGCTACCGACGAAGATGGTGATTCTCTGAATTTTACAACGTCAGAGCTCCCTGGCGGGGCAGAGTTCAGCACGACCACGCAGACTTTCAGCTGGATTCCGGGAATGAATCAGGCTGGTAACTATAATGTCAGTTTTACGGTGAGTGACGGTCAGGCCAGTGACAGTGAAACCATCAGTATAGCGGTAACTAATGTCAATCAGGCGCCGGTACTTGAGACGATTGGTGCTCAGAGTCTTGAAGCTGGTGATGACTATAATTTACTGGTCCATGCCAGTGATCCGGACGGCGACCACTTACGCTACAGCGCAACTGATCTTCCTGATAATTCAGTATTTGCTCCCTCCACTCGTTCTTTCAGCTGGAATCCCAGCAACCAGCAGGCTGGAACCCATGCCGTAACTTTTGTGGTCAGCGACGACGATTTGCAGGACAGTGAAACTGTTTCTTTTACTGTTGTGCGTGCCAACGAGCCCCCGGTCCTCAATACCATCGGCGCACAAACAGTCAGCGAAGGTGACCTCCTTCAGTTCAACGTGTCAACTACCACAGAAAGTGAAAATTTTGATTTCAGTGGTGCGGGATTGCCGGCTGGGGCATCTTTTGATACTGCCTCAAAAACATTCAGCTGGACCCCCGACTATGATCAGGCCGGCAGCTTTACTGCGACCTTTACTGTAACCGATGGTACCGACACTGATTCCGAAGACGTTGCCATAACCGTTTATGACACCAATCGCTCGCCGGTGATTTCCGGAAGTCCGAATCACACTGCCAGTGTTGGTCAGACATATCAGTTCGCCCCGTCAGCCAGTGATCCGGATGCTGATACCCTGGAATTTGCTATCAGCGAATTGCCTTTCTGGGCGAGCTTTGACCCACAGACTGGAGTGTTGAGTGGAACCCCTGTCTCTCAGGATGTCGGAGTCAGCTCAAATATTGTCATCAGCGTCAGTGATGGTTCCTTGAGCGCATCCCTGCCAGCCTTTTCAATAGAGGTTGTTGCCGGCGGTGAGGAACCGGAACCGAATTATGTCGATGGTGAAATTGACTCTGACAGTGATGGAATTCCGGATAGTCGCGATGGCTTTCCTGATGATCCAACCCGTTCTGATTGGGTCATCTATGCCAGTGCCGGAACCGGCGGTTATATCGATCCGGCCGGTGAAACGTCCGTTTTGTATGGGGGCTCACAGGGCTTTGAAATTATTCCAGCGACAGGTTATTACATCAATGATCTGCTGGTAAACGGTA
>JAWLDI010000222.1:0-3333 GCA_041686715.1 Pelovirga sp.
ATCCGGATTGCGGGATACCAGCCCAAACCCAACCCCGACCCCTATCGGCAGGTGCTGGGCCGGCTTGCTCTGCAGGGACAAGACTGTGTAATGGTTGAAGACCAGTTGCAGAATCTGCAAACGGCAAAAGCATTCGGTATGACCACCGTCCTGGTTGCCCCTGAAGGCCGGGCTATTGGAGATGTTTCCTGGGTCGACAGTCATCTTCAGGCGGTGGGTGACATTGCGCCCTTGCTCGGCCGGTGGCGTACAGGTATCTGTTGATGGCTGATCCTGCAACCTCTCGATTGCTGCTCGGCACCCATGTGTCGGTTGCCGGGGGAATGGAACAAGCTTTTTCCCGGGCCGGCATCATCGGTGCTACCGCCATCCAGGTATTTACCCGTAATGCCAGTCGCTGGCAGGCTCCACCCCTGACCGAAGCAACCGTCGCAGCCTTTCGTGCTGCCCGACAAGCAAGCTCTGTGCGCTATGTTGCTGCCCATAGCAGTTATCTGCTGAATCTCGCCAGCCCTGATCCGGACCAGCGGCAACGCTCGATCCTCACCTGTTTAGACGAACTGGATCGCTGTCGGCGGCTCGGGATCGAGTCACTGGTTATTCATCCCGGCTCGCACAAGGGGGAAGGGGTTACTGCCGGGTTGACAACCTTGTGTCGAAGTTTTGAGCAGATTTGCCGGCAAGTTGGTGATGAGGTAACCATCCTGTTGGAAAATACCGCCGGCCAGGGCTATTCCCTCGGGGCATCGCTTGAGGAGTTGGGCTGGGCGCTTGAACGTCTGGCCCCCGGACGTTTTGGTGTCTGTCTGGATACCTGTCACGCCTTTGCTGCCGGCCACGATATCAGTACCTCACGGGGTTACGAACAACTGATGGAACAGGTTGATCGGTTGATTGGTATCGATCTTGTGCAGCTCTTTCACTTGAACGACAGTAAAAAACCCCTGGGTTCCAGGGTAGATCGTCACGAGCATGTCGGGCAGGGGAAGATCGGTGTTGAGGGTTTTCGGCATTTGATGCAGGATCAGCGCTTTGCTGACTGTCCCAAAATTATCGAAACACCACCGGGCGAGAACAACTGCCACGATCTGGAAAATCTGGCCTTATTGCGACAACTGGCGCAAGGATAGAGCTGAATCATCAGCAAAGGACAAATCATGCGGGCGGTAGTACAGCGGGTGACGAAGGCGGGAGTGACGGTAGCAGGAAAAAAAGTTGCAGATATTGCCATTGGATTGCTGGTGCTGCTGGGGATTGAGCAGGGAGATAATGAAAAGGATGCCGCTTATCTCGCCGAAAAAATCGCCGGCCTGCGTATTTTTGAAGATAGCGATGGTAAAATGAATCTGTCGGTCGGCGATCTTCAGGCAGAGGTGCTGATGGTGTCACAATTCACCTTGCTTGGGGACTGTCGCAAAGGTCGGCGGCCCGGTTTTTCAACCGCGGCAGCACCGGAGTTGGCTGAACCCTTGTGTGACCATGTTGTTGCCTTGTTAAGGGGGCGTGGGGTCAGGGTGCAAACGGGGATTTTTCGGGCCGATATGGCGGTGGATCTGGTGAATGATGGACCGGTGACCTTGCTCATCGATAGCAAGAAATTGTTTTAGCTGGAGGGTAAAATGAAAAGACTGATCCTGATGGTCATTTTTTGTCTATCGCCCATGGTGGTGGAGGCGACCTTGTACTCCTGTCGTGACAGTGAAGGGCGACTCCATGTGACCGATAACCTGCAAGCCCTGCCCGAGGAGTGCCGTACTGAAGTGCGTGAAATCGAGGCCGGCGACCCTGATAATCTGAATTTTGTTCCCGAAACGACCCCACCTCCGGTAGAGGACACCCGCTCACGTTTTGAGCAGCAGGTGCTCGAACAACAGCGGCGCCAGCAGGAGCAGGAACAGCGTGAAGAGCAGTTGATCAGTCAGGCACGGGATTTGGTTGCCCGGTTTGAGCAGGCCCAGCAGGATCGGCGTAATGCCATCAGGAGCTGGAGCTATGATTCGCGTGAGACAATTGAACGTGCAGTTGATGACATGGCTGCCGCCCGCAACGGTAAACAGCAGTTACTGACCAATCTTGAGCAGCAGCGTGTTTCGATCAGGACATCAGAACAGGTCCGGGCAATTCTGGAGCAGATCAGCGAGCCATAACATCAACCCTGATGAGCAGCAGCAGTTCTGGTTTGGGGAAAACAGTTGGACGCCAGCAGGGGATCAAGGTTCATCTCACCTTGAATTTTGCGGCAGGCATGAATGTCGTGGCCACGCCCTTTGGCGGTATCCGTGACGTGGTCACGGGGGCTTGATCCAACTTCGGGGAAGAACAGATTGGCGCCGGCCAGCAGTGATGCTGAATGGGGTTCGTGGGTACAGTGTGCCTTGGGCACATTGCCCATGACCAATCGACTGATAGCAACCAGTCGTGCCAGTTCCAGCTCGCTGATCATGCCAAAGCGGCTCAAGGGTGAACCGGGAAAGTTGATGCGGCGCATTACGCCGCTGAACATGGCGCCTTCATCACGCGCCAGCAGCATCAAATCGACAATTTCCTCAGCACTATGTTCCGGGCCGACCGGCTCAACACAATTAGCCCAAGCCAGTCCGACATCATTTAAAACCTTAATGGTGGCAATGCGTTTGTCGCGCGACAGCGGCGTGTCACGGCCTTCCCCCAGTCTGAGGGCGTGATACGCGCCAACATATCCTGCTTTAAGTAACTCTTCCCCCTCGTGATGATTGAAATCACGGGTGTTGACGACCAATGGCGTTGACACTTCCCGGCTGACGAGGCGACCGATTTCCAGCAGTTTTTCCCAAGGGTAGGTAACGGTTGTCATCAGATACAGGGCATCGGCCTGATGCTGTTCGGCATCATGAGCCCAAGAGATGACCTGTTCCAGGGAAAATTCGACCTTTTCACTGAAGACAGCAGCCGTAGGAGTGAGACTGCAGAATTGGCAATTTAAGGGGCAGGATTCGATATTCAGTCCGACTTGAAAATGGTTTTCGGCCTTGAAGCCAAATTGCTGTTTGGAGATGCAATCCGCCGTTGCCAACAATTGGTAAAATATCTCGCTATGCAGTGGGATAGCCATCAGTTGCAGTGCTTCTTCCCGGGTTAACAGAGTGTATTCCTGGGCTTTGTTGAAAAAATCCTGATAGCGCAGATGCTGTAATGTCACGGTAGAAAACCTTTCGGTAAATAAAGAGTTGTTTGGTAAAAATAACACAATTGCCGGTGTGGAAACATCCATCACCGGCAATTGAATCGTACCTTTTTTTCGTCAAGCGATGGTGGTCGGGTCGTCCTCAGGGTTTAACCACATCATCAGGGAAT
>JAWLDI010000223.1:0-3328 GCA_041686715.1 Pelovirga sp.
GCTGAAAAACGGAGATATTCAACTTGTTGTCAATACCCCCACTGGTAAGCAGAGTCTGCATGATGACTCCTATATCCGAAAAACGGCAATCCGCTACAAAGTGCCCTACATTACCACTGCAGCTGCGGCCCAGGCGGCATCACAGGGAATTGCCGCACGGATAAAAGGAAAGGAACAGATTCATTCACTGCAGGAGTACCATGTCAAGCTGTAACAGCTCAGCTCAGTCCTCATCGCAGCACCTGTTTAACAGCTATGTAAACGTTGAAACACTCATAATCATATTAATTTATCCAAGGGATCAGCATGCCAAAACGTCAAGACCTTAAAAAAATTCTTATTATCGGTGCCGGGCCTATCGTCATCGGTCAGGCTTGTGAGTTTGACTACTCCGGAACCCAGGCCTGCAAGGCCTTGAAAGAAGAAGGATACGAGGTAATTCTGCTCAACTCCAATCCGGCAACCATTATGACAGATCCCGACTTTGCTGACCGGACCTATGTCGAACCGGTAACGCCGGATGTGCTTGAAAAGATTATTGCCAGGGAAAGACCGGATGCCGTACTGCCGACTCTGGGTGGGCAGACGGCGCTGAACACAGCCCTGACGGTCGCCAAGCGGGGAGTGCTGAAAAAATATGCAGTGGAATTGATCGGCGCCAACCAGGAGTCGATTGAAAAGGCGGAAGAACGTACATTGTTCAAACGTGCCATGGAAAAAATCGGGCTGGAGGTTCCCCGCTCCGGTCTTGCCCATAACTATCAGGAAGCGATCGATATCATCGAACAGATAGGATTCCCGGCGATTATCCGACCGTCATTTACCCTCGGCGGCAGCGGCGGCGGCATTGCCTATAATCGCGAAGAATATGAAGAGATGGTCATGGCCGGAATCGAGGCCTCGCCGACCAATGAAGTTCTGGTCGATGAGTCGATTCTGGGGTGGAAAGAATATGAGCTTGAGGTGATGCGCGATTGTGCTGACAACGTTGTTATTATCTGTTCCATCGAAAACTTTGATGCTATGGGGGTACATACTGGAGATTCCATCACCGTGGCACCGGCGCAGACCCTGACCGATAAGGAGTACCAGATCCTGCGCGACGCTTCTCTAAAAATCATCCGGGAAATCGGTGTTGATACCGGCGGCTCCAATATCCAGTTTGGCGTCAACCCGGTTGACGGTCGACTGGTGGTTATTGAAATGAACCCGCGCGTCTCTCGCTCATCGGCTCTGGCCAGTAAGGCGACCGGATTTCCTATAGCCAAAATCGCCGCCAAGCTGTCTGTCGGTTATCGTCTCGATGAAATATCCAACGATATAACCAGAGAAACACTGGCGTCTTTTGAGCCGTCGATTGACTATGTTGTCACAAAAATTCCACGCTTTACCTTTGAAAAGTTTCCTCAGGCAGACTCTACCCTGACAACCCAGATGAAATCGGTGGGTGAAGCCATGGCTATTGGTCGCACCTTCAAGGAAAGTCTGCACAAAGCACTGCGTTCACTGGAAATTGACTCATATGGACTGGAAAGCCGTATTTTCGCAGATCCGGTTGACTACCAGAAGCCCCTGACGGAGGAACAGCAGAATCTTCTCTGTAAAAAACTGCAGGTTCCCGGATGGGAGCGAATCTGGTATCTCGCCGATGCCTTGCGGGCCGGATTCACTGTCGAAAAAATTTACCAGCTCAGCGGCATTGATCCCTGGTTCGTAGCTAATATGGCACAGTTGGTTCTTTTGGAAAACGATCTGCTCACCTGTAAACTGCCGACCGAAAGAGACAACCCTGCTTTCATCGAACTGCTGCGTCAGGCCAAGAGATATGGTTTTTCTGACCGCCGCCTGGCGACACTGCTGCAGCTTACGGAAGCCGAGGTTCGACAAACCAGATATGACGCCGGCATCCGTCCGGTTTACAAGCGAGTTGATACCTGCGCAGCGGAATTTGAGGCCTTTACCCCCTACCTGTATTCATCCTATGAAAGCGAATGTGAAGCCGCGCCGACAAATAACCGTAAAATCATGATTCTGGGTGGTGGCCCGAATCGGATTGGGCAGGGGATAGAATTCGACTACTGTTGTGTTCATGGCGCATTCTCCCTGTCAGCAGCCGGCTTTGAAACAATCATGGTCAATTGCAACCCGGAGACCGTTTCCACAGATTATGATACCTCCGACCGCCTCTATTTTGAGCCTTTAACCCTTGAAGATGTTCTTGAAATTGTTGCGATAGAACAGCCTGAAGGGGTTATCGTTCAATATGGCGGTCAAACACCGTTAAAGCTGGCTGTGGCTCTGGAACAGGCGGGCGTACCGGTGATTGGCACATCGCCTGATGCTATTGACCGGGCCGAGGATCGTGAACGATTTCAGCGTTTGCTCAATAAACTGGGATTATTGCAACCCGAGAACGGTATCGCCAGATCATTTGAGGAAGCAGAAGTGATTGCCGAGCGGATCGGTTATCCGGTTGTGGTTCGTCCTTCCTACGTGCTGGGCGGCCGGGCAATGGAGATCGTCTATGACGTGGAACGATTGCACAACTATATGAAATTTGCTGTTGATGCCTCCCCTGAGCATCCGATTCTGATCGACAAGTTTCTGCAGGACGCCATCGAGGTGGATGTAGATGCGGTCGCTGATGGCCGTGACGTGATTATTGGCGGCATTATGCAGCATATTGAAGAGGCTGGTATCCATTCGGGAGACTCTGCTTGCGCCTTACCTCCCATTACCCTGTCGCACCAGCTGCTTGATGACGTTCGACGGCAGACCAGGGACCTGGCCCTGGAGTTACAAGTGATCGGCCTGATGAATATCCAGTATGCCATCAAGGACGATACCATCTTCCTGCTTGAGGTCAATCCACGAGCAAGTCGCACCGTTCCCTTTGTCTCCAAGGCAACCGGGCGTCCCCTGGCTCAGATTGCCGCCCGGGTGATGGCAGGTCAGTCATTGGCGGATCAGGATATTTCAGGTGAAATCCTTCCTCCCTACGTTTCGGTTAAAGAAGCAGTTTTTCCCTTTGTCAAGTTTCCCGGTGTTGACACCTTGCTGGGTCCGGAAATGAAGTCAACCGGCGAGGTGATGGGAATTGATTTTGATTTTGGACGGGCTTTTGCCAAGGCTCAACTGGCAGCAGGGGTGAAATTGCCGGTTACTGGAACGATCTTCGTCAGTGTCAAAAACGCCGACAAGCTACCGGTGCTTGGGTCCATGAAGCGTCTGGCGGCGGCCGGTTTTGATATTGTTGCCACGGCGGGAACAGCGGCATATCTGCGCCAACACGGGGTGACAGTGACCACCATCAACAAGGTTAAGGAAG
>JAWLDI010000224.1:0-3286 GCA_041686715.1 Pelovirga sp.
CGACCAAATCGGCATGCCCAAGGTAGCAGCACTGCGTGACAATCTGCAGCGCATCAATCCTCTGGTTGAACTAGACATCCACCACAGCAAGGTGACGGTGGATAATCTCAAAGAGTTGTTTGGTGACGTTGATATCCTGGTTGAAGCTTTTGACAGGGCCGATCAGAAGGCCATGCTGGCTAACGGCTTTCTGCGTCACTGCCCCGGGAAGTATCTGATTGCCGCGTCGGGCATGGCTGGACATAAACCCGCTAACAGCATACAAACCCATCAAATCAACGATTTTTTTTATCTTTGCGGCGACCATACAACCGCCGCTGAGCCCGGTTGCGGCCTGATGGCACCGCGTGTCGGAATTGCCGCTCATCACCAGGCTAATGCCGTATTAAGACTGATTCTTGGCGAAAATCCCGCTGCGGAGGAGCATTAAAGAGTGCAAATCACTATCAACGGTAACGACAAACAGGTTTCGCAACATGCTACTGTCACCGACCTGTTCAACCTGGTTGCTATCAACCCTGAACAGGTTGTTGTGGAACACAACGGCTCCATTATTTCACCGGCAGACTACGACCAGACGACACTGAATGACGGTGACGTGATTGAATTGATTCAATTCGTCGGGGGCGGCTGATCATCGCCTGCAACCGGCCGAACCCACACTATCAAACTACGTAGAGGTTTAAGCTCATATGGATAACTTACAGATCGCAAACCGGACCTTTCGTTCCCGCCTGATGGTCGGCACAGGCAAATTCTCATCACATCAGGCAATGCTTGACGCTATGGAGCATTCCGGATGTGACATTGTTACTGTTGCCTTGCGCCGGGTTGACATAAACAATCCGCAGGACAGTCTCCTGTCTCATATCGACCAGGACCGTTACCTGCTGCTGCCTAATACCAGTGGCGCCCGCACCGCCGAGGAGGCGATCCGCCTGGCGCGTCTCGCCAGGGCGGCCGGATGTGAACCCTGGGTCAAACTGGAGGTAACTCCTGATCCTTACTACCTGCTTCCCGATCCGGTTGAAACCTTGAAGGCAACGGAAGTTCTGGTCAAAGAGGGTTTTGTTGTACTTCCCTACATGCCGGCCGACCCGGTCCTTGCCAAACGACTGGAAGAAGCCGGTGCTGCTACAGTTATGCCATTGGGTGCTCCCATCGGTACCAATCGCGGTCTGCTGACCCGCGACCTGGTGGCGATCATCATCGAGCAGGCGCAGGTTCCGGTGGTTGTCGATGCCGGCCTGGGCGCGCCCTCACACGCGGCTGAAGCCATGGAGATGGGCGCAGCTGCCGTACTTGTCAATACCGCCCTGGCTGATACCCCCGACCCGGCGGCCATGGCCCGCGCGTTCCGCAAGGGGGTGGAGGCCGGACGTGAAGCCTTTTGTGCCGGCATCGGTCCCAAACGGCAGCAGGCCAGTGCCTCCAGCCCGCTGACCGGTTTTTTAAGGAATGAATCGTGAGCTTTTTAAACCAGATTAAAAATTATTCTCAGGCTGATGTGCTGACAAGGATTACTACCAGCACTTCTGAGCACATTGATCAGATATTAAAGCAACGCAGCATCAGTATTGATGATTTTGCCTGTCTGCTGAATCCTGCCCTTAGCGCTGAACAACTTGAGAAGATGGCATTGAAAGCACAGCAGATCACCCGCCAACGCTTTGGCCGGACAATTCTGCTCTATGCCCCCCTTTATCTGTCTAACGAGTGCCTCAATGGCTGTCGTTACTGCGGCTTTAATGCCGAAAACGACATGCTTCGTAAAACCCTGAATTCTAAAGAAATCGAACGCGAAGCCCGGTACCTGCACAAGCAGGGGTTCCGGCACCTGCTGCTCCTCACGGGCGAAGCACCCCATTCTGCAAATGTCGATTATCTTGAGCAGGCAGTCACTATCGTCAAGCCCTATTGCGGGTCTGTTTCCATCGAAGTCTTCCCTATGTCATCTGATGACTACGGACGTATGGTCTCAGCAGGTGTAGATGGATTGACCCTCTATCAGGAAACCTACGACCGGAATCTGTACCGCGAGCTGCACCCCTATGGCCCCAAGAGCGATTATGAATACCGCCTACTGGCTCCGGAACGTGCCGGTGACGCAGGGATGCGACGCATCGGTATCGGCTCCCTGCTGGGATTGGGCAATCCTCTGAGCGATCTGTTCTATTCCGGTCTGCATGCCCGTTATCTGATGAAGCGTTTCTGGAAAACACTGGTCACTCTCTCTTTTCCACGACTGCGCCCGGCACCGGGAGGCTTTGCCCCGCGCCATGTTGTCTCGGACCGGCAACTGACCCAGTTTATCTGCGCCTTAAGGCTCCTGCTGCCTGATGCCGGCCTGGTGCTGTCAACCCGCGAAGGAGCTGCCCTGCGCGATAATCTTCTTCCTTTAGGCATCACCCAGATGAGTGCCGGTTCCTGTACCGCCCCGGGCGGCTATGGTGACCAGAATGATGATGGTGGTCAGTTCTGTATCAGTGATGACCGCAGCCCTGCAGAAATTGAGCAACTGCTTAAAGCATCGGGCTATGACCCGGTCTGGAAAGACTGGGATAGCGCTTTTCTGACTCCGGTAGAATAATTATGGTATCCGCACCTGCTCTGCCGCCGCTGTACCTGATTACTGACCGCCGTCTGGTGTCAACAGGTGAGGAGTTTATAGAATTTCTGGAATCCCTCATGATCGCCGGGGTGCGCATGATACAACTGCGCGAAAAAGACCTGCCGGCGTGTCAACTGTACGAAACAGGGAAAAAGCTGCGCGAGGCAACCCGTCGCCACGACTGCCGGTTGCTGATCAATGATCGAATCGATATCGCCCTGGCGGTTGATGCTGATGGCGTCCATTTAAGGAGCAGTTCCATAGCTCCTGCTGTAGCACGCAAACTGCTGGGGAACGATAAACTGATCGGTGCTTCAACCCACTCAAAAGAAGAACTGACCAGCGTTGCGCAACAGGGGGCTGATTTTGCCACCTTCGGCCCGGTGTTCTACACACCCTCAAAGGCTCCCTATGGTGCGCCCAAGGGGCTTACTGAATTGCAGGAAATCTGCAGCACTTCTGCCATACCCGTTTACGCCTTAGGCGGCTTAACAGTCACCAACACCCCGGCCACTATGACTACCGGCGCCCATGGCATTGCCGTCATTTCTACCCTGATGGCGGCAACCGACACAAACAGAATCTGCCGGAAACTCATCGACGCTATCGGGCGCTGACGACTGAACCACCCACCACAGGCGCCTCAACCGAAATCTCTCTTGTCTCCAACTTTTT
>JAWLDI010000225.1:0-3239 GCA_041686715.1 Pelovirga sp.
AAAAATAATACATGTAACAAAATAGAGAGGTTTATGCTGTCAGTTAAAACACTGCGAAAAAGTTTAAGTTTGCGTGCATCGTTGCTCCTTTTTCTGGTGGTGCCGCTAGTTTTTATTCTTTTTGCTGCCGGCTACGTCAGTTTGCAGCATTTGGAACAGGAGATCGAGAGGCGCATGCAGGAAGATCTGGAGCTGATTGCTCGTGCCATTCGCGGCCCTTTGGAATATTCCCTCGAGCAAAACCGGGAAGGAAGTGTTCAACAGGCGCTTGATTCCCTGTTCCGGCTTAAAAGAGTGTACGGTGCTTACCTTTACGATCAGCAGGGTAACCGGATTGCGACGAGTGGGGCTCGTGAACCGGACATTAGTAGTGGTCAGTTGGTTAAACTCGCCGCCGATGGAGACCGTTTAGGCGAGTATCAGCAAACAGAAGATGAACACATTTACTCGTATTTTGTTCCCCTTGCTGATTCGGTAGGGCGAAACATCGGATTGTTGCAATTGACCCGTGAAGGGAGTGATATCAGCGAGTACATTCATCGTATTCGTTTGCAGGCGCTGGTGTTTTTGGGTGTCATCTCGGTAGTTCTTCTGGCTGTGCTTTTATACGGTCATCATCGGATTGTCGGGCGTAACTTGCGTAAATTGGTGCAAAGTATGGCGCGAATCGAGCGGGGAGAGCGTTACCATCGGGCGAAAAACTCCGGCCCGGCGGAAATACGGCAGCTGTCTTCGGGGATGAATGCCATGCTCGACAGTATGGCACAATCCGAACAGGAGCTGGATCGTCAGGCGCGTGAGCAGGACCGGCTTAAAAGTAAACTGCTCCAATCACAAAAAATGGCGGCAATAGGGCAGCTGGCAGCAGGCGTTGCGCATGAACTGGGATCACCCATCAGTGTTGTTTCCGGTAAAGCGCAACAAATGTTGCGACGTCATGACCTGCCTCAGGATATTCAGCAGTCTTTTAATCACATTCTTGAAGCCGTGGCAAAAACTGAACATATTGTGCACCAGCTGCTCGACTTTGGTCGCCGGAATCCGCTGCGCAAAAAAAATCAGCCCATGGACCAGATATTGGCCTCTGCCATTATTCAATTGGACCCACTGTTGACAGAGAAAGCCGTTAAAACGGTATGTACCGGAACACCGCCGGTTCCTGTTCTGCAGGTTGACCAGGTTCGTATTGAGCAGGCCCTGGTCAACCTGTTAATGAATGCCGTACAGGCAGTGGAAGAAAACGGTCGAGTTGAATACGGCTGGTTCAATAACAGCTCGGGCCTTGGCTTTTATGTCGCTGATGATGGCCCGGGTATAGCAGAAGATATCCGCAGTCGGTTGTTTGAGCCATTTTTTACAACAAAAACCGTTGGTGAAGGAACCGGTCTGGGGTTGTCTGTAGCGCAGGCAGCCGTACAGGATCACGGGGGTGTTCTTGAAGTCACAACGTCTAATTTGGGTGGTGCACTTTTTACCATGACTTTTCCCTGTCAGAGTCATAGTGAGGGAGACGATAGTAACCATGAGGCGTGATAAAGAAAAGGTGCTTATCGTTGAAGATGACGATTCTTTGCGGGTACTACTTGAAGAAGAGCTCAAAGATCTGTCATTGGAGGTAACAGGTTGTTCAGATGCAATCAATGCATGGCATACCATTAAAGAGTGGAATCCGGATCTTGTCGTGAGTGACTTGCGCCTGCCCAAAGCCGATGGCCTGTGGTTGCTGCGGCAGGTGCGTGACCTGGCCGCGCCGCCGGGATTTATTATCATGACTGCCTTTGGTACTGTTTCTCAGGCGGTGAAGGCTCTCAAGCAGGGGGCCGATGACTTTATTACCAAGCCCCTTGATTTGGATCATTTGACTCTTTGTGTGAAAAAAAGCCTGGAAACACGGCGAATGCGCCGGGATATCCAGCGTTACCGTGATCTGTTGGATATCGATGCTTTTCATGGAATTATCGGCTGCAGTCCGGTTATGAACGAGCTTTTTGCAGCTGTAAGACAAATTGGCCGGGCCCAGGGACCAGTGTTGATTACCGGGGAAAGCGGGACCGGTAAAGATCTTGTCGCTCGTGCCATTCACCGGGAAAGCTCGCGAAAAGAACAGCTTTTTATAGCGGTGAACTGTGCCGCTATTCCGGCAGACCTGCAGGAGAGTGAGTTTTTCGGCCATGCTGCGGGTTCTTTTACTGGGGCGGATAGCGCTCGGAGAGGGCTTTTTGCCGAAGCAGAAAAAGGCACTCTTTTTCTGGATGAAATTGGCGACATGCCCTTAGACCTCCAGGCCAAGCTGTTGCGAATTCTTCAGGACGGTAAAACCAGGGCGGTGGGAACAAACCGTGAAGTCGAAATAGATGTCAGGATCGTCGCGGCGACTAACAGTGACCTGGAACAGGCGGTGCGTGCGGGAGCCTTCCGTGAGGACCTTTACTATCGACTGGAAACCTTCCAACTGCAGGTGCCCCCCTTGCGCGAGCGCGAAGATGACCTTGATCTGCTGGTTGCGCGATTTATCGATCTGTTTAATGCCCAGCTTGGTCGACATATCCGCGGAATTTCCTCCTCCGCCCTTGATTTGCTGCGTGCCTATCCTTTTCCGGGTAACGTGCGTGAGTTGCGCAGTGCTATTGAGAGATCGTTTGCCTTTTGTAATGATGAAGAAATTTCTGCTCGCTGTCTTCCCGAGCGTATCCGGAATACAACAAAAAAAGCTCCTTTTTCGGTGGACGAAGAATTCCGCTGGACAAGAGACCAGGGACAATTCCTTACCCTGGAAGCAATGTCCAACAACTATGTCGCTTATGTCCTGGAGCAGTTGAACGGCAACAAACGGCAGGCAGCGAAGGTCCTCGATGTCAGTCGCGCCACACTTTATCGTCGACTGGGGGAAAAGTAGTGAGCTGATGGTGGTTGGATGAATAATATCAAAAAAGGGTTACGCCTGATCGACGTAACCCTTTGATTTTGCTGGTGCCCAGAGACAGAATCGAACTGCCGACACGAGGATTTTCAGCTTGCTCTAGAGATTATTCCACAACACTCCACCACAAATTACACTGTAACTTAGCACACCACCAATTGACAATACATTCTATAGCCACTAAGCTATAAAATGTAAATATCGCTTGTAGATTATATTATCTACTTATGGCTTTATGGCTATATCTTTGGCAGCAATTGGAGGTCTAATGATTCGCAAAATCATCTCTCCTGGGAGCTTAGGGGCCGCCCTAAGGGAA
>JAWLDI010000226.1:0-3213 GCA_041686715.1 Pelovirga sp.
CGCCAAGCCGCCAAGAGCGCCACGTAAAAAACTTTTGTTTTTTTGCGATCCTTGCGGCTTTGCGTGAGGAAATCATGCCTGGCCGGATACCTGCTCATCAAAAATTTTACATTTTGTTGCATAACTTCTAGTTTCATACCAGGGGATAAACAGCCCTCTGAAGATGAAACCTCTTTTCAGAAACGGGGACAGGTCGAATATGTACTTTACCCGAACCTCAAATGTAAGCTAAACGATCTGGAGCCTTACGCCTATCTGCGCTACCTGTTTGAGCACCTGCCCCTGGCCCAGGACGAGGATGATCTGCGCAAGCTCATGCCCCAGTACATAGACCCGGCCCTGCTCACCTCATCCTCCGCAAGCTAGACTTCCCAAGCACATACAGCAAGGCCTGCTTGATCCCAAGCAGGCCTTAGCATATCCTGACCAGAAACGGTAGGTGTGCCGAAATGTACGCATACCTTTCAATATAAAGTGTCAAGGTAAAACAACACCTACCGTCGTCCACTCCACCAGTAACCGCCTCCGCCGAACACAATAAGCAACACTACGATGAGAATGATGAGCGCTGTAGTACTCATGGTAATTTACCCTCTTTAATTTGTAGTATTTTTTTTGATAGTTCCCGGAATGTTTTTTCCGGGAGATTCATTTACACTGCTTTTTATAATACAATTTTTATGCCAGCCCTCCCATACTCAGCATCACATCACCCATCATTCTGATTTTTAACAATAATTAATTAAAAAAGGATCTACAGGGTTGTCGATAAAAACCATATAAAGCGGGTCATATTTAACCACTGGTGATATAGTACCATTTTAAAAATAGGAATGAACTCCGCTCTTAGCTAATGTTTTATCAATTGAAACTTAATCTTCTTACATTTGCCATACTTAGCACCGCACTCATGCTCGCAACAACGGCAATGGCTCAGAAACCTGAGTTCATTGTGCATTAGTTCAGAGAGCATTCATGCGTCATAGTTCGGCTGCAACCGCACTGGGAGAATAGCTTTGACCAATGCCGTCTGGTTTGTATTGATAGGAATCCTGTTGATCATGATGGGGTTGCGCTTTCCCATTTTTCAGCGTTTACACCTGACACCGGCCATTATTTATCTCGCCTTTGGCATAGTCCTTGGCCCGTCGGTTTTTGGCGTTTTTCACTTCAATCCGCTTAAACAAGCCCATTTGCTGGAAGTTCTTGCCGAAATTGCGGTTTTGGTGTCGTTGTTTATAGCTGGCATGAAAATGCCCGTGCCGGTTAGATGGCTGGAATGGCTTGTTCCCGTGCGACTCGCATTCCTCGCCATGACGATCAGCGTTGCCCTGACAGCCGCTTTTGCTTATTACGTGCTGGCCTTGCCTCTGGGGGCGGCTATTCTGCTGGGAGGCATTTTGGCGCCTACCGATCCTGTGCTGGCCTCGGATGTACAGGTTCGGCACATGGGCGATAAAGACCCTTTGCGCTTCACCCTGACCAGTGAAGCGGGCATGAATGACGGCAGTGCTTTTCCGTTTATCATGCTGGGGCTGGCAATGCTCAGTGCTCCGGCCAGTTACGAATTGTTTGGGATCTGGATGCTGAAGGACGTTTTATGGTCGACGGTATCGGCGCTTGTTGTCGGGATTGTGATGGGGCATTTATTGGCCAGGATTGTACGAAAACAGCGCTTTTTGGGCAGTGAAGGCCCATTGCTGGATGACTTTCTTGGCCTGGGCTTGATCGGACTGGTTTATGGTGTCTGCCTCTTGCTCGAAGCCTGGGGATTTCTGGCAGTTTTTGTCGCAGCCATCTCTCTTCGTCAATCAGAGCTCAAACCGGCAGGTATTCACGCGCCCACTCAAGATGCCGATGCTGCACCTGATGCCCCGGACCATACCGAGGAATCATTGCCACAACACAGCCCTCAAATGTGCGAAGGTTCGCTGTTGTTCAAGGAGCCACTGGAGCGACTGTCCGAGCTGGTGCTTGTGCTGCTGCTGGGTGGGATGCTCTTTCTTGACTCCTGGAGCTTACGAGCTGTCGGCTTGGCGTTATTCCTTTTTGCAGTGGTCCGCCCCGTGAGCGTCTTCCTGGGCCTGCTTGGCTCTGGCGCACCCTTTCGGCTGCAAATGCTGGTCGGCTGGTTCGGCGTGCGTGGCATCGGTTCGATGTATTACTTGATGTTCGCGACAGTCTTTGGCCTGCCCGAAGACCTGGTCATGGAGTTTATCCACATTACGCTGATTGTTATCGTGCTATCGATCATTATCCACGGGCTGACCATCAAACCGATGATGTCAAAATGGTGGTCGTAAATTCCATACGTAATGAATCCCGGCCGTGCAAATGCACTTAGCCGGGATTCGACCAACAACGGTTTCAGGTCGGACCAAAATCAATACTTGATATGATAGCAATAAGATTCTAAAAGAAGGCAACTATTGACCTTAAAAACACCTTTTTCACCCCGAAAGCAGAGACACAACAAGGCTCATTCAGCCGACGCAAAAAGCCGCGCGGCTGATTAGCGGCGTTAGCGGGCACAGAGGGAGATAATGTGGATGGCTTCATAGCAGTTTTAGCGGCTTGGTGCACAGCAATTATTGAATCGATAGGAATCGGTATTATTACGTTGTTTGCGCTATATGCACTGCTTAATGCTGCAGTTCAGCTGCTCAAAAAAGAAGAGAAAGATTCAATTTTTCAAGAACTCCGTCAATTCCTCGGCCGGGGCATTTTGCTTGGACTTGAGTTTCTCATTGCAGCGGACATCATTTATACGGTGGCAATCGAGTTGACCTTTAACACAGTAGGGGTTCTGGCCATCGTTGTACTCATACGTACGTTCCTGAGTTTAACTTTGGAAGTAGAGATAAGCGGTAGATGGCCCTGGATGAGCGGGTGACGGAATGGTTGACGATTAACTGGGGTTGGACTTTCACCGGCGGTGCGGAAGGAGCGAGTTCATTGTTGGGGGCCATCGCCGGATCAATGATCACCATCGCCGGAGTGGTTTTTTCTATGACCCTGGTCGCGCTGTCGCTTGCCTCGTCACAGCTTTTCCCGGAAGACATTGGAAGGGAAAAACCGCGAGATCCGACGGAACAGCCCGACGTCAATTTCCTTCTGAGTTCGGTAAACTCTTCCAGGGCGGCTCGACCGCCGAAACGACCCCAACCGCTGTCTTTCACGCCGCCGAATGGAAACTGCGGCTCATCGTGCACA
>JAWLDI010000227.1:0-3209 GCA_041686715.1 Pelovirga sp.
ATTCCCATCCCGCACCAACTATTCCCTCTTAGCTCAGTTGGCAGAGCATCTGACTGTTAATCAGATTGTCGCTGGTTCGAGCCCAGCAGAGGGAGCCATACATTCCAGGGGCTTACGGCTAATCGCTGTGGGCCCCTGTTTTTGTTGGTGGTATTTACCTGTTGCTGTTTTGCTTGCGAACGCACATTCTTTGCAAATGGATATTCACTATACGTCTGGTTGTCCGTATTTTTTTTCCGTCACGGATAACAGTAAAATTGCAGCGCTGAGAACAATGATTGCCAGCGTTATGGTCATCAACAGATAGAGATGAAACGGTTCTGATACCTTTTGAACATCAATGACCAGATGCCTTGAAAGGGCGGTTATGGCAATAAATATCAGAAAGCGTACCGGCAGACGCCGGGTCCGGAAGTAGACCCCAACCATGGCACCCAGTTCCAGATAGATGAACAACAATAGAATGTCACCCAACTGGAAGCGCCCCACATCGATCATCTCCAGGTATGCCTGACCTCCGGACCAGATAATGGCCAGCAGTATAAGAAACAGCGCTAGGTAGTGAAAGGCCGTTACACAGAAATCACCGGTTTTTTGCAGGATATCCGAACGATATTTCATGATTATCTCCGTGAGCACAGACAATTACAGGAAAAAACACAAGGTATCTGTTAGCGTCGGAGAAATCAACCATCTGCAGATATGATCGACATGCCGCCGTTGGACGTTTTTGTTGAATGATCATACCGCTATTCGATATGTCTGATCGTTTGATTACTGGTCTTTTTCCTGCCAGATTTGTTATTCTCTTTGCAATTCTCTTGGTGAAGAGAATCTTTAGGTGAGCTTGCGAAAGGCAGAAAGTATGAAAACCCGTGTGGTACGCAGTCAGGAACGCAAAAGCAGACGCCTTAAGGTCCGCTTTGGGGTCGATGATCTCTCTAAAATGGCTTTTCTCGGCAATGCATCGGTGGAGGGGGCCTGGATCATCACCGGTCAGCCGGAGCGGGTCGGTACGCTGTTGCGCCTGTGCATTTATCTGCCCGACGGTGAGGAGGTTGTGGTCCGGGGACGGGTGCAGTGGGCTAAAAAAATCCCGCCGAACCTGATCCGCCTGAGTAAAAATGCCGGAATGGGAATAAAGTTCACTCGCTTTGAATCCGGCCTGTCCCGTTTTTCCGACTATCTGGCAACGTTACGTTACTGATGATCGGCCCTACGCCATGATCAACTCAAGCGACTACCTGCCCGTTATTACCCCTGACCTGGTTCTGGTTCTGCCTGCTCACGGCGATTGGCGAGTTCAGACAGTTTCGGAACGACTGTCGACGAGCCTTGGCGTAGCTGCTGGTCAGTTGCGGGGGCTTCCTGTCTCTGCCGCTTTTCCTGATGCCGTACCATCCCTGGCCGAACTGGCGACAGAGGTTGTTGAACGCGGACAGGATCTCACCGGTATTCGGATACGACTTGTGCCCCAGCAGGCCGACGTGCTGGCTGATATTCAGTTTGCCGGATTGCCGGATGATTACCAGGGCCGGCAGGTGCAGATAATTCTGCGACCGGTTGCGGATGTGGCGGAAGTGGAGGACTTCCATCGACTGGTCGGGGTCAGTGCCGTCATGCGCGAGGTGTTTCGTAAAATTCGTCTCTACGCTGCTTCTGACGCAACCGTTATTATTACCGGTGAGACCGGTGCCGGCAAGGAACTGGCAGCCCACGCGCTGCATCTGGAGAGTCGGCGGCGTGACCGGATGTTTGCCGCACTCAATTGTACCGCCATCAGTGAGCAGCTGCTGGAATCGGAACTGTTCGGTCATGAGCGTGGCGCTTTTACCGGGGCAATACGCGAACATCGTGGTTACTTCGAGCGTGCCGATGGCGGCTCCCTGTTTCTGGACGAACTCGGTGATATGCCCCTGTCAACCCAGAGTAAGTTGTTGCGGGTACTGGAAGATGGCCAGGTGGTGCGGGTAGGAAGCGAGAAACCGCGTCGGGTTGATGTCAGGGTCATTGGTGCTACCAATGTCCCCCTGGAGCAGGCCGTCGCCAAGAAAAAATTTCGTGCCGATCTTTACCACCGGTTGGCGGTGTTGAGGATTCATCTGCCGCCGCTGCGTGAACGTATCGAAGATATTCCTTTGCTGGCAGAGCGTTTTCTTGAGCAGTTCGGCCGGCAATACGACAAGCCGGTAAAGCGCCTGACTGCTGAAGCCGTCAGGCTGCTGCAATCCTATCTGTGGCCGGGAAACGTCCGGGAGTTGCGCAATGTCATGGAACGGATCGTGGTCGAAACCGATACCGAAGCCATCAGTGCCCGCGCTTTTGCCGAATGGATACGCGAACGGCAGCAATTTGCCGATGAGTTGCCTGAAGTGCGGACGTTCTCCCGGGATTCTTCGTTGCCTGTTGCCCTGCCATGGTCAGGAGCCTCTCAGGGTTCCTTGTCAGCGGCGGCACCATCGGATCGTCAGGGACAAAAAAAGGACTTGAACGCAGCGACGATCCGGCGGGCCTATGCTGCTGCCGACGGCAATCTGTCGGCGGCGGCGCGTTATCTGGGCGTTCATCGAGCCACCCTTTATCGTCATCTGCAGCGTCTTGGTATTGCGCGCGACCAGCTCAGCGGCGATTAACGTCTTTTTTTTTCGTTTTTTTTCCTCACTCTCAAATCGCCCTCCCTGTGCGACGTCGCATGTGTCGCATCGGGCTCCTCCTGCGACAGGTGGTGCGACGTTGCACTGTTGTTGCTCGCCGAAATAATTTTATAACATATTGAAAATAAACACTTTTCTATTTTGTGAAAAGTTGGCATCCGATTTGAAAAAGAACAGAGCAAACAGCAACGGCAGCGGCAAAAAAAACGACGACTGGTTGCCGACAGAAACGTACCACAACCGAGAAAAATAAAAGGAGGAAGACATGTTGAGATTTCACGTTATGAACCCACTGGAGAATATGCAGCGCGAAATGGAGCACCTGCTCCGCGGTTTTGATCTTGGACCGATCGTTCGTCGCGACCATGAGCGGGTCCGCTTCACAATCAGTGAACAGGATGATCGGTATCTCGTCGAGGCGGCGTTACCGGGCATTGACCCGGAAAAACTTGACATAAATGTGATCGACCGGCAGCTGGTGATCAAAGGGGAGTTTGCCCGGGCTGACGTACCGAACGATGCTCGCGTCCATCGCCAGGAGCGTAGAAGCGGAGC
>JAWLDI010000228.1:0-3201 GCA_041686715.1 Pelovirga sp.
TTTTTAAGGAGGGATGCTGATGTCGGTTATCACCCTGACCATTAATGATGAGCTGGTCAGTGCCCGTACCGGCCAGAATCTGCTTGAGGCTATCCGCGAACAGGGAATCAATCTGCCGACGCTCTGCTATCTTGATGGCCTCAGTACCCGCGGCGGGTGCCGGCTGTGCCTGGTTGAAATCTCCGGCTACCCACGTCTGCAGACGGCCTGCACAACCACCGCAACAGAAGGTATGGTGGTCGTCACTCACAATGAAATAATCAACCGTTATCGCCGGATGATCCTCGAGCTGACCTTTGCGGAACGTAATCATACCTGTGCCGTGTGTGTCAGCAACGAACATTGTGAACTTCAGACCCTTGCAGCCGAGCTGGGCATGGATCATGTCCGGTACGATTATCTGAACCCGCAGCTGGGCCTCGATATCAGTCATGAACAGTATGGTGTCGATCATAACCGCTGTATTTTATGCCTGCGGTGCGTCCGCGTTTGTGATGAGGTTGAAGGCGCCCATACCTGGGATGTGCGCCATCGGGGTATCGACAGTCGGGTTATCACCGATCTCAACCAGCCCTGGAGTGAAAGCGAGAGCTGTACCGAATGTGGCAAATGCGTTGAGGTCTGTCCAACTGGAGCCTTGTTTGATAAAGGGGTAGCGGTTGGCGAGATGAAGAAAAAGACCAATTTTTTGCGCCGGATTATCGATGGTCGCGAGAAAAATCAGTGGAATCGCTGATCGAAAGGTTTTGAATAATGGCTGAAAAAGAAAAAAAACTTCGTCTGGCAACGGTCTGGCTCGGGGGGTGCTCCGGTTGCCACATGAGCCTGCTGGATCTCGACGAAGCCCTGATTGATCTGCTCGAAAAAGTCGATCTCGTCTATGGCCCGTTGGTTGATACCAAGGAGTATCCTGACGATGTTGATATCTGTCTGGTTGAAGGGGCGGTGACCAACGTCGAAAATCTTGAGATGGCGCGGCGCATTCGTACTCATACCCGTACGGTCATCAGTTTTGGCGATTGTGCTGTAACCGGCAACGTTACCAGTATGCGTAACCGCATACCGATCAGCGATCTGCTCACGGCTGTTTATCACGAGGCTGGGGCCCCCATTGGTCCGGAAGCCCTTAAGGTGTTGCCGGCACTGCTGAAAAAAGTGCTGCCGCTGCATCAGGTGATCAGGGTCGATCAGTTCCTGCCCGGATGCCCGCCCACGCCGGACCGGATTACCGCAACCCTGATGGCGCTGCTTGCTGGCACAACGTTGGATATCCCGCCACATATGCGTACCTTCGGCTAGCGGAATGAGGGCTTTTACAGGAGTTGACATCCATGGCAGTTGACATGCAACAGAAGGTAATAATTGAACCGATTACGCGAATCGAAGGTCACGCTAAAATCACCATTGAGCTGGATGATGCCGGCAAGGTCGCTGATGCCCGCTTTCACGTCACCGAGTTTCGTGGTTTCGAAAAGTTCTGCATCGGCCGCAGTTTCTGGGAGATGCCGGGGATCACGGCCCGCGTCTGTGGTATCTGTCCGGTCAGCCATCTGCTGGCCTCAAGCAAGGCCGGCGATGCCATCCTCGGCGTGCGGACACCGGCCCCGGCGGTTACCCTGCGGCGGCTGATGAACTATGCCCAGATGGTGCAGAGTCATGCCTTGAGTTTTTTCCTGCTCTCCGGCCCGGATCTGCTGCTGGGGATGGATACCGATCCGGCCGAGCGTAATATGGCCGGATTGATCAAGCTGCATCCCGATGTGGCCCGCGCCGGTATCCGCCTGCGTGCTTTCGGTCAGGCCTTGATCCGCGCTCTCGGGGAGCGCAGCGTGCATCCCT
The DNA here is from genome assembly GCA_041686715.1 of Pelovirga sp. Taxonomy (GTDB): domain Bacteria; phylum Desulfobacterota; class Desulfuromonadia; order Desulfuromonadales; family Geopsychrobacteraceae; genus Pelovirga. The sequence goes on from JAWLDI010000228.1 coordinate 1,840, forward strand.
CCTGGTCGGTTCCCGGCGGCGTGCGCAGCACCCTCAACGAGCAAGACAAGGAAAAATTTCTGATCCAGCTGCCCGAGATGTACACGACTCTTGATACCGCCCTGGATCTGATGAAGGATGCCCTCGACCGCTACGCCGGCGAACTGGATACCTACGGCAATTTCCCCAGCCTGTTCGTCGGGCTGGTCAATAGCGATGGCGGGCTGGAACATTATGACGGTCACTTGCGGATCGTCGACAGCAAGGGGCGGATTGTTGAAGACGGACTTTGTGCCGAGGGCTTTCTTGATCTTATCCATGAAGGTGAAGAAACCTGGAGTTATCTCAAGTTTCCCTACTATGCTTCTCTCGGACCCGAAAAGGGCATGTACCGGGTTGGCCCTCTGGCGCGATTGAATGTCTGCGACTTTGCCGGTACCCCTCGAGCTGATCGCGAACTCAGGCAGTTCCGCCATTTTGGTGGTCGTGGGAAAACCGTCAACAACAGTTTTTATTATCACTATGCCCGCCTGGTGGAAATTCTTCACAGCCTTGAACGAATTGAAGAAATACTGGCTGATGAGATTCTTGTCGATCACCATATCCGCAGTCGTGCCGGGGTCAATCAGAACGTCGGCATCGGTGTCAGTGAGGCACCGCGTGGTACCCTCTTCCATCATTATCAGGTCGATGACAATGGCATTCTCGAAAAGGTCAACCTGATGATCGCCACCGGCCAGAACAATCTCGCCATGAACAAAACAATCAAGCAGCTGGCCGGTCGTTTTATCAGGGGCGACAAACTCGATGAAGGGCTGCTTAACCGGGTCGAACATGGTATCCGCGTGTTTGATCCCTGTCTCAGCTGTTCGACTCACGAAGCCGGGCGGATGCCCTTGCACCTGCAGCTGCGCGCTGCTGACGGCACCCTGGTAGATGAGATCAAGCGCGGCTGATGTGGCTGATCATCGGCTATGGCAATGTGCTGCGCGAAGATGATGGTGCCGGCTTCCATCTGGCCTCCCGTCTGGCGACAGACCTCTCCCCCCGCCTGGTACGGGTGCTGGCAGTTCATCAGCTGACTCCTGAGTTGGCCCTGGAGCTGGCCGCAAAAGACGTGGAGCGGGTGTTGTTTGTCGATGCCCGCCGCAGTCAGGACAAACCCGTTGTGATGCGCCCGCTTGACCCTCCGGCAGCTGTCGGCAGTTGCGGCCATCAGTTTGCTCCCGAGCTGCTTCTGCAAATGACCCATTCCCTTTACGGCCACTCAGCGAAAGGCTGGTTGCTGACCTTGACGGCCCGGCAGATGAGCGTTGGCGACACCTTGAGCGAGTCAACACAATCGGCCATTTTTACAGCTGACATCCTGATAAAAAAGCTCGT
>JAWLDI010000229.1:0-3199 GCA_041686715.1 Pelovirga sp.
GCCATGAATCCCCGCGCCGTTCTCGACTACCTGAGAATGACTGGCAATGCCAGGAACGACCAATCTGGAATTGGATACAATTAGAACAAATTTGCCCTGCATGCCGACCATGATAAGATTTTCAGTCAGCGACACAAACCCCAGCGGCACGTTACTATCGCCGCCGACGCAGGCACACTTGAGCTCACGCTTGTCGATATATACCGCCTTAAACACCGAAAACGCACCCACAGTACCTATGAACAGGGCCAGGGGCGCCGCCAGCCAGATAAGTGCGCCGGCCAGCATCAAAATCCCCGCGATCGTCTCAGCGTACGGATAGACATAGCCGTAGCGCACGTAACGCTGAGCCAGCAGATCGTAATTAAGAAACATGGTGCTGAAGCTTTCCACGTCTTTGAGCTTCTGAAGGCCCAGCAGGCACATGGCAATGGCCACGAAATATTCCGGCAGTCTGATACTCAAAAGCGCTCCAGTCGCCGTCCAACTGACCGCAACTCCCATCAGCAATGCTGTGGCGAAAAGGGCGATAACCGGTTCGTAAGTAACCTTATTCTCATCGCTTGAATCCAACCCAAAATACTCGCGCAATTCGTCGTAGCCGCCAATACGTTCACCATCGATAAATGTCTGGGGTGTCGTCTTGACGCCGTGTTTTTCCATAAAATCGTCCGTCTCCTGCCGAGAGGTCAGGTGATGATCCTCAACATTAAATCCACGGCGCTCTAACAGATCCTTGCTTTTCAGACCCAATGGGCAAAGGTGGTCCTCCATCACCATGCGGTACAGTTGCACCTTCTTATCCTTCTTGAGTGCGTTTGTCTTATTCATCTTCAGACCTCCATAGCTACTGATCAATTCTGATACCATGCCCTAGAGTATTATCTAACATCTTAAAAAATCTGTGATTTTAATTATAACGCAATATAATCAAACAACAAATAGCACGACGGGTACTGAATGGGTTTGTAGGGTTATGGATTTTAAAAGGGCAAACCAATGGTTATAACGATGCGGTGGTAGCTGTTCATCATCCCGATCATGGACACTATCCTGCTGCAATGCCAATTGCAGATAATGACAGGCGGATCCGCCGGGACTTTTACTTTGCCATCATCATGTCACGGCGCTACTATCGATGCCGCACAACACTATTCTTGTGGTGTGAAAAACAGCCCTATTCCGCCGACACCTGCCCCCCCTGTTAGCCCTCGCTGCCGACGGACATGACCAACCTTGATCTGCTGTAAAGGGTTGCAAAAAGTCCCAGTCCAAACTTATCCCCAAGCTTGTTACTGGTTTTCAGGAAGGCTACAGCCGCTCCCAGTTGGGCTCTGGCCTGCTGGCCGGCATCATCGTCGGTCCCTTCTTTTTCGGTGCCGCCGAGATGATCGCCTCAGTCTCCTGACTTGTCGATGGTAACGACTTTCACCCTTGGCGCACCACCACTTTGACGATGCGGCGAACCTGAGGCACAACCACCATAATCGTCGGATAAGCGATCACAAAAGCCTTGATGAAGGCTTCAATCCACAATCCGACAAACCCATCAACCAGTCCCATATTGATGAAGGTAATCACGCCCGACATGAGAAAAGACATAAACAACGACATCAGAAAGGTAAAAACAAAAAACTCATACTTGTGCGGAATCATGAAAACTCCAGACGATGATAAAGTGGGTACATTAATCACTGCATATGCATAGCGGATAGTGCTCATAATTTCCAGATGAATTTCTCTATGGTTTTCACATTAACAGCAATACCACAAACTGTCGGCAATGCTAATGCATCAAATGTTCCTGTAAATTCATTCAGGCTGGTCAGCACGCTCTGACGGAAAACTCTTAAGGAATGGGAAACTGGTCGCCTCAATTTTTGCTATGCTAAAGAATAGTTTCTGATTTGGGCACAAGTAGGTTTTCGTTGTCACGGCAATACGCGACTCAGGAAAGGGCGTGCAGCAGATGACATCTCCTCGGCACAGTCGAAAGCACAGTCGGTTCCAGCAATGCCTGAGAATTGCGGTACTGGTTGTTGCCGCCATGTTCCTGCTTGTCGTCATCATGATGTTTGCCCTGTGGCATTATCGTACCCCGCTGCTGAACGAGGTTGCCAAACCCCGACTAGAGATGTTTTTGAGCACAGAACTCGCAGCACGGGTCACCATTGAACAGCTGGCGCTGGATAGCAGGCAGCTACGTTTGCGTGGAATGACGATTGATCATGCTGATCTCTACCACGTAACGGTACCCGATCTGATCCTGGATTTCACCCTCGGAAAGTTATGGCGTGGACGGCTCAGCACCCTGCGGCTGGAGCAACCGGAAATAGTTTTCAAGCCGGCGTTGTTACCTGAAAACAACAACTCTTCACCCATCAGGCTGCGCAAGCCTCCGATCAGCATCGACATGTTAACGGTTTATGGAGGTCGCTTCAACCTGGAGTTGACCGATCAGACGGTTGAAGTTAGTAACATTGAATTCGATCTCCATCATGCTCCCTCCGGCAACCTTTATCTGTCGTTTACTATGCAAGAGGAAGTACCAGTCAAGCTCTCTGCCACCGGGCAATTACTCTGGGATACCGATCCGGAGTTGCAACTGAATGAACTGAACATTGATGGCCGCCCGTTGCTCAACTCACCGTTAACCCTGCGCCCTGAAGCCGACGGACTGGCTTTGGGGGGCGAACTGGTGCTGTCCCACCTTGATCGGTCACAACTTGACCCCTGGTTGGCACTCGGAGGGGTGCAGCAAAGGCTCCCGGATAACTTCGATTTTTCCTTACAGAATCTGCATCTGGGGGTGGAAATCCGTTCAGGACAGGTTCACGGACAACTTGCCGTTGACAGGTTGAAGTTAATAAAAGAGGACGTTCGTTTTCAGATAAACAATGTGTGCCTTAATGCTTCAGGCAATCGGGATAAGTGGCGCGCTGCCGGAGAGGCGCAGCTGGCAGAAGGTTCCCCCTTGTCCTTTGCTGTACAGGGAACGACCGGGCAAGTGGCTGCCACAGCGCAAGGGATATTCTTCGATCTGGCACGGCTGTCCGAAGTACTGGGTAAACAACAAGTCCTGCTGCCCGTCAGCGGTGGGCTTGAATGGTCTGTCGGTGCCGAGTTGCTGGGCACTTTTCTTGAGCTGAACGGCGAAGTTCACGGTCTTGAGCCTCAGCCTTCAATCGCTGCTGTGGAC
>JAWLDI010000230.1:0-3185 GCA_041686715.1 Pelovirga sp.
AAAGGAGATCCTTATGGCGACGATGAATGTATCTTTGCCCGATCAGATGAAAAACTGGGTTGAAGAATGCGTTAAATCCGGGCGATATGCCAACGCTTCCGACTATGTTCGAGACCTGATCAGACAGGACCATATAAAGCTGGAACAATTAAGGCAAGCTTTAATCGAGGGGGAGAATTCAGGCCCTTCCAGCGGCTTGGACATTGAGGCTTTTATTGCGACAAAAAAGAACTCCCTTGCCTTATGAGTGGAATAGTTTTATCTCCCAGGGCAAAATTAGATCTGAGTGAAATTTGGGACTACACTTTTTCGCAGTGGGGCGCTGATCAAGCCGAAAAATACGTACGTGAACTATGGTCAGCCATTGAGAACGCAGCCGGTGACCCCACAAAATCTGTAGATATTGATGACGTAAGGAGGGGCTACCGAAAATCCAGAGCGGGTTCTCACGTTATCTTCTTTAAATTTACTGATGATGGGCTCGACGTTGTGAGGATATTGCACCAGAGAATGGATTTTGAGCGTCACCTTTAGCGACACAAGTTATGGCATAAGAACACCAAATCCCCGCTCGGCGATCCAGACGTGATTTTCTGGTAATGCAGGGTTTGTAAGACCAATCAGATTTGCTAACTCTTCTGCACCCAAAAAGTCCAGACACAACTTTCCGGACATTCTCTTTAGTGATAGTTATATTGAGGACTAACCGCTGTATCAACGACGGATCTTGTCATCCTCTTTGATTTCGTCACCCGCCGGTAGATGAGCGGATTGCCAAGTTGGAGAAGATGGTACTCTCTAAGAGCTATACAATCAGGCAGTAAAGATTTAACGTAACGGATGACGAACAGTCCTTCGTTTGAGGAAAGTATTGTTCAATGAGCATTGCATTTGTTGCCATCGTCTTAGGGCTAGCACTTTTAGTCTGGAGCGCCGACCGCTTTGTCGAGGGTTCATCCTCAACCGCCCGCCATTTCGGGATGCCGCCGCTTTTGATCGGCATGGTGATTATTGGTTTCGGGACTTCCGCACCGGAAATGGTTGTTTCGGCCATTTCAGCTTCGCAAGGAAATTTCGGACTTGCTCTGGGCAACGCTTATGGGTCGAACATTACCAACATCGCGCTTATCCTTGGTCTGACGGCGCTGATCAGCCCCATCGCTGTTCATTCACAGGTGCTGCGAAAAGAGTTGCCGATTCTCACCGGAATCACGATCCTGGCAGTCTGGCAGCTTTGGGATGGGGAAATCTCCCGAATTGATGCATTGGTGCTGCTGGGAGTATTTGCCGGCTTGATGACGTGGACCATTAGGCAAGGCATGCAGAAAAAAGCCGATGCGCTGGCTACCAAGATCGAGCAGAAATTGGCATCTGACATCATGCCACTTCGCCAGGCGGTTGGTTGGCTGGTACTCGGCTTGTTGCTGCTCATTGCCAGCTCCCGTCTCCTTGTCTGGGGTGCAGTAAAAATTGCCAATGGCTTCGGAGTCAGCGATTTAATAATCGGTCTGACTATCGTCGCGGTAGGCACTTCACTGCCTGAGCTGGCCTCGTCGATCATTGCTGCCCGCAAGGGTGAGCATGACATTGCCCTGGGAAATATTCTGGGATCTAATCTGTTCAATACCTTGGGCGTGGTAGGCATTGCGGGGATAATTTATCCCCTGGAGGTGATGGCGGAAGTCTTATCTCGGGACATGTTGGTCATGTTCGTACTGACTGTGTCATTGTTCATACTCGGCTTTGGTTTCCGGGGACGACCCGGCCGCATTAACCGCTTTGAAGGCGCGATGTTGTTGATATGCTATATCGGTTACACTGTTTATCTGGTAAGTACAGTCTTTGTCCTGTAAAGCTTCCAGATGATCCACAAAAAAAGACCCGCCCCGTTTTCTCGCATTTTTTGCACCTTGGTCTGCCTCAGCATTGTTGCTTCTGATTTTGGAAAGCTGTTATTTACAACATAAGACCAGCAGTCGATCTCCCTCACACACATTCAGCAACTGTTCCCGAGGCGGATTCATCAACAAGTGACGGCCCTGTTCATCTGCTGCCGCCCTGAAAATGCCCAATGCAATTTCTCCCTTGGCCGCGACAACCTTTTCGAGCACTTGAAAATCCGTATTTGTCGGCAACGGATAATCACTGGGATCGCGGAACTGGATTTCCGGGCCACCCACGGTGAAGAGGTCATCCAATACAGCACGCAATTCCCGGCGCAAAGCCACCTGGGCCAGGATATGGCTTAAAATAATGGGGCTGATCAAGATTTCACTTTGATGACCATACATCAGGCTCCGGTTGTGTGGATCGCTCAGCTCCATAATCACCTGGGGTCGCTCTACTGACTTGGAAAGGATATCCTCCAGCTGGAGGTAACCGACCATGGCCCGAGCATCTGCCTCTTCTCCGGTGCCTATGCGATCGCTGCTCAGAAAAATCACGGTGTGATAGCTGGCCGGCTTCAGCTTTCTGAGCTCCTCTGCCACCATATATTCTCCTTCCAGCAACCGCCCACGGACAGTTTCGAGATCAACGCCGAAGCGGGCAATCTCTCGCCGACGCTCTTCCAGGGGGATGATCGAAACCATGTCCAACTCAAAATTTCGGCCCGAATAGCTGGCAAATTCTGCCACCAGACTTGGCACCCGGCGATTCCAGCCGAGCACCAGCACCCGGTGCGAATCTGTTCTTACTACAGGTGAGCTTGCTGCTGCCGATCGTTCGATTATCGTTAGCTGTTTCACTTTCGGATTCAGCCCGGTATGGCCGTAATCTCTGGCCAGCAACACCACCCGATCCTCGCGACAAATGACGGTATCTGAGGGTGCCAGCAAATTAACTTGCCAGCCATTATTGCCTGAAGCAGGGTGCAACAGACCCAATACAATAGCGTGAGGCCGTTGCGCTGCCAATTCACCAAGGGTCAGCCCCTCGGCGGTTTCCCCACCGCGGACAAAAATTTCGTTACCTTCACCGGCAGTCAGTAACTCGTTGTAAATCTCAGAAAGGCCAGGGTGCAGCACATTCTGAGCGATCAATCTGCTGATGGTGACATCGCCAGCAACCACTTCCACAGTTCCAGAATAGGCCCGTTCGATAACGGATATTTTGCGCATGTCCTGAATCTCTGCAACCACAAATGGCACCGCGACACCCAAATGTCGAGCCTGAACGGCAATTGA
>JAWLDI010000231.1:0-3181 GCA_041686715.1 Pelovirga sp.
TCCGGTTGAGCTGGTTGCCGCCGATTTTTCCGAGCTGGAAGCGTTGGTGGCTGGTAGCGAGCTGGACTTTGTTCTGACCAACCCCAGTCACTATATAGAATTACGCAGTCGTAATTTTTTAACTTCTGCCATCGCCACCCTGATTGTTGAGGGGCAACAGGAGGCCGTTACTGATTTTGGAGGGGTAGTTTTTACTCGCAGCGACCGTAGCGACATTGCCACCTTGAAGGATATTACCGAACAAAGGATCGCTGTGGTGTCTACAAGTTCGCTGGGGGGGTACCGTACCCAGGCCATGGCGTTGCGGGAGCAAGGGGTGCGGTTGCCGGCAAAACAGGATCTGCTGTTGACCGGTATGCCCCATGACAATGCCGTGCTGGCGGTACTGACGGGTGCGGCTGAGGTGGGTTTTGTGCGTACCGGGGTAATCGAGGCAATGATCGCTGAGGGGCGTCTGGAGCCGGCGCAGATCAAGGTGCTGGGCAAGCGTAGCCTGACCGGGTTCCCTTTTGTCCTATCGACCCGGTTGTATCCCGAATGGCCCTTTATTGCCCTGGCATCTGCAGATGCCGAAGTGGCCCGCCGGGTGGCGGCAGCTCTCTATCTTTTTACCCCGGATGAGACCACCGCTTGGCGCATGGGTGTCGCCGGTTTTGATATCCCCGCCGATTACCAGGCGGTCGAAGATCTGGTCCGTACCTTGCGCCTGCCACCCTACGACAGCGTTCCGGCCTTCGGCATAGCCGATGTCTGGCAGCAATACCGCTGGTTGATTGTCGCCGGGATGGTGGCGCTGTTGATCATGGCGGCGCTGGTTATTGTGGCCATGCTGATCAATCGCCAGCTGTTTATTGCCAAAAATCTTCTTGATATTGAACGTTCGCGCCTGGCCGGCATTATCGAAGGAACCGATGTCGGCACCTGGGAATGGAACGTGCAAACATCAGAAGTTATCTTCAATGAGCGCTGGGCTGAGATGATCGGTTATTCCCTGGCCGAGTTAACGCCGATCTCCATTGCGACCTGGATGAAACATACTCATCCGGACGACTTGAAAATGAGCGAAGAAGGGCTTCAGCAGCACTTCAACGGTAGCCTCGACTATTACGAGTGTGAATGTCGGATGCGTCACAAAAATGGTCATTGGGTGTGGGTACTGGATCGTGGCAAGGTGATGTCATGGACCAACGATGGCAAGCCTTTGATGATGATGGGAACTCATCTGGATATCACCGGGCGCAAGCAGTCGGAAGAGGCCCTGCGGCGCAGTGAAGAACGCAACCGCGCCTTACTGCAGGCGTTGCCGGATCTGATGCTGTTGATCAGTAATGATGGCCTGCTGCTAGATGTCCATACCACTGATCCGGACAGATTGCTGATGCCCCCGGATGAATTTATCAATCGCCGTCTGTGCGAGGTCGTGCCCGCCGAGGTGGCCGCTGAGGCCCTGCAGTGCATTGAGCGGGCGCGCCGCCATAACAGCCTCGAAAAACATGAATATGCCCTGGAGATCCGCGGCCGGGAGCATTACTTTGAGAGCCGTATCGCTGTGTGTGGTGACAGCTCCTGTCTTGCCATTATTCGCGATATTACCGAGAGAAAATCAGCAGAACAGGCGCTGCAGAAGAAAAACACCGAGATGGAAGAATTCGTCTACATTGTGTCCCATGATCTCAAAAGCCCGCTGGTAACCATGAAATCATTCCTGGCGATGCTGCGGGACAATCTGCGCAACGACAACCGGGAGCTGATCAACGAAGATATCAGTTACATCGAGGGTGCCACCGATAAAATGGACCAGTTACTCGAAGCCCTGCTGGAATATTCCCGCGTTGGTAACAGTGATCAACCGCATACAATTTTGAGCCTTGCGGAGGTCATTTCCTCCTGCGTCGATACCCTCGCCGGACGGCTTAAAACCAGGGCAATCGATATTAAAACGGCTCTTGTGCCCCTTTACCTGCATGGTGATCAGCTGCGGTTCGGGCAGATCTGGCAGAACCTGATCGAAAATGCCGTCAAGTACATGGGTGACCAGCCCCGTCCATGTATCGACATTGGTGTCGAAGACACAGAGATGGGCATCGTTTTTTATGTGTGTGATAACGGTGTCGGTATCGCTGCGGACCAGCAGCAGCGTATTTTCGGCATGTTTTCCCAGCTCGACAAGGGGAACGAAGGTATCGGTCTCGGGCTGGCGCTGGTGAAAAAGATCGTTGAAAGTTACCAGGGACAGCTCTGGGTCGAATCAGCAGGTGTGGGGCAGGGCAGTTGCTTCCGCTTTACGTTGCCGCAGGCGGTCAGGCGTGAAGAGGAGCATGCTGTGCGACCTCCTGAGAGGGGAGAAGGATGATGACTGGTTTTATCAACAGGATGAGCGTCAGCATGGCAGGGGTAACATGCCTGTTGGCTCTGTTTGTTCTGATTTATGCGTTGCGAACGGACCTGCGGGCAGATGACCGGGTGGCAGGGCTGTCCGGAAAAACCTTCCGGGTGGCCGTGCTGGACGATTTTCCTCCCCTCTATATGCAAGGCAGCCAGGGACAACCCACGGGGGTTGCGGTGGAGCTGCTTGAGACGCTGGCCGCAGAAGCCAATTTTTCTATTGAATATATTGTGACAGAGAACTGGGGCACGGCGGCCCAGCTTATCCGTGATGGGAAGGCTGACTTTGTGCCGGGATTCGGTATCAATGATTACCGCCTGGCGGAATTTGATTTTACTGTGCCGATGGAGAGTATTCCCGTGCGTGCCTTTGTCAAAAAAGATGACGGACGTATCGGCAGAATAGAGGATCTGGCCAATGACAGGTTTCGTACGGCGGTTATTGATGAGGGTGCCGCCCATGTCGAATTGAGGCGTCGTGGCGGTTATAACCTGGCACTGGAACAGAATGTTGATGAGGGGCTGAACGCCCTGCTCGCCGGGAATGTTGACGCTTTTATTTTTCCCGAACCGGTACTCTTGTACAAGCTGCGCTCCATGGGCTTGGTAGATTTTGTTGATGTTGTAGATGAGCCCTTGTTTGTCCTTAAACGGGGGTACATGTTTCCCCCCGGCGACCGGTATCTGGAGAGTTTTAACCGGCGGCTGGAAGAGCTGGTCCAATCACCTTACTACTCCGAGCTGCTGAAAAAATGGTACGGCGAACCGGCCCCTTTCTGGACGGTGAAAAAAGTTG
>JAWLDI010000232.1:0-3062 GCA_041686715.1 Pelovirga sp.
GTGGAGCCGTATAGAGCTCCCCACCGACTTCAATTTCACGGGGCGAGACAAAATGTCCGTGACCCTTGACGACAGTGATATTCCTGGTCTGATCGACTTCACGTTGATAATGGGTTTCGCGTACGGTAACAACAGCCTTTTGCTGTAAAGGCATCAGGGTTCCACAGTCAGGATAACCAGCCTTAAGATTAAGCCCCCAACTTTCACCCTTGCGCGCCCCGTGGTACATTTCCGCTTTGTGAATCAGGGTTTTACTGGGGATACAACCCCAGTTGACACAGGTTCCGCCTAGATGGGACTGCTCAATCATCAAAACTTTTTTTCCGGCGGCAGCGGCAATGCGTGCTCCGGCGAAAGCGGTCGAACCGGCACCGAGAACGATCATATCGTAAGGAGTGGGCATGTTTTTTTTCCGTCAGCAATGCAAATTGGTCATATGAACCATTTAAATTAACATCTTATCGTTCCGAATTTTCGTGGCGATGCTTCAATCGACAAAGCTCCAGCTTGGATTGATACAGATCGCGAAAAATCGAGCCGGAACGTTCCAGCATCTGTTCGTTATAATGATCGAACAACTGTCCAAGACTCGCCCTGATGTCATCAAACTGTTCCTGACTCAAATCTGACGGCAGCTTCAGCGACAGTTCCGGTACGACATTAATAAAATACTTTTCAATAATTTTTTCAAGTTCACTTTTCAGACAATCGACGACTTCCGGACACTGGTCAGGAGGATGCTGTTCCAGAACCTCATCGATAATGTCGGCCACCCGGCGCTCTGTTTTTTTTAAAGGAATAACCTTCGCCGCCATCAATTGATCCTGTTTGCAGTAACAAACCGATGTGTAGAATACCTGACAACATCTACAGCATAACGGATAAGGGACAGCGGATGCAAAACGGCCACCCGAAAAAATCGAGTGGCCGCAGCTGAATGATCCCGGCAGGCAGTTGCACAGCCGTCAGAAACGCACCATCAGACCGCCAAATGGTCCGGAAAACTCCGTTTCCACAAACAGATCACTCTCATCAATTTTCAGATCGAAATAACGATAACCGGCGTACAGACCAACCGTGGGCAGTGGCGAAAACTCCACCTGGGCCTCGGCATCGAGAAAACTATTATCTTCGTATTCCATATAGCCTGCCCGACCAACCAGACCGATAAAGTCAGCCAGGGCAACGCGCCCACGTACGCCAACCGTGGGAATTGGCACCAGGGCTGATTCTTTTTCTTCAATAACCAAAGGTCCTACTGCATCTAAATTTCTCAACATGACTTCCGCATCGGCAATCTTGACCGCCAACTCCAGACCTAACTGCAACCGACTCGGCAGATCGTCCAGGTTGACCAGGAAATAACTGTAACCGATATCATACAGAGCGATATCCAGCTCACTTTTGACCCGATCACCCGCAACAAAAGTCACCTCATTGAACTCTTTCCCAACCTTAAGAGTGCCGGTGCCGGAAAAACTGATGGGCAGATAGTTCAATGCGAGGCGGGAATTGCCCAGCTGCAGGGCTATCTCACCGGTGAGTCCCCCGCTGTCATCAAGATCAAGGTCGCGGCGCACATCAATCTCTTGTCCAACACCGTTAACGGTGCCGGCGATGGAACCTTTGGGACTGAGAAGCTGATATCCTGCCTTGAATGACAGTAACTCATCAGCGAAAACAGTTGAGCTCAGGGTGAACAAAAACAACAGGACGGTAGCCAACAAGGGTATCACTTTACATTTGGGTGGCATGGCCTTCTCCTTGCCGAATGAAGTTTCGACAAAATTAACACAACCCAACAACATGGGTCATTATTTTTAATATTAATTCTATAAGCATTAATTTTACTGGACCTCTTGCATTTCAGTTGGTCAGCACAGGATAATGGAAACCATAAAGGTCGACTTTCACACAAGGACTTGCTGATGAACCATCTAGTTACCAGACGACAACTGCTGACGCTACTGGCATCCCAACTGGGGATGTTGTGGCTGGCGGCACAGGGCTTTGCGACACAATCTGATAAGGATAGAACCATGACCAACGACGTGTCAACCGTCCGCGTTTTTTCTGTAGAAAAAGATGCCTACATCGAGGTGAATAAAATTGTTCGCAGTGAAGCCGAGTGGCGCGAACTGCTGACACCGCAGCAGTACAATGTGCTGCGCGAAGAGGGAACGGAACGGGCCTTTACCGGCGCCCTGCTCGATAACAAGGAGCGCGGTGTCTACCGCTGCGCCGGCTGCGGCAACGATCTCTACCACTCTGATCACAAATTCGACTCCGGCTCCGGCTGGCCGAGCTACTATCAGGCCGTCGCCCCGGAGAACGTCAATACCAGGGTCGATCGGCGCCTGTTCATGACCCGCAACGAGCTGATCTGCAGTCGCTGTGACTCGCACCTCGGGCATGTATTTGATGACGGTCCGCCACCCACCTACAAACGCCATTGTATTAATTCAGCATCACTGACGTTTCAACCGCTGTAGTCCGGGCTCCTTTTATACGACCGAGGAGTTTCCTCAAGGTTATTACAAAAAAATCACCTGCGCTGCTGGTAGCGCAGGCATGGTTCTTGACGAGAGGTGTGCATTGCCTTGACAACAAGGTTGAATGTTTTTAATCCAACTACTCAACAACCTTAATCCGCTTAGTGCCGTATTCAACGATCCGGCCGGTACGAATTTTACAGCGTTTGCGCAGCTCGACCTGGCCGTCAACCTTCACCTCCCCGGCGGCGATCACCTGCTTGGCGTGACCACCGCTGGAACAGCTACCGGTCAGCTTGAGCAGATCACAGAGTGCAACAAAGGGACGTCCGTTCAGCTCAAAGGTTTCCACGTTATTGGCCTTTTTTTTGGGCGATCCATACCGCATGTCGATAGCCTCCCTTGCCGGGACGCTCGACGCGCACCGAAAAACCGGCCGCTGCCAGACGATCTTCGAAGGCAGTATCAGGATTTTCTCCCCAGACGGCGAGGGTTCCCCCGGGTTTCAAGCAGTTGCGGGTACGTTCAATGGCCTGGCTGCCGTAGAGGGGATCGGCGAGGGGATCAGTA
>JAWLDI010000233.1:0-3043 GCA_041686715.1 Pelovirga sp.
ACCGGTAAAGTTGATGTCGCCATGAGCTCCGACTCTTATATTGTTCAGGGTCGCCTGTAAATCCTTCAACTGGACCTGGGCTGAATGAATCAGACGGGTCCCCGAATCGACTGAACCCGCAAGACGCAGGCGCGCAGACACGACACCTGCCGGGCTGTAGGGATGCAGCTTACGTGTAAGAGCCTGAGGAAGACTTTGCAGACTGTGACGCAGATCGGCACTGTCGAGCTTAAGATCCAGATCCAGCGTCGGAGACTGCGCCGACAGATCGACATATCCCTGAAGCATCGTCCTGATATCATTAAAGTTCAATACCGCAGTCGAAACTTCGAAGAGCTCGCGCAGATAATCGTAGGAAACGGCATAGTCGGTTGTCAGTTGAACACCGCGTAAAGGCATGTCAGCCATGTCACGCAGCACCAGATCCACCTGATTCAGAGCTATTCTACCGCGTGACACAAGATGCTCGGTCGTCCACTCCAGATCAATATGGACTTCGAGTTGAGCACTACCAAGGGAACCGGGCAACTGGTCACGGTAATAAGGAGCAAATGGAATCAGATCCAGAGGGCTCAAACGCACCACCGCATTGCCGGAACCTTGCGACAAATCAATCTGTGCCGACAGCGTCACCTGTGCCTGGTTCAGGACAAGGGCCATTTCAACAGGAAAGCTTTTAGCGAGCGACATATCCTTAACGCTGAGGTTCATATTGCTGATACGATAGCGAAATGGCGCAGCAGGATTGATCCGCTGATCAATAAAAAGGAGTTGGCCATTACGAATATTGGTGCGCTGGATCAGGAGATCAAAAGGTGCAGCCATAACAGACGGCACACGGTCGTTACCACTTTTGCTGATCGTACCCGCCTGCTCGTCGGCGAAAAAGTCACTGAAGTTAAAGGTGCCATCAGGGTAGCGGATGAGAGTAATGGCCGGTGCGTCCAGCAGAACCTCCCTGATCGCAAGATCCCCCTTGAACAGCGCCCACAGGCGATAACTGAGCTTTACCGAATCAACCGTAACAAAAGGGTCCGGGCTCTGTCTTTCGTAGATTGTCAACTGACTGATTGAGACCCCTGAGAAGATTCCGATGTTGATATCACCAACATCAACCGTGCGTCCGAGTTGTTTTTCAACCAGCGGCAGGAAGGTGGAGCGTACTCGTTCGGGTGTCAGTTGGGTCTGCACCAGTACAGCCAGAGCCGCCAGGGCAATGGCAACAATGGCAATGAGAATCAGAATGAATCTGGCCACTGCGGACATCATTTCCTCCCAACCTTGTTTAACTTAAATTAATTTTATACTAATGATGATCTTGCCTGACGTCAATGTGAAAACCATCGTTTTTTCAATAAATTAAGCTCGGATTGTCGTTACGGTGAGCTCTTTTGAAATACTACCAGCGGACAAGGTCTCATCTTTACTTCCGTTGCTAGTTCCCTTTTTAACCACCTGATATAATTGAAAAGTTATTTTTTCCAGGTTTAATATTAGATTTCTTTACTTTTTATCTATCCATGGCTACATTGACGGAAATCTAGCGAAAAAAATAAAGGGTTGGACATGAAGAGAGATAAAAATTCGCTGTTATTGGATGTCGGCTGGTGTGAATGGGTGGCCTTCCCACAACTCAAAGTTCCTGCCATTGAGGCACAGATCGATTCTGAAGGCCGCTTTTCCTTACTGCATGTCTTTGATTTTACAACGTTTAAAGATGGTGCAGAGTTGATGATCAGTTTTGGTATTCACCCGATACAGAAAAATACAGACGTGGAAGTCTATTCAGTTGCACCGGTGAAAAATCGTCGGCTGCTGAATTTGCCGGACGGTTCGCGACAGTGGTGTTACAGTATTACCACAGAATTAAGAATCGGATCGATGAAGAAAAATGTTGATCTGTATCTGGTCAAAGACAGCACGTCCACTTTTCGGCTGAAACTGGCATCGCAGTCAATGAAAAGACTCGCCAACATCAACCCGCACAAAAGATACATGACCGGCAACATCCTCAGCCCTGGTTTCCTGGGACTGACCGGTTGACGGCGACACTGCGGACAGATAATTAACCGGTATGCTACCCGATTCAGGTCGCCGTCTGAATTTCCTGCCAGCCATCGATCAGCGGGAAATATAACGCTCCCTTAGCCTCGTGATACGGGTCGTACTGCTTTATCAGCTCGAGATAGATCAACATTTGCCGTTGATAACGCAGTGATTCTCGTAACAGAAAGGCATCGAGATCAGCGCCCGGCGCCGGGATACTGGTTTTGTAGTCGACAACCCAGCGCACTCCCTGATCAACAAAAGTCCGATCAATAATGGCATGAACAATCTGGCCGTCAATAAAGCCGCTCAGGGCCAGTTCTGATGCCTGATGTTGATGGGGAAACAACAGCCATCTGCCACGGTGACTTGACAGGGCGAGACTGACAGCATCGCGAACTTTATTCGTCGCATCATCAAGCTCAACCTGCCTGACTCCAAGCCGTCGTAACGATTGTCTGATATGAACAAGGAGTTGCGCTGCAGGAACCCCCTTCCAGGACGCATCACCAAAACGGGCTATCCGCTCGAAAAACTGGTGTATCAGTGTGCCCACATGCCGATACATCGATTTTTCCCAACCACTATAGAGATCATCAACCAGATCAATATCATCCACTGTCGATGCGCCGCGCTCACTGAGCGGTGCAACCAGGGGCACCGCCGCCACGTCAGGAAGCTTCCAGTCACCTTTCAGGCGCTGCTGAACAGGCAGATTCTCCTCTAGCGTTACTTGTGTTGCTGCGTGCCGGCAATGCTCATAATAATGAGCAACATGAGGCCATAATTTTTCCAGCAGTGATCCTTTGGCCGGGCGCAACTGTTGATCCTGGCTGGTTACAGCGTGACCTAGCAGGTGCAGCCGCCTGATGGCTCTGGTTACCGCAACATATAACAAACGGGCACTTTCATGATCGTCCTTGGTTTCTTCGAGGCCTGCCACCAATTGATAGATCGGATCCTTTTCACGACTGCCACGCTCGCTTACCGGGGCCAG
>JAWLDI010000234.1:0-3026 GCA_041686715.1 Pelovirga sp.
GATATGTCCCAGAAAGAAGGTGATCCCTGCAAGATCATCATAACCATCCCCGTTGAAGTCAGCACTGGCCAGAACACCCAGCGTACCCGGTATTTGCTATGAAAACAAAATTCAGTTGGATGCGGCCATTTGGTAAAAATTGTCACTTGCCGCCATCCGTATCAGATGTTCCGGTAGTGTCTGCAGCTTTATGATTTTTCGAAAGCCCGCTAGAACCCGATCTACACCGGACTGTAATTCGATTTCATTTGCGACGGGGATCGGATCCATGCTCGCAAAGAGTTCCTCGAGATCCGCCTTGTTCCCTAACAGGGTCGCCATATAATT
This sequence comes from Pelovirga sp., assembly GCA_041686715.1. Classification (GTDB taxonomy): domain Bacteria; phylum Desulfobacterota; class Desulfuromonadia; order Desulfuromonadales; family Geopsychrobacteraceae; genus Pelovirga. Next base: position 328 of record JAWLDI010000234.1, read on the forward strand.
GGGATTATCCAGGTTCTTTACCAAAGGAGTATCCGCCAGCATGTTCTTGAGCACCCGTTGCATAGAGTTGTTTCCTGTTTTTCGTCGGTTGCCGCGATTGAGTTCTCTGAAGAATTGCTCAAGAATGTTGTTGGTCCGTTGAGGATATATGCGAACAGGTCCTGATGGTGTATCAGCTTCAATTGGATCGGAAAAAAGTTTGTCATCATATTTATCGATCTGCTCGGCCATCTTCAGGCAAAGCGAATCGGAGGTAAGCGTAGCATCCTGATCGATTCGACTGCGGAATTGCTTCACAGATTCTTGGATACTGGACATGGCCTGGGTTGTGCCGTCATCATTGAGTCCGTTGCCGCCGCCGGGTAAGGCGATCCGCATGGCCTTGCGCAGCGAGTCAAAGATCTGGCTTCGCCATTTTAGTTCCTCAACCAGGTTTCTAACTGGAGGATCTTCTGCCACTTCAGCTACTGCCCAATACAGCTTGTAAAGGTATTGGATATTGTTGGAGTCGTCATTTTTGGACAGATCTAACAGACGAGGCATCTGGTAATCCAGGTCGATCAGTCGCTCGGCAAAGCTGAGCAGGGGACGATCGAAGGGAAACCCATAACCATCGCCCGTGTTTTTGCCATCCAATGCCCACGAAGCCAAGCTGTAAGCGGATAGGAGCGGTAAAAGCGGAGGCGTTTTTTCAGCACTCAGGATTGCCTTGGCCAGGCCCATTAGATCGGAAGACTGCTCACAGGTCGCCTGACGTGTCTCGCGAACCAAAGCGGATAATTTTGAACTGATTGAATGGGATCGAAGGCGGTTTCTGAGTTGTCCATATGCAGGATCGAGGAAATCCTTGCCGATGTCACGCAGGAAGTGAAAGTGACAAATGAAGTCCAATACTCCAGGAAACACGTCATTAACCGCTTTGCATATGCCAGATCCCATGTCATGGACACAGGCTCGGGGTGTTCCATAACTGTCTTTAATATCTTTTAAAAAGGGGATGATATGATCGGCGTGCTCACTTGGGATTTTGATGTTGGCAAGCACGATTTTGCTGAGGCCGTCAAGCCCTGTCATCAAAGCGGGGGCGTCGCCTGCGTGGGTGGCATCCAGATGGAGCATGTAGCCGCCGGCCATTGACATGGTCTCTCGAATCCGTGGTATCGCCTGCCCGTGAGCACGAGCCAGGTACAAAATGAACTTTCGTCCCAGATAATTGATCTCTGAGAGAGACAAGAAGACATTGTGGACAGCCAATTCGGCGCGAATCTCCTCCGTGGTTCTATGGCGTTGATATATTGCTCGTCCAACGAAAACCATTACTTCGTATGAGACGTTTGATCGGGCTGGTACCAATTGAAGCAATGTGTGCGAATCAAAGACCTTGCTACAGGCCGGGCATTCCCTGATTGTTTCATGGGCGATCAGGGGGCCGGTCATTTTAAACACTTTCTTACAGCGGGTCTTTTGTACCGAAAGCCGGGTCCCGCAAGAGCATTCTTTTTCTTGAGGCGTAAATCGGATGACCGGAGGCTCTGGAAACAGCCTGGCAGACGATGTATCCATTGACAACTGCTTCAGAGCACAGGCTAATGCTTCAAGTGCCCGGGCTCCGCAGTCCGCATCGTTTTTTTTAAACCGTGTTGATCGAAAAGGTGTTCGATTTGTTCTGGACGCACGGTCACCTTTTTGCTTTCGGAAATCTTTTCGGCTAATTGCTCGAAGCTTGAATTGGGACTGCGGATAAACTCTGCCAGCACCAGGACAGCTATCTCGGCAGAAAACTGAACCCTGGGCGGAGGTTGTGCAGACCACGCTTGTCGCTGCCTCTCTGCTTTGTGCAAATCGGCAGCAAAGTAAATCTGGCATCGCCCTATTTTCTCTCGCTGGATGCTGCCCTTGCGCCAGAGTTTCACCAGAACCCCATGGCAACGGCACCGGAGTGTCTCCCCTAACATCTCCGCGCTCATACCGGCCGGGCTCTTGGTGACGAGCGTAATGAGGGTTTTGGTCAAACTCCCTGCACGGGAGAAACCGATATCGCGATAAAACCATAACCCGTATCTTCTGAACCGAGGAGTGGAACGAAGGGTGTACCAGGCACCGTTGTGTGTAAAACTGCTGTAGTAGCCCACGTCGGCTAGAAACCGTCGAACCGAGGGAATGGAGTACTGCATTTTGGCAGCCAGCGGCTGGATCATCCAGCACGGATTCTGGCCGAAAAGAGATACGAGGTGTTGTTTTGGGGGCAGAGATGTTGTCATGGCGAGCCTCCGAGAAAGTATTGCACATGAAAGTCCGACCTTCACTTTTATGCAATACATTATCAAAAACCACACCCCATGGCAACCTCTTTTTATAAGGGCATAAAATGGGCAGAGATCTTATTATAGACTTAAAAATCAGCATGTTAGCCCGAAACCAGCTCTTTAAACTCCGCGGCCTTTTTTTCCAGTATGTATCTCAAAACCATGATAAAGTATGGCACATTATGTGGCCTAAGTAGTTGAAATCTATAGACGTCAACTGTATTTTGTTTTCATAGCGAATTTCTTGCGCCTCTCGATCTCCTTTCCCAATTCTTCATTCAGCTTTGTAAGTTCAGCTGTTCGCTCCTGGACGCGCGATTCGAGTTCATCATGGGTCTTCTGAAGCACTTCCTGGGCCTGTCTAAGTTCGGTGATATCAACGATGGCAAATTG
>JAWLDI010000235.1:0-3026 GCA_041686715.1 Pelovirga sp.
GATCACCTCGTTGGCGTTCATGTTGCTGCTGGTGCCCGAACCGGTTTGAAAGATATCAACAGGGAACTGCTCCAGGTGGCCACCGTCGGCAATTTCGTGCGCGGCGTCACGGATTGCCTCGGCAACATCCTGCGGTATCAGGCCGAGGTCGTGGTTGGTGGTTGCGGCATGTTTTTTTATCAGTCCTAAGGCGCGGATCAGGGATGCCGGGAGAGGTTGCCCGGAAATGGGGAAGTTATCGATGGCACGAGCTGTCTGCGCACCATACAGAGCCTCTTGCGGTACCTTCATCTCACCCAGAGAGTCTTTTTCAGTCCTATATGTCGTCATGAGGTTATCCTTTCATCATTGAACATGTTATCAGCATCCCCATCCGTTGCCGGCGACCCTGTAGTTTATTAAACAATAGCCGACTTGACGTCAGATTCAAAGAAGCTTTTCTTCACCCTGGTCATCAGCTATGATGCCGGCCATGGAAACCCTGGCCTTATTGTTGATTCTATTTTCCGCCCTGATGCATGCCCTCTGGAACCTGATGGTTAAACAGAGCCATGATAAAACCATCTTTATCTGGTGGATGTTTCTCTGTTCGTGGCTGCTGATGACGTTGCTGATGGTCATCCTCGGCCTGTTTCCGGTGCTGACGCCACGGTCAATTGCCCTCGCGGCGATAGCTGCTTTCTGTTTTGTGCTCTATCACTGGCTCGGTGGTTTTGCCTATCGGCAGGGGGATTTATCGGTTACCTATCCGTTGGCCCAGACCGCCATGTTCTATGTGCCGATCTGGGGGGTGTTGTTTCTTGGTGAACAGTTGAGTTCACTGGGAACTCTCGGAATTGCCTTAATCGCCCTGGGTGCCTACTGTATTCAGTTACGTGGACTGGGGTTGCGCCATGTTATTTACCCTTTCACCCAGTTGGCCAATCCATCGGTCCAGGCCGCATTACTGGCCGGGCTGACGTATTCCGTCGGCGCAATTATCGATAAAATCGGGGTGGATGGTTATTCTCCTTTTGGTTTTACCTACGTGCTGGTGTTTTTCATGATGGTTTATATGACCCTGAACCTGCTGCGACCGCGCTATCGTGGCCGGATTCTGCGTGGCCGGCAGGAAAATCCCTGGCTGCTGATCTGGTCCGGACCGGTGATACTGGCATCGTTTTTGTCGTTTCGTTACGGACTGGTGCTGGCGCCGGTCAGTTATGCGGTGCCGGTGCGGCAGGTCAGTCTGTTGATCGGGGTGCTGATCGGCCTGCTGTTTCTGGGCGAGTCTTTTGGCAAGATTCGCCTGACTTCTGTCGGCTTGATATTGGTGGGCGTATTTTGTGTATGGCAAGGGTGATGGCATCGCAAAAACTCGCCAACTGCGGCGTTGCTGCCACCCTTTCGCGGCTTCGACGTACGTAAGTACGCCTCATTGCTCAACGATGGCGTGCCTTGCATTTGGCGCTTTTTGCTTAGCCATCCAGTTTGATGCTTTTTGCAAAATCGAGGTGATGGAAAGTAGGGCGGGGGGAGTAGGAAGAAAAAGTCATGAAAAATATTGCGAATTTTCTGTTTGAAGTGGGGATGCTCAAGCGTACGCCGCGTACCGGCTTTCAGTTTCTGGGTTCGGGGGCCCAGTCTGTGGCCGAACACAGTTTTCGCACAGCGATGATCGGCTACGCCCTGGCTCAGCTTGATGACAAAGCTGATGTCGGGCGGGTGCTGCAGCTCTGCCTGTTCCATGACATTCCCGAGGCGAGAACCGGTGATCTGAATTACGTCAACAAAAAGTATGTTCAAGTCGATGAGCAGAAAGCGGTGGATGATCTTGCTGATCAACTTCCCTTTGGTGACGATTATCGAGCGACCCTGACTGAATTTATTGCTCGTGAGAGCTACGAGGCACAACTGGCCCATGATGCCGATCAGCTCGAGATGGTGCTGTCCCTGAAGGAGCATAAGGATCTGGGCAATCGCTATGCTGATGAATGGTACCCTTTTTCACGTTTGCGGCTAAAGACCGACATCGCCAAGGAATTGGCGGAAACCATCTGGGAGACCGATTCGTCGAAATGGTGGTTTGATGAGGATCATCAGTGGTGGGTCAATGGACGTAACGGGAAATAGATTTACCCCACCTGCGGCGTTGTCCCGCTGATTTCCATCCTCGACGTGGCGCTGCCACGCCTGCGGTGAAAATCCTCGTGACGCCTTGCATCTGAAGCAAATCTCTTTCCCGGAAAAATGGACGTTGGGCCTCTCTGCAAAAAAAATATTCAGTTTTCATAAACTAAAAAGCACTGTCCTTTGTACAGGGTCGGGGGCCTGTGGCAAGGGTGTTTGTCGCCTTGGATGGCGACAACAAGCGGTCATGGATGACCCAACGGGAAACAATCGCGTCCCTTGGTATAGGATTCCCGATCCGGTGCTTAACAGATACGAATTTTCAATCGACGGCTTGACCACGAATTTTCAAAGTGCTATTGACCTTGAGCACTGAACAAGATTGATCACAAGGAGAAAAGAATGCTTGATATCAGATATTTACGGGAAAATTTTGATGCGGCACAGCAGGCATTGGCGCGGCGTGGCGGCAATATAGATCTGTCCGGATGTTTGGCTCTTGATCAGCAGCGTCGTGAATTGCTCGGCGAATCGGAAGGGTTGAAAGCGGAGAAGAATAAGGTGTCCGAAATCATCGGGCGCACTAAAGATAAAAGCCAGGTGCAGGGTGAGATTGCCCGCATGAAAGAGGTCTCTGCCCGTATCAAGGAGCTGGATGACCAGCTGGCACAGGTAGCGGAGCAGTTAAGTGAGCTGCTCATGGGGGTGCCGAATATCCCCCATGAGTTGACGCCGGTCGGAGCGTCGGAAGAGGACAATCCGGTGGTGCGCAGTTGGGGTGACAAGCCGCAGTTCGGTTTTGCTGCCAAAGCCCATTGGGATCTTGGTCCTGATCTCGGCATTCTTGACTTTGAACGTGCCGGCAAAATATCCGGGGCCCGATTCTGCCTGTCAACCGGCGCCGGAGCGCGGCTGGA
>JAWLDI010000236.1:0-2967 GCA_041686715.1 Pelovirga sp.
TCACCTCTATATAGCTCAACCACCGCTCTATAAAGTGAAACGAGGTAAAAAAGAATTATATTTAAAAGATGATGATACTCTTCTCGACTATCTGCTAGACACCGGAACAGAAGGACTGACATTGGAAATGGACGGTGGCCGGAAAACGGTCCGCGGCAAGCAGATTATTCCGATGATGCGAAATATTATCAATTACAACGAGCATTTTGAAAAAATCGTTAATCGTGGCATTCCTGCTCAGATACTCAGTGTTTTTTTACGCGGTAGAATCCGTAACGGATTTGCAGACCAGGCCAGCCTGGCGCCTCTGGTTGAGCAATTACAGCAGATCGAACCGACAGCCCGTTTTGATCTGTTAGATGATCCTGACAGAATACTGGTAAGAATGGGAAATCTGCACGCTCGTATTGATAGACAAACGGTGGAAATCCTGTCAACACATGAATATAAATTGCTGACACAGGCCTATCGGCAAGTGGAAGATATTTGTTCAAATCACCCCATAATTATTTCTGCTGAAGGTAAGGATGAGCAGGAGGTGAACAACCGTCAAGATCTTCTCGATGCTGTGTTGAACAGGGCAAAAAAGGGACAATATATTCAACGTTATAAGGGTCTTGGTGAGATGAATCCGGACCAGTTGTGGGAAACGACCATGAACGCAGAAAAAAGAATTTTACTCCAGGTAACGATAGAGGATGCTGTCAGAGCAGATGAAATTTTTACGGTTCTGATGGGCGATCAGGTTGAACCACGCCGTGAATTTATTGAAATGAATGCTTTAAACGTGGTCAATCTTGATGTTTAAGGACAGCTGTAGTTGGTGTGGAAACCAAAACAGAAGACACCGGTGAGAATTATCGAAGAGCCAACGGAACGGCAAGAGCAGATTTTGCGGGCTCTTGGTTATACAATGAAAGCCGGTGGGGTCTTACAAAAACTGCCGAAATAACTTGCTTATATTATTGAGCTAATGTCGATTTCTTGGCTTGTTACTCTTAAACTCCTGTCTGACAATCTGAAGACGGTGGTTAGCAAGGTGCTGATGGGCAAGGAGCGAGTATTTAACCGACGCTTCCAGACCTTGACTTCCCACTACCTGTTCGAGCCGGTCGCCTGCACACCCGCTGCCGGTTGGGGAAAAGGACAAGTTGTGAGCGACAGGTTGGCGTGATCCGCCAGAAGCTGTTTGGCAAGCGGCGCAAGTTCGCCGATCTGGACGAGTTGAACCAGTGGCTGCGGGACGAATGCAAGGTGTTGGCGGCACGACAGAAGCATCCCGATTTTCCCGGGAAAACGGTTGCCGAAGTTGCCGAGTTGGAGCGCGAATCACTGGTGCAGGCTCCGGTCACTTTCGATGCCTATCAAGCGGGCCCGGCCCGGGTGTCGCCGACGTCCCTCGTCAACTTTGATCGCAATCGCTACAGCGTCGAAGCGCGTTGCACCGGCAAAATCATCACCGTCCGTGCCTATGCTGATCGCGTTTCTTTCCATCATGACGGCAAGATGACAACGGTCTTACTCGACCGGGTGACACATCACTGTGAAATTATCGAAACCGGGAATGAAAGTTGGAGAATCAGAACTAGGAAAAACGATCAAAACTAACCTGCTGGGGTGGGTCAAAATTGGACGCCGATGGTGGGTCATTTTTCAATGCCGATTGACACCTCCTGCCCTACCATGCCCCGACATAAACAAAATAGTGTGTACAAAATATCCATCTGAAAATTTTATACAGTTATTATCATTAGTAATATCAGCATCTTAGTCTATATAGACAGAGTTGGTAACGCTGTTGGAGCGTTCCGCCTGTATATTTTCTCTATATACCGTCTGCCCTTCTGCTGATCGTAAAAAAACCATCTCAATAAAAACTTTTCAATACTATCAGTATGTTAACTGATTTTGTGGTGATTTTTGATAAGGTTGGCATGCTCCTCGCTTTATAGCATGGCAACAACAACACATGCTGATCATCAGCATCGTCATAGGAGGACGCCATGAAAACCACATTACGTAACACCCTGATCGCCCTGTTGACCTTTTCTTCTTCTGCTGTTGCCGCCAGTGGCGCCGGTGCCGGTGAAGGCGGATTGCTGGTCGCCTTGTTCATCGGTTTCTTTGCCCTGATCATTGTGTTTCAGCTGGTTCCGGCTACCCTGATGATGGTGGGAGTTCTCAGGGGGCTGTTCGGGCGTGACCGCGAAGCCGTTAAAGTGAAAAACTGATAGTCACTTATAGCCAGAGGACAACGACCATGCGTGGATTGCTGATCGCCAACAAAGACACCCGGGCCCGCAGTCACTTGGCGGATCTGTTCAGTGCCGACCACTACCAGGTCTCGACAACGGATTCGGTTGCCAATGCCTTAGAGGCGATTATCAACAAAGAGATCCAGGTGGTTGTGCTTGATGGTCAGATTGACCAGCACAACATGGCGCGCCTGGTGCCGTTACTGAAAAAGTGTAATCGCCATCTGTCGATTATTCTGGTCAGTGATGAGTTGCCCCTGGAGTTGATGCGCCGTATTCGTCAGGAAGGAATTTTTTATCATGCACTGGGAGCCAGCGGAATCGAGCATCGCGAAGAAATCCGTACCGCTGTCCAGCGTGCCTTCACTAAATATGAGGAAGTAACTCAAACCGGTGCTTCCCGGCCAAAGGAGAAAATCATGTTTAACGCCAAATCACTCATTTCAACTGTCGCCGTTATGTTTCTGCTGGCTTCCCCTGCCTTTGCGGTTGATACCGCAGTGACGTACAGCAGTGGCCTGCTGGTCCTCTTGTTTGTCGGCTTCTGTGCCCTGATTATTGTGGCGCAGCTGGTACCGGCGGTACTGGTGCTGTTCGGCATGACCAAGGCGGTCACCCAGGGTTCACGTAAGACGGTCGCTGCCAAAAACTAAGTCACTTCCATAACTTTTTAAACAGTAACGGGGAGACCGCTATCCGGCAGTCTCCCCGT
>JAWLDI010000237.1:0-2933 GCA_041686715.1 Pelovirga sp.
GTTAAAGGGAAAGTTGAGGGAAAAGAGGCGGTAGGTGGACTCCTGGGAGTAATTAACAACAACATCGATTTGGAGAACTGTCATTTTGCAGGCAAAGTCATAGGGAATCAGTTTGTAGGAGGAATTTGTGGCATGACGGGCCTACCCTTCAAAGGAGTGTACAACCCTCGAATTAACAATTGTTCTGTTAAGGGTGAAGTTAGAGGTCAAAAAAATGTGGGGGGGGTGATTGGAGCCAATACAGGACAAATCTTAAACAGTTTTTTTCGAGGAACAACTGCCGGCACTGAGATAGTAGGAGGCCTAACTGGTGGCAACAATGGAATAATTAAACGTAGCCATGCGAAAGGGACAGTCACCGGCGAAGAAATAGCTGGAGGACTTTCGGGTAGCAATAAAACAGGAGAACTCTTAGAAAGCTATTTTGCGGGTATGGTTGCAGTCCAGAAGTCTGAAGCAGGCGGCCTGATAGGTCACAATTCAGGCACTATTACTGATTGTTATGTAACGGCATCTATCGAGGGCGAAAGAAAGATCGGAGGTCTAGCAGGCTGGAATGGAGGACATATTCGAAAGTGTTATTATTCAGGATCTTTGATTGAGGGAGAAAAACATATAGACGGCCTTGTTGGAAAAAATGAAGGAAACATCTTGCACAGCTACTACGATGTCACCCCCTCCACGGAGATAACGGGCAATAATGGGATTCCAAAAACAAAAGCCGAAATGATGAGAAAAAGGACATTTGAAGAATGGGATTTCAAAGAAGTCTGGGAGATATCCGAAGGAGAGACTTATCCATATTTAAAGTGGGAGAAAAATGACTAAGAGGGACTCGCGTCTGACCGACACAAGAAGTGAGCCGGGGTCATCCATATAGGGTCTGTCAAGTGCAAAAAACACCTCTCCTGTGAAAAATCCTAAGATTTTTCATTTTTGTAACGTTTTCGCTTGGCAGACATAACCGCCGCACTTTCACGAACCGTTCGCTTGCTCCGGGGCCCGAACACTTCATCGTATTGGCTGGAAGACGGAATGTCTTCCGCTCAGTCATCCATCTGGTTCCTGGCGCTGCCGGGAGGGCTTTTCAGCCGTCGTTCGGAGCACCGTCCCCCGACGCTTCGGGGCCAGAAGAACATCGGTGCCGTGCCGTGTTCATTCGATTCGGCTGGAGGTTTTCAGCTCCGGCCTGACAGTCCTTGTGATTCGCTCTGAGTAGAGCGTCAACCCTGCATGACTCACGGCACGGGCGGAGACATCAAACTGGTCGTACAGTCTGGCGTATGCCGAAAGAATAAGCGGCCTGCGGCAGCCGTCCGAATCAGTCCTGATGGTTTGCCAACCCGCGATCTGGCTCGGCCGCCGCAGCCGCAAAAGCTAGCCGAACATTCTTTTCACATCGAAAGCCGTCCCGTTCTTCATTATATAGTAAGCTGCTTTGGACAGCTTCGACGCCAAGGCCTTGGTCGCTACCGCGCCGTTTTTCCTGGCTTTCTTTTTCTGATAGAAACGTCGTGCCGGGTCGCAGTTGCGAATGAGATGATGGGCCGCTTCGGTAAACGCCCACGACAGATATTTGTTCCCGTTCTTGCGGTTGGTGGTCTTTTTGACCTTTCCATTGCTGGTGTGTTTGGCCTTGGAGGCGCGACAGTAGGATGTGAAATTGCCGGCCTTGGGGAATCTGTCGATCTCGCCGGTTTCCAACGTGATCGTCGTGCCCAGAATCGTTCCGGTTCCGGGAATCGTGAGCAGCTGTTCGTACGTTGAGACGCCGCTCATAGACTCCATGGCCCGTGCATTCAGTAGCTTGATTTTCTCCGAGAGCATGCGAATGGTGTGCATCTGCTGGCCAGCAGTGAATGCATGAAACTCATCGCCCACTACTTCTGCCATCTCCTGCGGATCAAGCCGTTGCAACGACCGCCAGCCCCAGCGCCTGCCGGTTACGCGACTGAGAAGATTCTGCACACTCAGTATCTGCGCTGTGCGCTGGTTTACGAACAGCAGACGGCGTCGAAGCAGATCCCGAAGAGATCTCTGTTCCCTGGGATAAATATATCCGGTGGGCAGAATACCGAGCCGGCAGAGAAGCGCAAGATGGAAGGCATCGGTATCGTCGTTTGCGTCCTTCAGACCATCGTACTGCTCGATTGCAGCGGGGTTGGCCAGCTTCACCGGATATCCGCAGTCTATGAGCCCGTCAACCAGCCAGTACCAGTTGAACGTCGACTCAACCGCTACGCAGTCCAGATCTTCCCGGTATGGCCCAAGGTGATCGAGAACCGTCTCCAGGTCGTTCGGAAGGCGGCGATGCAGCAGCTTTTTGTCGTTCTCGTCAATGACAACATAGACGCCGTTGTTTGAATGCAGGTCAACACCACAGTACAGTTTCATCACAGGGTTCCTTTTCTTGAATGCTGTTGGTTTACGCACCGCTCTCTGAAAACGCGCGGCGCTTTGGATACACCAAAGATACCACACGCTTTGAGAGAAGGAACCCTATATGTTAATCAGTCCTCTAATTTGACATTATAGAATTTTTGGCGTATGGCACTATTTTGCAAAGGAGAGATGCCGATGCCGAGACCGTTGCGAATCGAGTTTCCTGACGCCTGTTATCATGTGATCTGCCGCGGCAACGCGCGTCTGCCGATATTCCGGGACGACGCCGATAAACAGCTGCTGCTGGACAGGATGGTGCATTTCGCCGAGATGTTCCGAGTGGAGATCCGGGCGTACTGCGTAATGGTCAACCATGTCCATATCCACCTGCGGACTCGCGAGGCGAATCTCGGCGCATACATGCGATCGTTTCTGACTTCTTTCACCAGCCTCTACAACCACCATCACAACTCCTGCGGGCACGTGTTCCAGGGCAGGTACAAAGCGTTTCTCGTACAGGATTCGAAAGCGTATGTCGGTAAGGTGACTCA
>JAWLDI010000238.1:0-2883 GCA_041686715.1 Pelovirga sp.
CTGTTTCAGGCAATGATGCCGGTACTGGGATGGATGGCGGGTGTCGGTCTGCGCTATTACATGGAAGCCTTCAGTCACTGGCTGGCGTTTGTGCTATTATCGGTCGTCGGTATCAAGATGGTGTACGACGCTCTTTCAGCCGATCACGATCACGTGGATCGCAAAGACCCGACCCGCGGTATGTCCCTGGTGATGCTGTCAATAGCTACCAGTATCGACGCCCTGGCGGTGGGGTTCAGTCTTGCTTTACTGGGTGTCAACATCTGGCTGCCGGCACTGGTTATCGGTCTGACGGCTTCCATTTTCACCCTGGGCGGCATGCTGATCGGTCAGCGCCTGGGCACATTGTGGAGCAGCAAGGTGGAATGTGCCGGTGGGTTGCTGCTGATTGCCATCGGCGTTAAAATTCTGTTGGAAAATACGCTGTTTCGATAAACCGGAAGAGGCTTTTTGGTCCACGGAAAGCTCGGAAGGACACGGAAATACAAAACGATCATTTATAACTTCATTGTGTAAACTTAAATGGTCAATTACTGTCTTCTTTAATTCATTAATTTTCCGTGCCTTTCCGTGTTTTCCGTGGACACCTGTTTTTCCCGGATAATTGTGTTGACGGAGCAAACTGATGAATCAACCCCTTCTTCCCGAACGCCGGTTGCCGGCGGAGTGGGAACCCCAGGATGCCGTCCTGCTGGCCTGGCCTCACCCGGATACGGACTGGGTCGACACGCTGGCCGACGTGCTGCCCGTCTACCTCGAACTGACCCGTCAGATCAGTCGCTTTGAGCAGGTGATTATTCTCTCCCCGGAACCGCAAGATGTCCATGCGCAGCTGGAGCGTGCCGGTATTGTCAGCGATCAGATCCAGCTGGCGAATATCGCCACCAACGATACCTGGATACGTGATTTCGGACCGATCACCATCGTCGACAACGGGCAACCACGATTGCTCGATTTCGGTTTCAACGGCTGGGGTTTAAAGTTTGCCGCGGACAAGGACAATCAAGTCACCCGGCAACTGGCAACAATGCCCCTGTGGTCAGGCGCCACTCTGGACACTGTCGGACTGATTCTTGAAGGCGGCAGTATCGAATCTGACGGCAACGGCACCCTGCTGACCACTTCCACCTGTCTGCTCAACCCAAACCGCAACCCGCACCTGACAAAAGACCAACTGGAAGCCCAGCTGCATGCCCTGTTCGGCAGTCAGCATCTGTTGTGGCTGGATTACGGCCGGCTCGCCGGTGATGATACCGATGCCCACATCGACACCATCGCCCGCCTCTGTCCCGATGACACCATCCTTTATGTCTGTTGCAACGATCGACAGGATGCGCATTTCCAGGAATTTCAACGCCTGGAAGAACAACTCAACAGCTTTTGCACCCGGCAGAACAATCCGTTCAGGCTGGTGCCCTTACCCTGGCCGAAAGCACAATATTTTGAGGGCAGACGCCTGCCGGCGACCTATGCTAACTACCTGGTCATCAATGACGCGGTGCTGGTCCCTTGCTATCAGGATGCTGCGGACAATGAAGCTCTCAAGATCATTGGATCATGTTTTCCCGAACGTGATATCATCGGTATTGACTGCCGCGCGTTGATCAAACAGCATGGGTCATTGCACTGTATTACCATGCAGCTACCTGCCGGAGTACTGGTATGCCGGAAATAACCATTGGGCTGGTGCAACATGGTTGCACCCGAAACCGTCACGATAATCTGCAGCGGAGTTATCAGGGTATCAGGCAAGCCGCCGAACAGGGGGCAGAACTGGTGGTATTGCAGGAACTGCATACCGGCCCCTATTTCTGTCAGACTGAAAACAGCGACAACTTTGATCTCGGCGAAACCATCCCCGGGCCCAGCACTGACAGCTTTGGCCACTTAGCCCGGGAACTGGACATCGTTCTGGTACTCTCCCTGTTCGAAAAACGTGCGGCAGGCCTTTACCACAATACCGCTGTAGTGCTGGAAAACGACGGCAGCATTGCCGGCATCTATCGCAAAATGCACATTCCTGATGATCCGGGTTACTATGAGAAGTTCTATTTCACTCCCGGCGATCTCGGCTTTGCCCCGATTTCCACCTCCGTCGCTAACCTCGGGGTACTGGTCTGCTGGGATCAGTGGTATCCGGAAGCAGCACGCCTGATGGCTCTGGCCGGTGCCGACCTGCTGATTTATCCTACCGCCATCGGCTTCGACCCGAACGATACGCAAGAAGAACAACAGCGCCAACGTAACGCCTGGGTCACCATCCAGCGCAGTCACGCCATCGCCAACGGTATCCCCGTAGTGGCGGTGAATCGCACCGGTTTTGAACCTGATCCGTCCGGGGTAACCGCAGGCGCGCAGTTCTGGGGCAGCAGTTTTGTCGCCGGCTGCCAGGGTGAAATATTGGCTCAGGCCGCAAGCGATAATGAAGAGGTATTGTGCACCACCCTTGATCTGCAACGCACCGAGCAGGTTCGGCGCATCTGGCCGTTCTTGCGCGACCGGCGGATTGACGCTTATGCTGACTTGACCAAACGGTTTATCCGTTCGTAGGGGCAGGTCTTGTGCCTGCCCGGATTCCTTTTCGGGCACCTACAAGAGGTGCCCCGACAACAAAATATATGTTGATTTCGGGCTTTGGAGACGACCATGAACTTTGTCTGTATTTCTCCCCATTTTCCACCGAACTTTGTCAACTTCTGGGTCCGACTCGCTGAGGCCGGCGTCCGGGTCCTGGGTATTGCTGAAGAACCCTATGATAATCTCCCCTGGCCGTTACGACAGGCTCTGAGCGAGTACTACCGGGTCGAAAACCTTCATGACTACGGGCAGGTCATTCGTGCCTGCGGTTATTTCACCCATCGCTATGGCAAAATTGACCGGATC
>JAWLDI010000239.1:0-2867 GCA_041686715.1 Pelovirga sp.
AAGCAACAACAGGCCGGCGCAAAATGCCCGCCGTTCACGACAGCAATCCTCTGGTCTGCCCCCCTATCCGTTGCAGTTCGGCTTGTTCCTCTATTACCGTGGCATTGTCTCTTTCAAGGATCTCATTGCCGCCATCAGCTGGCAACGCCGCCAGCGCCCGCAGATCGGTGAGATTGCCAAACGCTGGGGCTGGTTGAATGACAGCCATATCCGCCAGATCATTTCACAAAACGGCAAACCTTTGCGTTTCGGGGAAAAAGCTGAGCAGCTTGGTTTGCTGACTTCGCTACAGGTGCGCACGCTGTTGTTTCATCAGCGCACCCGGCAACAACAGATGGGAGAATATTTCGTTGAGCAAGGCCTCTTTGACCATGACAATCTCCAGGATTTTCTCAGCCAGCTGGCCGAGCATAACCGCAGATTCCGTAAAGACTACAGCGGCCACTATTACTACTATCATCACTGAACAACGCAATTTTCGCGCCTGTTGACATCCATCCCCGGCGGATGGAATATTCAACCTCTTCTTTTTTCACCATAAGGACAATACAAATATGGGATTTCTCTCCGCCTCCACCAGCATCTGTTATTTTCAGGTCAAGGGTGCTGAAGATTATCATCAGGGCACGGATGAATCGATCCGCAACAAGCTTGTCGCAGAAGCGTTTCGTTCTATTGAGCAATCAGCAGACGAACTGTCAACCGGCTGGGTTGAATTTGGAGATGAAGACTGTGGCGATTTTGCCGCACCACAGTCTTGCTGGAGAGATCACTATCTGTGTTTCAGTCTGCGTCAGGATCGTCGCCGGGTCCCGGCTGCTCTGTTGAAGCGACATTTTGCCCACTTGTGCGGACAGTTTCTGGCCGCCCATCCGACCTATCATCGAGTTCCCAAGTCACAGCGCGAGCAACTGCGTGATCAGGCCCGGGAAGTCCTTCTTGCGCGCACCCTGCCGACCCCTTCGGTAACCAATCTGGTCTGGGACACCAGACGTCACTTAATCCGCTACTGTTCCCTGGGGAAAAACAGCCTCGACAGTTTTCAAAGCCTCTTTCATCAAACGTTCCCCGGGCTGCGCCTCCACTTGCTGTCGCCCCTGGAGCGAGCCCAGCAGGTTCTGCCGCAAGAACTGCAGACAGCACTCAATAGTGCCAATCAGGCGCAGACCGACAGCACGCTGGAAATGATCGAAGCGAACCGCTGGCTGGGGACTGACTTTTTTTTCTGGCTCTTTTATCGCACCCTCAACACCGATTCTCTCTATGGGGTGAAGGTGTCCGGCCCATTGCTTGAGAAACAACCTTTTCATGCCTTTCTTGATAACCGGCTGGTTCTGGTCGGTGGTGGGCAGGAAGGGATTCAAAGAATTGTGGTTGCCGGACCACAGGATCAGTTTCTTGAAGTAAAGACCGCCCTTTCCCAGGGAAAAGCCATTGAGGAAGCAACCATTCATTTACGTCAGGACGACGATCACGCATGGAAACTGACGTTGAAAGGAGAGCGCTTCGCTTTCGGCAACCTGCTCACACCGATGCTGCGAGCTGAAGGGGATCCGCAAAGCGATCCGGTTGCCGAGGCAGAGGCGGCATTTCTGACAAAAATGACGGCGGTAGAAGAAGGTGAGCAATTATTTGACAGTCTGTTAAAATCTTTTTTAGAGATACGATTGTCTGGTGACTGGCCGGCAGAAATGAAAAAAATCACCGACTGGCTCAAAGAGTAGTCTTTTTTTTAGCCTACCAGCCTTCGTTTGTACAGTCACATTCAAGATCGCCGTCTTAACCACAAGGGTCTTTAACAGAATGAGTTTTCGCACCAAGCTGTTACTGCTGCTGCTGATCATCGCCCTGCTGCCCCTGGGACTGAGCTTTATTGCCCAACGCAACTTGGTGACTTATTACGGCAACCAGTTGGCCCAGGACACTCATACCCTGATCAACGATAACGCGGTCAACCTGCTCCATATGCTGGCCACTGATTACGGTCGCATTCTCAGGCGTGATCATGCCATGGCCCGTTTTGCCCTTCAGGCCCAGGCCCAGGCGGTGGAACAGGCCTTAGCCGCGCAAAACCCGCCGGCCGATCGTGATGTATATCTCGCTAGCGACTTTGACCATCCGCAACGGCAGCCTGCGAACATGGTTCTGTCAACGGATCACATGCGCATCGATTCCGACGGAACCCTCAGTCCGATGTCGGTCTCCTGGAACCATCAGGTTTTTTTTCTTGCCGAAGACACTCGCTTTGACGCTGTCAGTGATCAGATTCAGCGTTTAAGCCACATGACCGACATCTATCAATTTCTGCACCGGATCGAACCAGACCTCTTTTTATGGCAGTATACTGCTCTGGAAAGTGGCGTCCATTCAAGTTTTCCCGGCAAGGGGGGATACCCCGCCAATTATGACCCGCGCCAACGCCAGTGGTATATCAACGCCGTTCGCAACAACCAGACCACCCAGCAGATTCTGACCGATGTCACCACTGGATCACTCATACTGACCTTGTCTCGACCGGTACGTTCCCCTGACGGGGAACTTTACGGTGTCACCGCACTGGATATTGACTATCGGCAATTCTTCAGCGACTGGAATATTCCGACAGAATGGTCGGACGTTACCAGAAGCATGGTGGTAAATTTTACCGACAAGCCCGATAACTCCTCGCAGCTCGAAATCCTTCTGAAAAGCCGGCCAGATACCATATCTCAGCACTGGTCGCTGCCGGTTGAGCGTGAGTTCATCGACATGGCAGACCCTCAGCTGCATCTGGTTGCTGCCGATATTCTGTCGGGACGTTCTGCCGTCCGCAAAATCAATTATCAAGGGGAAGAACTTCTCTGGGCTTACGGATCACGCCAGGGAGA
>JAWLDI010000240.1:0-2850 GCA_041686715.1 Pelovirga sp.
AAAGCACATTTGCAGATGGGAACAAATTCACCCTGCCCAGTTGGCAGGAAAGCCTTCCCACATAAGTCCCGATATGGTATGTATACCTGTTGTTTTTGACCTAATTGGGTGTCCCTATAAAAAAAAAACTTCCAGAGGGAAGTTCGGAGGCATAGATGATTTCGGAGCAGAATAAGGTTGTCGTAAACATTGTCGATGAAATGCGCAAGTCCTACATGGACTACGCCATGAGCGTTATTATCGGTCGTGCCCTTCCGGATGTGCGAGATGGTCTGAAGCCCGTTCATCGACGCATTTTATTTGCCATGCATGACCTTGGCAACGATTACAACAAACCCTACAAAAAGTCGGCGCGCGTAGTCGGCGATGTTATCGGTAAGTATCACCCCCACGGTGACAGTGCGGTCTATGACAGCATTGTCAGGATGGCCCAGGATTTTTCCATGCGCCATCCGCTGATTGATGGTCAGGGAAACTTTGGTTCGGTGGACGGCGATTCTGCTGCGGCAATGCGTTATACGGAAATCCGCATGGATCGGATGGCTCATGAGCTGCTTGCTGATATCGACAAGGAAACCGTCGATTTCGGACCCAATTACGACGAATCTATCGAAGAGCCGTTGGTATTGCCATGCAAATTTCCCAACCTGCTGGTCAATGGATCAGAGGGAATAGCCGTGGGCATGGCAACAAAGATACCTCCACACAATCTGGAAGAAGTTATCAATGCCCTGGTAGCGATTATTGATGATCCTGGTTTGAACGTTGAGGAGTTGATGGAGATAGTGCCCGGCCCCGACTTTCCCACAGCCGGCTTTATCAATGGCAAGGAGGGTATTCGCGAAGCATACAAGACCGGACGCGGAATTGTACAGATACGTTCACGGGCGATGGTTGAGGTTGATCGGCGCAGCTCGCGAGAAGCGATTGTCGTGACGGAGATACCCTACCAGGTCAACAAGGCACGGTTGATTGAAAAGATTGCTGAGCTGGTAAAAAACAAAAAAATAGAGGGGATTTCAGATTTACGTGATGAGTCGGACCGTGATGGTACCCGAATTGTTATCGAGTTGAAAAAGGACATGGTGGCCGGTGTTGTTCTTAATCAGCTTTATAAAATGACTGCTATGCAGACCTCATTCGGTATCATTATGTTAGCGATTGTTAAAGGTCAGCCCAAGGTTCTTTCGTTGCGAGAGGTTCTTGATAATTTCATCGACCACCGCCGTGAGATAGTTACCCGCAGGTGTGTTTTTGAGTTGAAAAAAGCTGAGGCCAGGGCTCATATCCTGCAGGGTTTGAAACTTGCGTTGGACAATCTGGACGAGGTTATTCAGCTGATTAAAAGCAGTGCCAATTCACCAGAAGCAAAAGTCAAACTGGTTGAGCGTTTTGCTTTTACCGAAATTCAAGCCCAGGCCATCCTCGACATGCGTCTTCACCGTCTGACCGGTCTTGAGCGAGAAAAAATCCTCGAAGAGCTGGCCCAGGTGCTGGCTCAGATTGCCCGCTTGAAGGAAATTCTGGCCAGTGAAATTGAAATTTTCAATCTTATCAAACAGGAACTGGTTGAACTTAAAGAAAAGTTTGCCAACCCGCGCCGGACGGAAATTATTGACCGAACAGCTGAATTGACCCTCGAAGATATGATTGTCGAGGAAGATATGGTCGTTACCGTCACCCATAGCGGCTACATCAAACGGAACGCTGTTTCTCTCTACCGTGCCCAGCGGCGTGGCGGAAAAGGTCGCAGCGGAATAAGAACCAAAGATGAAGACTTTGTCGAAAGTCTGTTTATTGCCTCAACACACTCTTATATCCTGGTTTTTACCAGTTTTGGCAAAGTTTACTGGTTGAAGGTTCATGAAATACCACAGGGGGGGATGGCATCGCGTGGCAAAGCCATTGTTAACCTGCTTGAGTTGACGGACGGCGAAAGGGTCATGACGATTCTGCCGGTGAAAAAATTTGAAGAGGGACGCTACATTGTGACTGCGACGGCGCGGGGCATCATCAAGAAAACCGATCTGATGGCTTATTCCAATCCACGCAGCGGCGGCATTATTGCCCTGACCATTGATGAGGGGGACAGTCTGATCGAAGCACGGCTGACGGATGGTAACAGAGACCTGATTCTTGCCAGCAGCAACGGCAAATCGATTCGTTTTCCTGAGACTAATATCCGTTCCATGGGGCGCTCGGCGCGCGGTGTGCGTGGTATCACTCTGGATCCGGAAGATGAAATTATCGGCCTGCAGTCAGTCACTGAAAATACCGCAATGGCTCTGGTCACTATCACGGAGAACGGTTACGGCAAACGCACCGACATCGGCGAATATCGGGTACAGAGTCGAGGTGGTAAAGGAATCATCACCATTAAAACCAGTGAGCGCAACGGCCGGGTTGTGGCGATCAGGATGGTTGATGAAGATTCGGATCTGATGTTTATTACCAACCGCGGTAAAATGCTGCGGACCCGGGTACGCGATATCCGCTCTATCGGCCGCAACACCCAGGGTGTCAGGATGATGGTTCTTGAGGCGGATGAATATATTGTTTCTGTCGCCAAGCTGGCGGAAAAGGATTCAGTGGATGAGTCTGGAGAAATTAAAGAAGCAATTGAAACAGGACTTGAAACAGGAACTGAAAAGCCGCAAACCGACCAAGACGAAGAATAAAATCTTATTCGGGTTTTTTACGCTGCTCGTCCTGTTGTCGGCAGCCCTGGTGTACCCTGTGTGGCAGGAGTACCAACGATCAGAACCGCAACGGTTGATGACCAAAGCATTCAAACAGGAGAGCCTGGGACGCGCACAAGAGGCTCTTGACAGTTACCGTCAGGTGCTTGCC
>JAWLDI010000241.1:0-2839 GCA_041686715.1 Pelovirga sp.
TAGCTGCCTGGATGCTGCGAGAAAAAAAATGAGTTGTTCAATACCACTTTTGCGTAGACACAAAGTTATCCCCCGGCCCTGAGGACGAGGATGGCCGAGTGTGGTTTTTCTGAGCATTTAACACTCCTTCCGGATCTGCACCCTCTGGCGAAAGCTGCACAGGCAGAAGTTCAATGCTAAGCAGCACAAGTAATAAGGAATGAAAGGTGAAGGGTATGTCCTATATTGAAACACACAAAAAAATCATTCTTGAACATTTACCCGGCTTTTTCGCAGAGCAACTGGATGACAATCCTGCTGGGTTGCTCGAGCAGCTGGAACCTGAGCTGCGCAGCTTGTATGTGCGCCAGGGTAATGATTGGACAGGTCGCGGTGAGATCGGTGATGCCAGGCTTGATGCCACGGTGGCGGTACTTGAAGCCGTAAGAGCCGAATGCCTTGTCCGGTTGGAGTTCCCCCATAACAACAGGAGCCACCAGGGATGAAAGCAGCAGTCATCGGAGCCGGAATGGCAGGAGTAACCAGCGCTCGACAGTTATCAGGACAGGGGATGACAGTAACCCTCTTTGACAAAAGCAAGGGTACCGGTGGCAGATTGTCGAGTCGATCCTGGCAGGGGGGCTGGATTGATCATGGGGCCCCCTATTTTGCCGCCCGGTCAGATGCTTTTACCACATATCTGGAAACCCACCTTGACGCCCAGGTTATGCAGCTCTGGCAGGCACAGATCAGTGGACTCCCCGCGCCGGACGAGTCGCCGGGCTACATTGGGGTGCCGCGTAACAGCAGCATAACCAGGGCAATGTTTGGTGATATCAACTTTCAGCCATCGACCCGTATCGCCAGACTGGAACGTGAGGGGAACCGCTGGCTGCTTTTTAATGACGGAGAATCCTTGCTGGGGCATTGGGATCTCGTGGTGGTCACAGCACCGGCGCCCCAGACGTATGCCCTGGTGCGCGAGATTCCGGAACTGGCAACACAGGTGCAAAAAGTTGAGATGGAGCCTTGCTGGGTGGCAGCAATACAGCTCTTCTCGCCCCTCAATGTTGATGCTGAGGTGATAATCGATCCTGCTGCCGCAGGGTTGCGCCGTATTGTCGCTAACAGTGCCAAACCGTTGCGTAACAATAAGGGCATCTATATGCTCCAGGCAAGCGCCGACTGGTCGCTCGAACATCTCGAACAACCCCCTGAGCGCGTCGGTACAATGTTAAGCGCATTGTTCGCCCGGTGTTTTTCGCTGATCACGCCGCCGGAACTGCTGTTTGCTCATCGGTGGCGCTATGCTTTTACTAAAAAATCCCTTGAAAGAGAGTTTCTATGGAGTCAGGGTTTAAAAATAGGTATTTGTGGTGACTGGTGTCTCGGGCGATCAGTAGAAGATGCCTGGACCAGTGCCATGGCGTTGAGCTCACACATCCAGACAGATCGGTAGCTGATTGTTACCGTTAACTGGGCAAAAAGGGCGCTTTTGCAATCATGGCGAGACTGTGCTAGCATCCCGCGATTGAAATTTCTATACTATTTAACTGCATGTCAGGTCGGACAGTCTGAACGTGATTTATAACGGAGCAGCCAGGACGACAGACGCGTTGAAGCTGTGCTGAGTACCGCTCAAGCATCAGTGGCAAGCGTGAACTGAATTCAGCAAGTCATCGAGTTTAAACGTCACCAGCATCCTGTGTACCTCTGCAGATTAATCTGCTGCCACCAGCTGCCGTTCGACCACCATGCCCAACGCGATTACCTGTGAAAAGCAGGGATTCTTTGGAGGTGTGTTCTATGGAAGAAAATGACAAAAAAGGTCTGGAAGAAGCAGCTTATCTGGACAAGATTGATCCAGATGGTGATGTCTGTCCCATCGATACTGACTATCAGGTGGGACAGGATAACGTTGCCTTCAAGCTGGGTCGTTACGGTTTCGATATCCACAACCCGGTCTTCGGAGTTGCCGGTATCGGGATTATTCTCTTTGTCGTTCTGACAATAGCGTTCCAGGCCCAGGCCGAACCCCTGTTCGGCAACTTGCGGGGTTGGTTGACGTCCAACCTTGACTGGTTCTTTATCGGTGCCGGTAATATCTTTGTTCTGGTCTGCCTTGGTTTGATTGTTTCTCCTTTGGGTCGGGTGCGCCTCGGCGGCACCGAAGCGGCGCCGGATTTCAGCTATATGGGCTGGTTTTCCATGCTGTTTGCGGCCGGCATGGGGATTGGACTGATGTTCTACGCCGTGTCGGAGCCCTTGGCGCATTTTAACACGGCCTTTGGCGGTATCACTGTTGAAGACGGCGTCAGAACCGACTGGGCGCCATTGGGAGGTGCTGTCGGTGATGCTCTGGCGGCAGAACGTCTGGGGATGGCTGCGACCATCTACCATTGGGGGCTACACCCCTGGGCGTTTTATTCAGTGCTGGCGTTGGGGCTGGCCCTCTTCTCGTTCAACAAGGGTTTGCCGTTGACCGTTCGTTCTGTCTTTTACCCTCTGTTTGGTGAGCGGGTCTGGGGCTGGCCTGGCCACATTATTGATATTGTGGCTATTTTTTCAACACTCTTCGGCCTTGCCACCTCTCTGGGGCTGGGAGCAGCTCAGGCCGCTTCAGGCCTAAAGTATCTGTTCGGGCTGCCTTCGGGTACAACCACCCAGGTGCTGCTGATTACAGCCATCACTGCCGTTGCATTGATTTCCGTAGTGGCCGGACTGGAAGCCGGAGTCCAGAAGTTGTCAAAGATCAACATGGCTCTGGCGGCACTATTGATGCTTTTTGTTTTTTTCGTCGGCCCGACCCTGGCCATTGTGACCGGATTTTTCTCCAACCTCGGTGCTTATCTGCAGCACC
>JAWLDI010000242.1:0-2807 GCA_041686715.1 Pelovirga sp.
AACTTGCCAATTTCGAGCAGATCGACTTCGGTCAACAGGTGCAGTGCATAAGCGCGGGTGATGTCATTTTTTGCTTCGCTGGTGGATATCAAGATCGATCCTCCTTACGACCAAAATATGCACCAATACTGCTTTCGGCAATGGATCGCATAAGCGGAATCTCTTGCAAAGGGACTGAACTATCGGCAACGGCGGCGGCAACATGGTACATCTGCTCCCATGGCACAGGCGCTTTTACTGCGTACTTAAGCCAGATGGTAGCAATCACCAAGCGGTCCAACCAGCTTTGACGGCGTGCTTCCAGTATCTTGTCAACCACCGCCGTTACCGGATCAGGAGTATTTTTACTCGGTTTTTTATTAAAAAATTTATCCAGAAGATCATCAACCTCTACATCATCCTCAAACCAGCTACCGGCGAAGGCATGATGCTTCAGCCACTGCGATGACAACTCTAATGCTTTGTTTTTATTCGCTTCCAGTGCTGTTGCCCGTTTTTTCTTTATCAGTTCCTCACTAAGCTGCTGCAGTTGTTTTTGGCAATCAAAAGCAACGGCCTTCCACTGGCCATTGCCCAGCTGTTCGGCAATCGCGACCAGCCAGTGGGTCGGCACCTTACCTTTGGTGGCACCGTCAGCTAGCCCCTGACAGATACGCTGATCAAGATATGTTTTGGACGTTTCGGCGGTGCCGGTATCATTCAACATCATCCGTTTCAGCTCTTTGAGATGATCCTTATCTTCCAGTGGCAGAATAAAGGCGTCGGCAACACCATGCCCAGTTTTCAGCATGATTGAGCATCCAAGAAAACCCTTGCCGCGGGGCAGCACCGTCATCAATGACTGAGCATTAGCACCATCCATGACGGATGCGTATATCTGCATTTTCACTGGCTTTGCCAGCGCAGCACATGCGATCCGAGCCCGGCGGGCATTATTGATGGCCTGATCGAGCTTGGTGCGCATACTTTCGGGAAACCAGTTGCGAGCGATAATCAACCGCCGCAGCATAACCGACGAAAAGCGTTCACCCTCGGCGCCGGCAAGCAGTTCCGCCACCCCCTGCCGGACCTCTTGCTGCGGATGAAACACCATTAATGCGGCAGCCTCTCTGGCTATCTCATGTGCTGAATAAAACAAACGTCCGTAGAACTCAAGCTGTACCTCGCGATCACCTACTGCCATCATCTGCAACAACATATCAACCAGCTCAAAGGGCGATGTCGCCCCGCTTTCCGCAAAGTCTGCCAGCATCCGTTCGAGGGCTTCTTCCGGATCAGCATCCAGTAATTCTTCGGGTACGGGCATTGTTGCCATCCTGGTGCTGTTGGCCTCATGCAACTGGGGCAGAATATCGACCCGCGTATCCAGTAGAATTCTGGTCACTTCCGCGCCAAGGGCAGGATCAACATCGGGGTGAAAAACCTGCTGCGCTAAGGCTGTTTGCAAACGACCCATGATCGTGACAGCGTCTGGGCGTCGGCGTTCCATATCGGTACGTAAAATCTCCAGCCAATCGAACAAAATACGCGAAATAGCCTCCAGCTTAAGTGCGTTTTCACTCTGATAAATTTCAACCAGTGTGGCAACCAGCTCTTCCGGCGCTTTATCCTGACGCATCAGATGACGTAGCTGAACATTCTTTATTTTCTCTAAGTCAAACCCTGTACTCAGGCTATCGGAGTAAGCACCAATCAGTTCATCAATCTGTACATCTTCGTTTGACTCTGAAAAGAGACTTCCTTGTATGTGTTGTGCTGTTGGTGATTTTTTGGCCACCTTTTTTTTTGGTTTCGCCAGTCCGTCAAAGAGTTTATGTAACTCATTGAAAAATTTCTCTTCGTCAAAATCATCATCTTCTTCAACAGGCTCACCCAACCATTCCAGGTAGCGTGAATCCGGAAATCGTCCCCCGATATAGGGTTTCTGGTCGCACTTCTTGCGAACAGCACGATAATTCTGACACATTTTACGATACCACTGTGGTTCGGCAACAATCGTATCAACAAAAATCTCCAGCATATCCTTTGCAGCTGTTGTTTGCTTTACTTCTTCGTGCAAAAAGGGGGAGGCAAACGGGTCGTCGATATCCAGAGGAAAAGTGATCGCGGCAATCGGCTTATACTTTTCATTGACAACCATCAATACGACCTGACGGCAATCGCAATCTTCCACAACACAGTAAAACTCGACAAACAGATATTTCCCCGGTTTTACCTTGCCGACCCTGTGTTCCACTGTTAATTCCGCTATCCCCTTTTTTGACCGGGGGAAAATAGCTTGATAAGGGGCAGAGCCCTGTTCAACAAGTTCGTTTTCCACGTCCTTAATACTCCCGGATTTCTCGATAGAGGGTATCACGCTCCACCGGCTGACGGCCGGCATTGCGGATCAGGTTAATCAGCTGCTCACGGGTCAGTACCTGGGGAGAATCGGCACCGGCATCGTGACCGATTTTTTCTTCGATTACCGTACCATCAATGTCGTTGACGCCAAAACACAGGGCCACCTGGGCGATTTTCATGCCGAGCATCACCCAGTAGGCCTTGATATGCTGGAAATTATCGAGATAAAGACGGCTGATCGCGAGGGTTTTCAAGGCATCGACCCCGCTGACGCCAACCGCTCCCGGCACCCTGGTGTTGTCGGGTTGAAAAGCCAGGGGGATAAAGCTCTGAAAACCACCGGTACGATCCTGCAGTTCACGTAACAGACGCAAGTGCTCAACCCGGTCGGCATAATGCTCCAGATGGCCAAACAACATGGTCGCGTTAGTGCGCAGGCCGCAATTGTGGACGATCTCGGTAAT
>JAWLDI010000243.1:0-2761 GCA_041686715.1 Pelovirga sp.
CCAGATCCCCCTGTTTGAAACCACCCTGAACCAGACCAGCAACGCTATTGCCCTACTGCTTGGCCAGGCACCGGGGAATATCGCCGTAGATCGTAACGAACTGCCGACCCTTGCCAATGTTATTGATATCGGCCTACCGGCCTCCCTGCTTCAGCGACGTCCCGACGTATCTGCAGCATTACTGGAACTTAAAGCAGCGGATCGGGATCTGGCGGCAGCCCTGGCTGACCGTCTGCCGCGGCTGGATTTAAGTGCCAACCTTGGCCGTTCCTTCACCCGCCTGTCCAGCGGCGATCTTACCGGCACCTTCTGGAGTCTGGCTCTTGGTATCACTCAACCCCTGATTGACGGCGGTCGCCTCAAAGCCGCCAGCGATCTGCAGGAGGCACAACGTGATGAAAAGCAACTGGCGGCACAATTGAAAATTTTAACCGCCATCGAAGAGGTTGAGTCGGCCCTGTACGCAGAACAAAGCAGCTTCACGCGCGCCCGGTTGCTAGACCAGCAGAGACTGTTGAATGCTGACATTCTCACCATAAGAACAGAAAATTACCTGTCGGGCCTGACCGACAGTATCGAGCTGCTGCGCAGTGAGATGGCTCAACTTGAAATTCGCAGTCAGCAGCTGACTAATCAGCGCCAGTGGATCAACCACCGTGTCAGCCTGATCCGGGCCCTGGGCGGTCACTGGATGGACAAAGAAATCAACAACCACAGCAAAACCTGATGAGCATATTATGACCTCGAGCGAACCGATGACAATCACGCCGGAGCAGCCCGGCTCATCAAATAACGAGTCGCTGCGGCCGCTAAAAACCATGACCACCATCATCTATGCCCTGCAGGCGGCCTCTTTTTTTATCGGGGTGACCTTGTTTGTGGCGATTATTTTCAACTATATCAAGCGCGATGAAGTCCGGGGGACCTGGCTCGAGTCGCACTTTCGCTGGCAGATCCGTACCTTCTGGTACGGTATGCTGTGGACGGGGATAGGGATTATCACCTACCTGCTGTTAATCGGCTATGTGATTCTGTTTGCCAATTATATCTGGATGATCTATCGCGTGGCCAAGGGCTGGCTTCACCTGGCCGAAGGCAAACCGATGGATTTTCGCCCTTACAGCAAACGCGGCAGGTCATACACTGGCTGACGTACTGTTAAGTAACTGCTTCACTTTGGCCACGTAGTTACGGGTTTCCGTCGGCATGCTTTCCAGCCCGTGCCGATCGACATTGCCCTGTCCCCAGTTGTAAGCAGCCAGGGCGTGATCCAGATCGCCATCATATTTATTGAGCAATCCGGTTAAATAGCGGCTGCCCCCGGTGAGGTTTTCCAGCGGATCAAAGCTGTCCCTGACCCCGAGATCTACTGCAGTAGCCGGCATCAACTGCATCAATCCCTGAGCTCCGGCGTGAGATACCGCTGCCGGGTCGTATGAACTTTCTACCGTGACAACAGCCCGGATCAATTCCGGCGCCAGCTTGACCTTTTTCGCCACACGGTCGATCATCTGCTCAATCTGGTCACGATCAACAGCTGGAGGCGTCTGGTGCAGCGGTGGCAGGTTCTGTCGATACTTGTCAAGAAATTGACCCTGACGAGCGTCAAGCAGACTGAAAGGTGCAGCAGCGTCCATCCCCAACAGGGGCTGACTGTCATCCTTGTCGTCAATAGTTGAAAACAGCCCCTGCATCATCTGCAACTGGGTCACTTTGAGTTGAATGAGGGCCTGTTCAGCCGAAGGGGGTTCATGGGCCTGCTCACTGCCGAGCTGGTTAAGAATGGCGGCAAAGTCCTTATTCGGGCCTGTCGCGCCCATCGTCGCGGCAGATGACTGCTGGAGCGGCGAAAAAAGAGCGGATGTTTTTATGGCTTCAACACTCATGGCAACCTCTTTGTGCTGGAAGGCTGGTGTCAGATATCTGTCTTATCGACGGTTCTGTCTGTCAGGATAAGGAAATAAGCAAATTTCGCACCAATTTTTTTAATCGATACGGGACACGGAACAACCTGACATGAAAGCTAAAAAGCGGCTCTACAACAAGATTAAACGCAGTTGCGGCCAGGCGATTGGCGATTTCAACCTGATTGAAGATGGTGACCGGATAGCTGTGGCCGTGTCAGGTGGTAAAGACTCCTGGACCCTGCTCAGGATACTCACTGATCTGCGCCGGCGCGCCCCGGTTGCCTTTGATCTTATTGCTGTGAATATCGACCCCGGTTTCGCCGGTTATCGAACTGACCTGATCGCAGACTATCTGCATCGCCACCAGGTGGCCTGCCACATGGAAAAAACAGAAAATTACGCCATTATTGAGGAAAAACGGCGGCCGGGATCATCCTATTGTGCTTTTTGTGCCCGCTTGCGGCGCGGCTTTCTTTACAGTGTTGCCCAGCGCCTCGAATGCAACAAGGTGGCCCTTGGCCATCACCTTGATGACTTTATAGAAACCTTGTTGCTTAATCAGTTTTACGCGGGAAAAATCGCGGCAATGAGCCCGAAAATGCTGGCGGACAACGGTACCCAGACCGTGATCCGGCCGCTGGTTTACGTGGAGGAAGGGCTCATCAGTGACTACAGCGCGGCATGCGACTTTCCGATTATCAGTTGTGCCTGCCCGCTGGCAGGGCGGCAGGAAGAGCTGCAACAACGACAGCGGATGAAACGCCTGATCAGCGAGTTGAGCGCAGAGATCCCGCAGATCCGCAACAGCCTGCTCAGTGCCATGGGCAATGTTCACCACCGTCATCTGCCGGGCG
>JAWLDI010000244.1:0-2759 GCA_041686715.1 Pelovirga sp.
GTTCAGCAGTTTTACTGTAGATTCCTGTTCTGTATTTCAACCCCACATCGTCACCTTGCTGATTGATGCTATACGGATCAATAATGTCAAAAAAACATGTCAGGAGTTGCTCTACGCTGGTGAGATCAGGATCAAATAGTGTTTTCACACATTCCGCGTACCCATCATAATCACCATCAAGACAATGCGTCCTTCCATTTGCCCGCCCTGCTTCAGTTTCAATCACTCCCGGCAATGTTTTAACAAACGCCTGAACACCCCACAGGCACCCACCGGCTAAGTAAATGGTTTCCTTTGACATATCAGTTATCTCTTCTCCGGCATCTGGCATGGCCCGGGAGTTTATGACAGCTCACAGTACGCTGACAATTTCTCGCTGAACCCTGTCGAATGCTGAACGTGAACAACCATAGCGTTTTTCTATCGATATGGCATCATGAAAAAAAGTGGATTACCCTGACCTCCAGCAGTTTCCACCTTCCTTGTTGATGAACATCTGGTATGGTCAATATCACAACTTCTCCAAACGCAGGGTGCGAGCGATCCGGCCCTGCCAGTCGGCTGAAACCCCGGCCTCCTCGGCATAGTGCGGCCAACGTGAAACCGCCTTGTAAACCTCGTCAATGATCGTCTCGGCCCGCCCGCGCTTCATCGATGCCATTTCTGCACAATGTCGAAAATCCTCCAGGCTGAAACCGTCGCGCTTGCCGTTCAGCGTCATCTGATGTTGCGAAGTCCATTTGCCCCTCGGTTGAAAACTGTAGGTCACGTCAAATGCCGGAGCGAGTGACCAACGCCCTGACTTGTCCATCAGAAACGCGATATTCTTGACATGATCATCCTGATTGCGAGCGACAATATTGAAGGTCATGCGCCGGAACTGCTCCTCGATGGTGTTCATCGACAACCCCAGTTGGCGGATAATAAGTAATACCTGTTCATAAGCGTAGCCCCCGGCCAGATTATAATCAAAATGAGCCAGGCCGCCGAGAGACTGCATATGCAGCTTTTCACCATCTGCTTGTCGATCAAAGCGCCTGGTCATGAAATGACGCCGACCGTTTTCTTCCAGCAGTCGGCATGGATTCATGCTGATGCCGGCCGCCGTCGCCATCCGATAATAGGCATATTCGATGGCACCATAGCCCCTGGGGTCTTCCATTTCCTTGTCTTTGTTGCCGGAGACGCCGTCGAATTTAAGCAGCCAGTGCTCAAAGCCCGGGTTCGCCTTGATCTGCCCGGAGCGGACCTCGTTGGTCTCGGGGTTCCAGGCGATAACCGCCTTGGCACGTGCGCCCCCGGCCGAAGTACCGACCCGCAGGATATCGCGTAGCGCCTCTTCCCGGCTGCTGCCATCACCAAAGGAAGCTTGCAGATTATTGCGGTGGGTAAGAATCTCGGATGCGAGTTCAACCAGCTTGTCGATCTCGACCGGCCTGGACTGACGCGCCCGGTGAGGCCCCAGTACCGGAAAATATTCCAGTGCCCCCATACCCCGCACTCCCGTATAACACAGCCGCTCCACTGCGTTAAAAGACTCGGGACTTCTCCCCTGCGTGGACAGCCAGGCATCGATCAGAATATTGCCGAAGCGGTCGGGCAATGAGTCAGCAAGCAGCCCGGGCAGACCGTGGAAGGTTTCCCGTCCCATTGCCGGGAATGAGTAAATACGCTGCGCCAGCGGCATGGTCAGAGGTGCAACCTCAATATCACTGCGGATAAAGGCCGGATCGTATTCAAAGGAAGCCACATCGGCACCCTCCGCCAAAGCGACCGCCCCGATGGTGCGTCCCCAGAGCCGAACCTCAGCAACCGTACTCACGGCTCATTCCCCCAGGACCATTTGCTTTCCGACGCCTTCTTGCGTTTTTTTGACGAGGCCCGCTGTCGCTCTTTTCCTTGTAGTTTCAGCAGATCCATGGGGCGTGGTCCGATCTCCGGAATGAATGCATCGAGAGCCTGGAGCAGTTCCATCACCCGCAGAATACGAATCAGGGTGGTCGTCTGTACCGACTCCCCGGCCTCGACCCGCTCCACGGTACGTTTGGAAACCCCGGCCTCCCCGGCCAGATCAGCCTGGGTCAATTCCAGCTCCACGCGGCGGCGGCCCAGACGGTGGCCGATATCTGCCAAAATCGCTTTGTCGCTCATATGGGGATCGATACTCATCTCGTCTCCTTTGGCGAATAGTTACTATAATTATATATTTTTTCGTCAAAATTTGCGAGTTGATAAGTATAAAAATGTAAGGGGCGTCAGAATTGGCGAATTATTAACTTTATCTGTCTTTTTTCGTCGGATATGGCGATATAATCACTTCTTGCAAACGGTATAAAAGATCACCACCAACAGCATCAGAAACGGGCCGAATGGTTTTTGTGTCCCAGCCATTTCGGCAGGTCATCATCAATATCGATGACCCGCTGGCGGTAAAAAATATGGCAGGTCGGTTTGAAAGCATGAGGGATCTCGGCCTGTTGCCCGAAATCGAACAGCGTGGGAAAAGCAAGCCACATCCGGCGCCCTTCATCGGCTATCAGGGTGCCGCACTGGTTGCAGCTGACCTTACAGGGTAAAATGCGCTCCTGAATATCCTGGTCACTATGGTAAAAACGCAGCAGCTCTGACCCGGCCGTAAACCTGACGTGATGCTTATGGAACATAGCAGCCCATTGCATCGGCGCACCGTGCTGGGTTTGACAGGCTCTGCAGTGACAGAGCTTGGCATCAACGGGTTCAGCACTCACCTCGTAACGGAC
>JAWLDI010000245.1:0-2747 GCA_041686715.1 Pelovirga sp.
CACTTGGCGCGTTTTTACCTCGCCAGCACAGTTCAGTTGACCGATAAACACAACTCAACTAGAGTGTCATCTGGATCGGAACTGATCCAGTAATGATCTGAAGTGGCATATGATCGGCTCGTCCGGCACCACTTTGAGTACTACAGGAGCTACATGGAGGACGTTCTTTCCAAACTGGCCGTGATGCTGGTCCCTGCATTGCTGGCGATCATGCTGCACGAGGTTTCTCATGGTTACGTTGCTGAGCGTTTCGGCGATCCTACTGCCCGTTTGCTCGGGCGTCTGAACCTGAATCCATTCAAACACCTGGACCCGATCGGCAGTATCGCCGTTTTTGTCTTTGGTTTTGGCTGGGCCCGGCCGGTTCCGGTCAATCCGTCCAACTTTCGCCGTCCGCGTAAAGATATGGTCTGGGTAGCACTGGCCGGTCCTCTGACCAATCTGCTGCTGGCATTGCTGTCCGCTATTTTGCTTCGGCTTCTGGGATGGTTCGAACCGGCTTCTGCCGCTGATGCCGGCATGCTTCTCCAGCTGTTGACGCCATTGACAATGATGGTTGCTTTCAGTCTTTATATCAATGTGTTGTTGGCCGTCGTCAACCTGCTTCCCGTGCCCCCGTTAGATGGTGGTCGCATCCTGATGGGTTTTATCCCCGATTTTTACGCAGCCCTGTTGTCGCGTCTGGAGCCATTCGGTCTGGTACTGATTGTACTGCTGGTCTTTTTCACTGATTTCTGGTCGTTGTTTCTTGCTCCTGTCATCAATTTTCTGGTCCTGATGATGGCGGGCCAGCAGATGACGCTGGTTGAACAGGCCATGCGCTTTCTTTTTGGCCATTAAGATGGCGTCGTAAAAACTTACCTGGTATCCCTCGACGATTATTGGGGCACGGCACGCCGTGCCCTTGGTGTCGATGATGGCACGAACATAGAGCAGGGCACGGCGCGCCGTGCCCCTACTGATAATGGGGTTCAATGTCGGTTGACATCAAATTAGAAAAATTTTCAGGACCTTTAGACCTGTTATTGCACCTGATAAAGAGCCAGGAGATGGATATCTATGATATCCGTATCGGTGAGATTACCGAACAATACCTGGCCGTTATTGATCGCATGAAGCAGCTTGATCTTGATGTCGCCGGTGAATTTTTGCTGATGGCAGCGCAATTGGTCCATATTAAATCGCGCCTGCTGCTGCCGGTCAGCGACGAGGTGAGTGACGAGGAGGGAGAGGATCCACGTGCTGAGCTGGTCAGACGGTTGCTGGAATATCAACGCTATAAAGAAGCGGGGTCACTGTTTGAGCGGTTGCCCCAGCTTGATCGTGACATCTTCCTGAACCATGGTTGTACCACTGACATTTTTCCTGCAGAAACTCCTCAGGATGTTGATATGACCGTCAGCGTTTATCAACTGGCAAATGCCTTTCATCTGCTGATGAAAAATGTGAAGACCGATGTGTTTCATGAGGTTGTCCGCGAGAGCCTGTCCGTGGCTGATTATATTGCTAAAATCAGCCACCGGATGACGGAATGCACGCGTATGGCATTTCATGATTTCTTTGCGGATAGCTTTAGCCGTGCTGAGTTGGTAGTCACCTTTCTGGCTCTACTTGAGTTAATTCGTATGCGTATGATCAGGATTGAACAGGTGGCCTCATTCAGTGAAATCTGGTTGGCGCGGGTGGCTTCGACTGAACAACTGCAACGTCTGTATATCGAGGAAAAGATTCTGGATTATGACTGAGCTAAAAGCGTTGGTTGAGGCTTTTTTATTTGTGTCCGAAGCACCGTTGTCCATTGACAAGCTGGCGGAACTGGCCGAAACCGATAGAAATGAGATAAAGTCTGTCACTGCCGAACTGATGGCACAATACAATGCCACCGGGCATGGTATCCGCCTGATGGAAGTGGCCGGGGGGTTGCAGTTCCGTACCGCTCCTCACCTTGCTTCCGGTTTGCGACGGTTACAGAAAGAACGCCCAGCAAAAATGTCTCCGGCAGCGCTGGAAACCCTTGCTATTATCGCTTATCGGCAACCGGTAACCAGAGCAGAAATTGAATATTTGCGCGGCGTAGATTCTGGGGGCGTGATGAAGACCCTGCTGGAACGGAACCTGCTGCGCATTCTTGGCAAGAAAGATGTTCCCGGGCGGCCGCTATTATACGGCACCACCCGGTTTTTTCTGGAAATGTTCGGGCTGAAAGATCTCAACGATTTACCGACATTAAAAGAATTTACCGCGCTGGATCCTGAGATGGTTGAAGCTCTTCCTCTTGAACCCGGTGATCAGTAAGCAAAGAGACTATAATGCGCGAACGTCTGCAGAAATTGATAGCTAAGGCCGGTCTGGCATCGCGTCGTCAGGCTGAAAACTGGATCAGCCAAGGGCGGGTCACGGTCAATAACAGAACCGCACATCTGGGTCAGAGTGCCGATGTTCGTACGGATCAGATTAAAGTTGACGGTGTTTCCCTTAAAGGTGAAGAACGCAAGTTGACCGTGCTTCTCAATAAGCCGCGCGGATACGTTTGCACCCTCAAGGATCCTGAAGGCCGGGCGCTGGTGACTGATCTCGTCAGAGATATACCTGAACGCTTGTTCCCGGTCGGGCGCCTCGATTACAATAGTGAAGGGTTGTTGCTGCTGACCAATGACGGTGATCTTGCACATGCTTTAAGTCACCCCGGCAAGGAGGTTGCAAAAACTTACCTGGTCAAGGTCCGCGGCCGTTTTACCACAGCGATG
>JAWLDI010000246.1:0-2727 GCA_041686715.1 Pelovirga sp.
GATCTTGATCAGGCCTTGAAAAATTAATGTTGTCCACGGAAAGTACGTAAAGGCACGGAAAACATGTAAAGCATAAAACAAATCTGCTGACAAAAGCTCCTCTGCGTAACCTGTGAGGAAAATGGCCTTATTATTTAATGGTTTTATTTTCCGTGTTTTTCCGTGCTTTCCGTGGACCAAAAAGCCCTTTTTAGAAATAACTATGACCTCAACCATGCAAGAAGATAACGACACACCAGCACCACCCTTCCATATTGTCCTGATCGAACCGGAAATCCCCCCTAATACCGGCAACATTGGTCGCCTGTGCGCGGCGACCGGCAGCTGGCTTCATCTGGTCGGCCCGTTGGGTTTTTCTATTGACGCCAAGCAGGTACGTCGCGCCGGCCTTGATTACTGGCCCGAGGTTAAACTGCGGCGCTGGGATTCATTTGAACAACTCCAACAGGAGTTCCCCGAGGGCAGATTCTGGTACACCTCGAAAAAAGCGCAGAAGAACTACACGCAAGTTCAGTTTACAGCGGGGGATTTTATTGTGTTCGGCAAGGAAACATTGGGGTTGCCTGAGGACGTTATCGAAGCAGCTGGAGATCAGGCAATCCGCATCCCGATCTTTTCACCGGCGGTCAGGAGTTTGAACCTGGCTAATGCGACAGCAATTATTTTGTATGAGGCGTTGAGACAGACGGGGCAGTTGAATCAAAAGTGAACCGTGAGCAGTAAACCGTTCACGGCTCACGGCTCACAGTTCACGTCATTTCAGATCATTCCCAGCAATTTACCGCTGCGCTCCATGAAACCGGCCATCCGTTCCTTGCTGATGGCCTGATGGGAAAGCATGGCGAGGTCGTAAATCTGGTCAACCAGCATATCGGCGGTGTCCTGATCATGATTATCGACCAGAGCCAGTACCTTGGCGATGGCCGGGCTGGCGGTATTGACCATCAGGGTATGGTCAGCAAACATGTCGGGCATTTCCTCACCACCGCCCTGTTGTGCCATCATCCGCGTCATCTCCTTGAAGCGGCGCTGTTGCTCATTAAGCAGTATCATTCCCGGCACTGATTCATCCTTGAGGGTCTCAACACGGATATGCAACCCTTTGATATCAAGATGATCTTTGAAGATTTTTTCGATCTTCTCTTCCTTGCTCTGGTTGTCCTCTCCGGTAACAATTTTTTTGGAATCGTCGTGCTCAAGGAGGTTTTCGGTGATATCAGAATCGACCCGCTCAAATTTCAGATCCGTGTTCTTTGATTCAAGAAACTGGATAAAGTGGTTATCGATCATGGCATCGAGGATGAGAGCTTCCAATCCTTGTGTTTTGAAAAGTTTCAGGTAAGTCGCCTGGGCACCTTCATCGTTGGCGTAATACACCTTGTTTTCATGCTTTTCCTTATTGCGCTCCAGGTAAGCCGGCAGGGTAGTGTAGCGTTCATCACCGGTTGAACGGTAGATCACCTGATCCTTGACCTTGTCGTAGAACTTATCCTCACGCATCATCCCGTATTTTACAAAGGAGTGGATATCCTCCCAGATCGGGACGAAGGTATCATGATCTTTTTTCGCCAGATCGACAATTTTTGTAGCCACACGCCCGCTGATAACTTCACGAATTTTGCGCACCTGCGGATCATTCTGCAGATAGCTGCGTGATACGTTGAGGGGCAGATCAGGGGCATCAAGACATCCCTGCAGGGGGGTTAAAAACTCAGGAATCAATTCCGGCGTATTATCCGATACAAACACCTGATTGCAGAACAGGCTGATGTGGCTGCGAGTGACATCAAACTCGTTCGTCAGGTGTGGAAAATACAGAATTCCTTTGAGATTAAAGGGAAAATCGATGTTCAGATGAATCCAGAACAGCGGGTCATCCGACATGGGATAAAGCTTGCGGTAGAACTCCTTGTACTCATCGTCGGTTATTTCGCTGGAAGACCTGGTCCAGAGGGGGTTTTTATCATTGACCTCATCCCCTTCCAGGCAGATGGAGACCGGGAGAAAATTACAGTACTTTTTGATCAGCTCACGCACTTTTACTGGATCGAGAAATTCCTTTTCATCATCATTCAGATGCAGGGTCACTTCTGTGCCGCGCTGATCCATGTCAATCGGTTCAATGCTGTAGCTGGTCGTACCTTCACACTTCCAGTGAACCCCTTGCGCTTCTTTCTGATAGGAACGGGTACGAATTTCAACCGTTTCTGCGACCATAAAGCTGGAATAAAAACCAAGACCGAAATGGCCGATAATCTGATTCTTGTCTTCCAGATCTTTGAATTTTTCAATAAAATCTTCAGCCGAAGAAAACGCCACCTGGTTGATGTACTTGCGGACCTCGTCGGCAGTCATGCCGATACCGTTATCAGCAACGGTCAAGGTGCCGGCATCTTTGTCGATATGGATGTTGACCTGATAATCGTCAGACAATTGCAGGCCTTCAACCAGGTTGACATTCTGCAGCTTGTGAATGGCATCAACGGCATTGGAGACAAGCTCACGCAGGAAAATATCCTTGTCGCTGTAAAGCCACTTTTTGATGATAGGGAAAATATTCTCGGTGTGAATGGAAATCTGACCTTCTTCTTTTTTGACTTTCTTGCTCATATTTGTTCAATCCTCCGTAAAAATTTTGATCATCATGATTGTGATCGATTAGTCGATGTTGACAAAGGCAGGAGCCTAACATATCCAGATTATATTTGCTGATGTCTTTCCCGCACT
>JAWLDI010000247.1:0-2664 GCA_041686715.1 Pelovirga sp.
GCAGAACTGTCCAGAATTTATCTGGAACCGGCTGAGCTGGCCTTCTGCCTGGAACCGGCTGAAGTTGCCACCATTCTGGGTTCTTGTATTGCCGTTGTACTGTATAGTTCGAAGCACCAGGTCGGAGCGATCTGCCATGCCATGCTGCCCTACAATATCCGGTCGCCGGGGCGACCGGAACCAACAGATTTTAAATATGTCGACAGTTCGATCCACTACATGATTGATCGTTTCGAGGCTCACCGGATCAAGAGGCAGAGCCTGGTAGCCAAGGTGTTTGGTGGTGCCGATGTGCTGCGGGCGGCCACCAATGTTCGTCTCAAGTCGGTAGGACAACAGAATATTGAGTCTGCGCTGAAACTTCTGGACACTTACCGTTTGCGTGTTGTTGCCAACGATACAGGTGGCGACTGTGGCCGCAAACTGATTTTTTTTCCTCATAGCGGACAGGTTTTTCTCAAACGATTGAGTAAACGACTGCGGGATATTTGAATCTGAACGGCTGATAATACCGGTATCGTTGTCCGGTATCGCCGGAGGAGCAACCGATGGCTAAAAAAATCAAGGTGCTGATCGTCGACGATTCAGCCATAGTGCGGCAGACACTGGTTGATGTGCTGTCGTGCGACCCGGATATTGACATCATGGCGACTGCAAGCGACCCGTTTGTGGCCGCCGAACGGATGAAGAACGACATTCCCGATGTGATTACCCTCGATGTCGAGATGCCGCGCATGGATGGCCTGACCTTTCTGCAGAAAATTATGAGTCAGCATCCGATTCCGGTGGTGATGTGTTCGAGTCTGACCGGCAGTGGCTCCGAGACTGCGCTGAAGGCACTGGAATATGGTGCTGTGGAAATTATTGAAAAACCGCGCCTGGGCACAAAGCAGTTTCTGCAGGAAGCCAGGGTGCGGATCTGTGATGCGGTCAAAGCTGCCGCCTGCAGTAAGCCGGGCGTTCTGCAACGCCCGTCCATGAGCGTGGAACCGAAGCTGAATGCTGATGCGATATTGAGTAAATCGAGCGCCAAGGCGATGGTCCAGACAACTGAGTCGGTTGTCGTGGTGGGGGCTTCGACCGGTGGTACCGAAGCCCTGCGCATTTTTCTAGAAGCCTTGCCGGCAGATACCCCGGGAATCGTTATTGTACAGCATATGCCGGAAAGTTTTACCGCCGCTTTTGCCAGACGCCTTGACACCTTGTGTAAAATTAGCGTTAAAGAAGCCGCAAATGGTGATACAGTGGTGCGTGGTCGTGCCCTGCTGGCACCGGGCAATCGCCATTCCCTGCTTAAGCGCAGTGGTGCTCGTTATTATGTCGAGATAAAGGACGGTCCGTTGGTGTCGCGCCATCGGCCTTCCGTGGATGTGCTGTTTCGCAGTGCCGCCCGTTATGCCGGAAAAAATGCGGTGGCGGTGATCATGACCGGTATGGGGGATGATGGTGCCAAAGGAATGAAGGAAATGCACGATGCCGGCGCCCGGACCATCGCCCAGGATGAGGCAAGTTGTGTGGTATTCGGGATGCCGAAAGAGGCAATCAAGCTTGGAGGGGTAGATCAGGTGCTGCCGTTACAGAAAGTGGCCGGCGAGATCCTGCGTCTGTGTTCTTAGTGTCAGACCCCGTCAAGAGGAGTTATAGGTGGACAACAAAGTGACTCGCATCCTGGTCGTCGAAGATGACATATCACACGCAAATGTTATCAAGCGCTACCTGATGGCAAACGAAGATACTGTTGAGGTCCTTGTTGCAGACTGTCTCAAGCAGTGCCGCGCTGAAGTTGCATCCTTTTCCCCTGATATTCTGTTGCTCGATTTGAACCTGCCCGACGGCCAGGCGATCGAATATCTCAAAGAGAGTGGTCAGCAATGCCCGTGTCCGGTACTGATCATGACGGCCCAGGGGAGTGAAGCCCTGGCGGTTGAGGCCCTCAAGGCCGGAGCCCTGGACTATATTGTCAAAACACCGGAAACCTTCATGGCCATGCCGCGTATTGTCGAGCGCTCCCTGCGTGAATGGACCACCCGGCAGGAGCGTCATCGGGCGGAACAGGAGGCCGAACTGGCCCGGCGGGAATGGGAGACGACCTTTGATGCCATGAGCGAGATCATTACCGTTCATGATAAGCAGATGCGGATTGTTCGTGCCAATCGGGCCGCATACCGGTTGACCGGGGATTTGCCCGGTCAGCTGATCGGCAAACGCTGCTGTGAAGCCTTGTGGAACAAGAGCGGCGTCTGCGCTGACTGTCCCCAGGTGCAGACAATCTGGGATAATAAGTCTCATAGCGGAGTTGTACAGCACAAACGTCAGGAGAAAGTGTTCGAGGTAACGACCACTCCTTTTCCGGCTGACAGTGACCGCGACTATTACATTCATGTTGCCAGAGACATCACGACCCAGAAAGCCTACGAAAAGCAGCTCGAATACCAGGCCACCCACGACCTGCTCACCGGGCTGCCCAACCGCGTTCTGCTCAAGGATCGCCTTGAACAGGCTATCCATTTCGCCCAGCGATCCGGACGGGCTGCCGCGCTGGTGCTGCTCGATATTGATCGCTTCAAGCTGGTCAATGATGCCCTCGGCCATGCGCTCGGAGACGAGCTCTTGTGCCAGATTGCCGAGCGGCTCAAGGGGGCGGTCCGTGACACCGATACGGTG
>JAWLDI010000248.1:0-2610 GCA_041686715.1 Pelovirga sp.
AGATTGTTGTGTTGATATTAAATAAGCATCTGGCAGATTTTGATTCTTTTAGTGGCGCTATGAGAGAGCAACTGAAACAATGTTCATCTGACTAAACTGGCAAAGGAGCTATGGTAATTCTTCATGTTATGAGTTCTCGGGGACAATATAGAATGTCCCCTGCGATAAGGATGAGGATTTAAGCTTAGATATTTAAGAGCGTCCCCTGCGATAACGAAGAGCGTCCCCTGCGATAAGACAAATGCTTGGCGAGACTCAAAGTGATGCATTGAGACGACGATTGTCTTTACGTTTAACCGCTCTCGAAAATGCCGTTGTTATCGAAGACGCGCTGGAACAGTGCAAACAAAAAGAGGGTCGCATTCCTGAATTTGGTGAACTGGTTGATTCCGGCTATCTGGATGAACTTCCTGCTGACCCTTACGGTGGTGAATGGGAACTGCTGCCTAACGGGCGCGTCTTCAGTACCAGCAAGTTTGCTGAGATGCGTGGGAAATAGCTTCTGAAAGTAGAGGAAGACTGTCGTGTCATCTGAAATGCACATTTTTTTGGTATTTACCTTTATTTTCGGCGCGGTTGTCGGATCTTTTCTCAATGTCTGTATCTACCGGATACCGGCAGAAAAGTCGATTGTTTCGCCTCCCTCATCCTGCCCGGCCTGTGGTCACAGGATTCGCTGGTTTGAAAACATTCCGATGATCAGTTATCTGTTGTTGCGCGGACGTTGCTCAGCGTGTCGGATCAACATCTCGCCTCGTTATCCGGCAGTGGAAGCTCTGACCGGAACCTTGTTTGCCCTGACGTTTTATTATTTCGGTTTTTCTCCGGTGACCATCGTCTATCTGGTCTTTGTTGCTGCCCTGGTCGTTATCACCTTTATTGATCTCGATCACCAGATCATTCCTGATGTGATCAGCCTGCCGGGGATTCTGGTCGGCTTTGCCGGTTCTTTTTTGGTCCCCTGGCTTACCTGGTACGATTCAATCATCGGTATTCTGCTGGGCGGAGGGTCATTGCTGGCGGTGGCCTGGGTTTACGAAAAGATAACCGGACGCGAAGGGATGGGCGGTGGAGATATCAAGCTGCTGGCGATGTTCGGGGCTTTTCTCGGCTGGCAGGCAGTGTTTCCCATTGTTTTTCTGGCATCACTGGCGGGCACGTTGATCGGGGTGCCGCTGATGCTGGTGCGCAAAGGTGATACCAGGCTTGCCATCCCGTTCGGGCCGTTTCTGGCGTTTGCTGCTGTTGTCTACCTGTTCTGGGGACCGCTGCTGATCGGATGGTATCTTGGCTTAATCAATTAGCCGGTTTTGATTTTATTTATTGGTTTAATTTAAAACTTCTTGACAATATCTTTCGCTGACCTATAATTATGCTCAATTTCTACATTTCATGATTGTTGTTAATGGGGTAGTGGGGTAGTGAGCATGACGCACAATCGGGTCAAGGAAGTACGTGAGTCCTTATTGATGAGCAAGGCTGAACTGGCTCGTAAGGCGGATGTTTCCCCTCTTACCATCACCCGGATTGAACGCGGCAGTCCTTGCCGTATGGAAACCATGCGTAAGATCATCCTGGCTTTGGGGTATAAGCTTTCGGACAAGGCTAAGGTTTTTCCGGACGGGTAGGCGACAGGTAGCCGACCGATTTTTTGGGGATTCTCTTTTCGACTGGATAAAACATGTTCGCATCGAAAAAAGATATTGTCGGTATTGATATCGGCACAAGCGCGGTCAAGCTGGTGCGTTTACGTGAGGCTCGCGGAACATACCATCTGCAGAACATCGGTATCATGCCGCTTGAACCGGAAACTATCATCGATAACGCCATCATGGATTCACCGGCGATTGTCAGTGTTATCCAGAATATGCTGGAATCGATGAAAATCAAAACCAAGCAAGTGGCGACGTCGGTTTCCGGCCATTCGGTTATTATCCGGAAAATCAATCTGCCGATGATGACGGAGTCTGAGCTGGAGGCATCGATTCAGTGGGAAGCGGAGCAATATATTCCTTTTGACATATCCGAGGTCAACATCGATTTTCACCTCCTTGGCCCGGACCCGAAAGATCCTTCCCAGATGAGCGTTATTCTGGTAGCGGCAAAGAAGGAGTTCGTCAACGACCACTCAGCTGTTTTCGCCGATGCCGGCTTGGTGCCGGTGGTCATGGATGTTGACTGCTTTGCCGTAGAGAATATGTTTGACTACAACTATGGTTTTGTCGAGGGTGAAGTTGTTGCCCTGATTGACCTGGGTGCCAGTGCTACCAGTGTTAACGTGATGAGGGGCAGCAACTCGGTTTTTACCCGCGATATCCAGACCGGTGGTAATCTGCTCAGCCAGGAATTACAGAAGCGCCTCGGGGTCAGTAGCGAAGAGGCAGAGCAGATCAAGCTGGGAGATCGTGATGTCGGCGATCTGGATGCAGATAACATCGAAGATGTCCTCAACGATGCCACGGAAAACCTGGTGCAGGAGGTGCAACGCTCCCTTGATTTCTTTTCAGCCACTTCAAGTGAAGAAAAAATCGGCAAGGTCTACCTTACCGGTGGAGTGGCTGCTTCCGAGCGCATGCAGAAAGCCCTGTCGGAACGTCTTGGTATCGATGT
>JAWLDI010000249.1:0-2510 GCA_041686715.1 Pelovirga sp.
GATCGCCATCAGAACAGCGTCCTGGCCTACGATGAGCAGGGCGCCTTCCGTTATCGTTTTCTTGATAACGGTCAGTCGGCCGGACGGGTTTACTTCGCCCGGCATTTGCGTTTTGACCCTTGGGGTAATCTGTGTGTCGTCGATGAAGGGAACGGTCGGGTTGAGATTTTTTCACGCTAGTCGCCTGGTTTGAACCGGGGAAAAT
Source organism: Pelovirga sp. (assembly GCA_041686715.1). GTDB lineage: Bacteria > Desulfobacterota > Desulfuromonadia > Desulfuromonadales > Geopsychrobacteraceae > Pelovirga. The sequence continues at coordinate 206 of JAWLDI010000249.1, forward strand.
AATCTGAACCGGGCGTTACCGGTGAGGAGTTAAGCATGTTTAACAGAGGATGGATTCTTCTCGGTGCCCTGGTGGTTGCCCTGATGCTACCTGCGACCCTTCGGGCACAGGTGCAGGGGAACTGTGTCCTCTGTCACACCATGCACAACAGTGAGCAGGGGTCACCGGTTGCCTACACCCTCGACCCTAATGGCCAAAGGGTTGTCAGCGAACAACCGCTGGAGAATCTTTTGCGGACAAACTGTATTGGTTGTCACAGTCATGCCGGAGCGGAAACGATTGTAGAAAATGAAGGGGTGCGGGTGCCGATTGTTCTCAACCTGACCGAACCGACCTATCCGCCGGACGGCTTGGGCACCTCGACTCTGGCTGCAGGTAATTACCACTGGATGATCAGCAAAGGCAGTGCCTACGGACATAATGTTGGTGGAATTATCGATGCGGATCTGCGGTTTTCGCCGATAACGGCTCCCGGAGGCGAAGAACGAGCGGAAAATTGTATTGACTGTCATGGTTCTCTGGCGACAGCTACCAGCAGTTGTGAAGGGTGTCATGTCCCCCAGCATCACGCCGAGGGTGCCGCAACTGTCGTCGGCTATGATCAGGGCTGGTACCGTTTTCTCGGTTCAGTGATGCAGCGTGATCTCACGGACGAGCCACCGACTGAAGGGGTTGTCGGGATTGAAGATCCCAATTGGGAACAGAATCCGGCAGCAGATCGTCACAATGTCTACCAGGGCGGCAGCGGACCCTACGCAAGTTATCTTGAAAGCGGCGTGATCAGCCAGAAGTGTGTCGGTTGCCATGGGCTTTTTCACAGCGATACGGCCACTGGTTCAACCTGGATCCGGCATCCGGTAGACGTTGCTATTCCGGATGCCGGCGAATTTGCCGCGATGTCACTGTATAATCCGCAGGTGCCCGTTGCCCGTCCCAATGTCAGCTCGGCGGATGCGGATTTTAGTCTGATCAACCGTGGTTCGGATATGGTGTCCTGTATTTCCTGCCATCGACCACACGGCTCCCCGTACCCGGCGATGTTGCGCTGGGGCTACCGCGCCTGGCCAGGTATTGACGAGCACACGCAGCAGGACGCCTACAATGGTTGTGCAGTCTGTCATACAAGCAAGGACTGATCATGTGTGAAACATCGGTTACCAAGATTAGTAAACAGATTCGCCTTGCAGCCCTGGTTTTATTGCTGTTTCTAGCCTCCTGTGCCCTGCCGCAGCAGGATTTGCGCCAGCCGCCGCAATACACGGAGGTGCCGAACCGGCCAGGATATGCCCGGCTCAATAGTTTTTTCGCGCTGAAGGACAGTCGCGCTCCTGCGGTACGAATGAATATTGATGAGGTGTCAGTTCTTGATGGCCATTACTGGTTGCCGCTGACCAGCCAGCCGTTAACTATTGACAGCGAAGAGCTGGCCGATGCACAGATGTTTCTCGGAGCCATCGTTCTTCCCCCGGGAACGTATTCATCAATCCGGTTCAGCTTCACCAGCATTCAGATCGGTGATGAGTCGGGTGCCTGGAGAGAGATTAACGAATTTCCCGCGACCGTTGAAATTTCACTTGCAGAAAAGATTCATCTCGCGGCAGATGAGAGCGCTGCGCTGTTTGTATTGTGGGATGTAGAACGATCGCTGACACGAGGTGGTGGCTTCGAGCCGAGATTACAGGTGACGGCGGCAACCAGGCAGTTGCCGCTGGACCTGCTGTACGTGAGTTGCCCTGATATTGATACGATTTTTGTTGTCCGCGCTGATGAGAACCGGGTTGTTGATGCCTTTGGGATCACCGGTGGACCAACCTGGATTAATGCTGTTCAAACGGGGGGAGATGGTTTTCTCTACGTTCTGGCTGCCCAAGATCGCCTGGTCAAGGTTGTCGACCTGTCGACTTTTCGGACCGTTGATTTTTTTCCAGCCCCCCTTAATGATGCTCCTACCTTTATGCAAGTCGATGCCGCCGGCAGGGTTGCCTTTCTGCTGGATGAAAAGAGCGGCTATGTCAGCCGGATGGATTTACGTTCAGGATACATCGAAGCACGCACATATCTTGGTTTTCAGCCCCACTTTGCCATCTATATTGAGGAAAAAAACCTGCTCGCCGTGTCTCTTGCACTGTCACAAAAAGTGCAACTGCTGGATGCTGACACGCTAGAGAGCCGGGGTGAGTTGTCTACGGGGGGGCGCCCGCAGGGGCTGTTGTTTGCGAATGATATTCTCTATGTTGCCGAGCAGGGAGACGATACGGTTGCAATTTTTAATCTGGACAGTCGCAGAAGTCTCGGCCGGATTGCC